>CAIKOD010000166.1 GCA_903828975.1 uncultured Methanomicrobiales archaeon | reverse complement strand
GGTATGATGCAATGAGAAATCTTATGTAGTTTTCTTCGGTATATCGTGGAGGATTCACTAATAATTACCCCGATTACAGATTCACTACCTACAATCGGTTCTCATTGGCTAAGGATCTTTCGGTCAACCGCGTAAGTCCTACAAAAGTAAAAAATCACCCTGATTTCCCGGGGGGGTCATTTCACTCCGAAAACCAATCTCACGATCCCCCGGTACAAGTAAAACCCCTTTACAATATCATACATTTTAAGAGATCCTGCATACCACTAGGAACTACCTATGATCACGCGCATTAATTATTGCATGACACATGGGGGTGCATTACTACGTATTCGTCTGATACTACCAAGTACCTTATTCACATTCACCTCACTGCAGAGGGGGTGGTCGAGAAACCTGATGTAGTCGGTGCCATTTTTGGCCAGACCGAAGGGTTACTCGGCGAAGAACTCGACCTCCGGGACTTACAGCGCACCGGACGTGTCGGGAGAATAGATGTCCAGATAACCAGCAGGAAGGGTGAGACAAAGGGAGAAATCCTAATCTCTTCCTCACTGGACCGTGCAGAAACGGCTATCCTTGCCGCCTCTCTCGAGACTATCGACCGGGTGGGTCCATGTGTGGCCCATGTAACCGTTGAGAGTATCGAGGATATCAGGGTAGCAAAACGGAAAGTTATCGCTGAAAGAGCGAAGGAGCTGCTCAGCGGTTATTTCAACGATGCCTCAATCGATAGCTATGAGCTGCTGGATGATGTCCGCGAAAGCATCCGTATTGAAAAAATCAGTGTAATCGGGGAAGATAAAGTTCCTGCAGGACCGAACGTGCTGGATACCGATGCGATTATCGTTGTGGAAGGTCGCGCTGATGTTATCAACCTCTTAAAATACGGTATTAAAAATGCGGTAGCCGTCGAGGGGACAAAAGTCACCGGGACCATTATCGAGCTTACCCAAACAAAAACATCTACGGCATTCCTTGACGGTGACCGTGGTGGAGAACTGATACTCCGGGAACTCTTACAGGTGGCTGATATTGATTATGTTGCCCACTCACCCCGTGGTAAAAGTGTTGAGGATATGACCCGGAAAGAGGTCATCAAGGCGCTAAGGAACAAGGTACCGGTAGAATACGTCCGTGACCAGTTCTTTATGGGAGAGGAAGGAGAGGCTCCTGGTGAAGCGGAACAAGGTATAACAGAAAAACCTCTCGTTCCTGCTCCTGCTCCCGAACCTGTTGGAAAACCCGATGAATCGGACGATCGCCGGCCAAAATCACGAACTGCAGAAAAACACGGAGCCCCAAAAACGCTTACAGACCACCTCAGGGCAGTACGGGGACATCATATTGCACGGTTCCTGTCAGAGGATTATGGAATCCTCCGTGAAATGAAAATTGGGGATTTAGAAACGTCACTCGATGAGATGAATGGTGACATAAAGGGAGTTGTCCTTGACAGTGAAGTGAACCAGAAACTCCTGGACCACCTGGTCGAGTCGGGCGTGGAGTACGTGGCCGCACTCGAATTCAAGGGGATTATAAAGCGCCCCATCTCAATCAGACTAATAAAATTCGCCTGAATAAATTCTTCCCCATACTTATTTAAGATAAAATTTACCATTTGATCTTGGGGATGATACCAAAATGCACAAAGAGGAATTAATTACCTTACACCAGATGCTGTTCAATATCAAGGACTATTTTGAGAGCATCAACCCGGACCTTAAATTCGCACAATACTATTCCCTGAAAATCCTGCCTAACCAGACACATAAGAGCAAAATGGAACATAAATATGCGATTTTTGTCCTCGGCAACGAGCTTGCCAATGCCATGAAGGACGTGGAATTCTCCGCATCCGGAAGAATATCTGCAAGGATGAAGGAACTGGCAGAAAAAACCTTAAAAGAAATGGAATATTCCCAGTAATACCTGGTAATCATCTCTTTGTTAACTGGAAACTTACATTTTAATGGTATATACGCAAATTTTGAACCGTGAAAGAATCTCCTGAGATTAACACCTGGACTGTCGTTCCTTTGTTATCAGGTATTCTGCAAGAAGTTTTGGTATCGGGGCGCTCATGCAGTGCCAGTTGGGGGTCCCATTTACTTCCAGCACGGTATAACCCTCCCTATCTTTGAGGAGGTCAACACCGCCGTAATCGACCCCGACAGCCATAGCGGCTTCCCCTGCCATTTCATCCATATCGTTATCTATCATGCACGGGATACCAATACCGCCCTGGTGAATATTGTGCGCAAGTGAATCCGAACGACGCACAATTGCTCCGACAGACCTCCCATTAATAACAAAAATCCGGTAATCACAATCATTAGCGACATATTCCTGAAGATAATAGGGGCCTTTTCCGAGTTCCCCTAGAGAATTAATGAGAAAGATACCGTTTCCGTCATACCCGTATACGGGTTTGTATACTACTCTGCCATGCTGTTCGATGAAATGTCCAGCCATTTCTGAAGAGGCGGTGAAAAGGGTTTCCGGCGTCCGTATGCCTTTTTTTTGAAGGAGTGCAGATGTCTTTACTTTACTAGCGCAGGTAAATATCGACTCCGGTGAATTGATGACGTGATTGTCTACAGAAAGAGCATTGATAATTTCAAACTGGTGGTCGTCCTGACGGAGCCCGCATACCCAGATCAATTCATCTGAGCAGGGATTAGAAAAAGGGTCAATAGTATCGAGATTTATAAACCTGTAGGCTGCGCCGGCTTTGGTGAGTTCTTCAGTGACCATTGATGTAGAATTATCACCGGCAGAATCGGTTGGTTTTGGAACGATGGTGATCATAAGATAATCCTCCGAATTTTATTCCCTCAACGAAATATTTGTTGGCTTCAACTATTAATTACGTTGATGTTCTCCTGGCGATTCAGGGGAAACACGGGGCTCCAACATCGTAATAGATTATATTCAATGCCATAATGTTCCAGAACATAATCTTCAGTAGATTGTATAAGAGAATAAAGAGATGTGGGTATTCTGATTTTTTAACAAAACTCGACCTATGTACCTGTTCAATTGTTCGCCAGGCGTCTGGGAATTATCATATCCTTAAATCTTTATAATACGTAACCTGCCGGCCATTACCGCATGGTTATTTCAGAACCCGACACTACATGTGAGTGTAGAAATGTCTGGTGTTTCAAAGAAAAGTTGCGCATATTGCAGGGGAGACGGGAAGATCGGTTGTATGCCATGCCCTGCCTGCGAAGGTAAAGGGTTTATCATGGTATCTCAACCGGTCACACCGTGTGCATGCTGTTATGGAACGGGAATTGCAGGGTGTTGCAGGTGTACTACCTGTAAAGGGTCAGGTTATGCAAATGTTATCACAGATACCATGAATGAGCAATGAACCGGTCTGTTCTGATATCCCGGGGACTTTTGGTACAGCGGATTCGAATATAAAAAGTATCCATGGGACACGGACTTAATAAACCCGCTGCGAAGGCATGGCAGATATATACTGTTCACCCATCCTTTTAAATCCAAATTGGCCGTATTAACTCGATTTACTGATTGCAGGCTGCTATGGTCCACAGTTTTTTCTTAACCCCAGAAGGATGAGAGATAAAATTCCGGGGATCGATAAGGTATTTGGTTATCCAGCCCTACACTTTGTTAAAAAACCCGGAAATCCGGGCAGGAGATCAGATTAGGAGCATGAAGTATTATCCAAGGCCTGAGAGCGGACTGGATACCCACGAGGTAAATCTTGCAATTGAAGAAGCATTCAGGGAACATGGGACCGGCAACTTCCAGATGCCGCCAAAAGTCTATATCTTATTCCCTAACGGGGATTTCAGGACCATGCCGGCTTATTTACCCGCAGAGCAACTGGCCGGAATAAAATGTGTTAATGTGCATCCTGCGAACCCTGGAAAGGGACTGCCAACAGTGATGGCCCTTACCATAATCCTTGATATTGAGACAGGGCTGCCTCTAGCTATCCTGAATGCCACGGGTCTGACTGATTTGAGGACCGGTGCTGCGGGAGCTATCGCAACCAGGTATCTCGCACGGAAAAGATCGGTGACCTTAGGCCTGGTAGGTACAGGACGACAGGCAGCAGCACAGCTCGAGGCGATATCGCGCGAAATAGAAATTACAGGTGTCCGCGTATGGAGCCGTAAAGAAGAGTCTGCTGAAAAATTTGTAAAAAAATTCTCCAGGTTTGACTGCAGGACCAGCACACTACCCTTTGTCTGCGATAGTGATGTGATTGTCACGACGACCCCTTCAAGAAGTCCTGTTGTAATGGATGAATGGATCCAAGACGGGACACACATCAATGCAATCGGGGCGGATGCACCCGGGAAAGAGGAACTTGACCCTGCTATTCTCAAACGGTCAATGGTAATCGTCGATGACCCGGTACAGGCCATCCACTCGGGAGAGATCAATGTTCCTATCAGGCAGGGGTTATTCTCTCCGGAAGAGATTTCAGGGACGCTCGGAGAAGTCGTGCTTGGTCGAAAGAAAAGGGCCGATAATGGGCAGATTACGGTTTTTGACTCCACAGGCCTTGCAATCCAGGACCTTGCCATCGCTGCAATTGCCATGAAGAACGGAAAATTCCTGGAACTGGAATTCCCGTAAGAAGGACTTTGTTGAAACCCTGCATATTTTAAATAAAGAGGAAATACATCGACAGGAGGGGGTTTACCCCCCTCCTGTCCCACCCCTGTTAAGATATTCTTTGGCAGGGTTCAATTGGGGCATTCAAAGAAAATTTCCGAGATTTGGAAGATCATATCCTATCCACAACCTGGGCCGCCAAAGCGACAGGGTAGAGCCCTGGGAGCGTGACTAAATTTTGGAATAACCTAAATGTACAAAATAGATTGAGAGGGTTTCCCATGAAAATTCCTGAAAGGCCACCAATATGAAGAGATTTTGAACGTGGCATTTTCATGGTTCGGGTGTGAACTTCCCGTTGGAAATTGAGGATTGTTAACAATGAAATTATTGGCATTTACCGTTATCTGCGGGTAAATGGGGGATGATTATTCATCCGTATTTTTCCATCTCTGCCAGACCTGTTCCCGGTATACGGGGCCTGAGTTATAGGTGCAGAACGGTATGAGCGTCCCATCGGGTGTCGCATAGTGTATACAGCACCGCTGGACGCGGCGGATATCATAGTTATACCGGTCCATGAAATGCATGGTGCCGATGAAGAGAGCATTCCAGTGGAACTCCCGTAACGCATCAAAATTCTGCAACAAAAGTGCTTTCCCGATAAGTTTCCAGAAATCTATTGCACTTCCCTGTTCGCTGTTTTTCACGGAATCATGGAGTCCCTTGATCCCCTCAAGCAGGGTCTTGTACTTATTCAGTGACCCTCCTTTTTTCAGTTTTTCCGCCATTGCATCAACAGATTCAAAGAACTGGTCAACATCAAGCATACGGTTTATGGGGACCAGTCCCTCTTTTGTTACAAATACATAGGTGGCGGCCCCGCAGTGCTGGTGGGCCGTGAATTGTATCTGCGGTTTTCCTCCATATGCCTCAAATAAGGCTGATATTGGTAACACACAGGGAATCGGGTAAAAGTCAGATTTCCTGATTACACCGTCGGTCTGTTTCTCAACAGCTGCAGCAATGTCTGGTACCGTGACCCTCCCTCTAATAACATCGTCCTGGCTTGCTGCACCGGTAAATGCAATCGGCTGGAAATTTATACCGCGGATAACTGAAATATGGTCGGCAGCATACCGGATGATATCCCCTATCTGGTGGTCATTCCTTCCCCGGATTATTGTGGGGACCAGCACGATGCCAAGCCCGATTTTCTGGCAGTTTGCAACTGCTTTTTCATCGATTGCAAGGTTCGGGTTTGTATCCCTGGTGACACCGTCAAAATGGAGATAAACAGTAGAAAGACCTGCATCTTTCAGTACCTGGACATAATTAATGTCTTTTGCCAGTTTTATGCCATTCGAGGCTAGTTGCACCTGCGGAAACCCGAGTTCTTTCGCCTTCCTGATAATCTCAGGCAGATCTTCGCGCATGGTAGGTTCGCCACCCGAGAACTGCACTGCCGGGGTCGGGACTGGTTTTTCATCCCTGAGGAGTTTGAGCATCTCAACAATCTGGTCAAACGAGGGCTCGTAAATATATCCACAGGCGCGGGCATTAGCGAAACAGAAGTCACAGTTTAAATTGCAACGGTTTGTGAGGTCAATATTCGCAAGAAGGGTAGCAGACTTGTGGTTGCTGCAAAGACCGCAAGTCGAAGGGCAGGTCTCTTCCGACCCCTCCCGCTGCGGATTTTCAACTCCCGATCCGATATTCTCATAGGTATCGAACCTGCGGTACATATCCACGTCAGACCAGTAGAGATCACGAAATGATCCATGCTCCCGACATGAACGGTGTATCCATACCCCACCATTTTCCTCAACAATATCCGCTTCAATTACGGTATTGCAGACAGGGCACAGGCTCTTCGTCTTTTTGATAAGCATAGTACTCCAACCGTTGCATCCTTTTCTGGAATTTCTCCCTTAGATACCTTAATGTTTATATCTGCTCTTTATTTTAGGTATTGGGGTGCTCCAGTTATTAGTATTGATACAGTAATAATTGCATTGGTATCAGCTCTTTGGATAATGCTGCCAGCGTATATCCCAAACTCCTCGGCAGCTGCATTCGGAGGGGGCGCACCCATAGATGGGGGTAGGAATTTTAACGACGGCAGGAGGCTCTTCGGGAGTGGGAAGACCTGGAGAGGGCTTATCCTGGGGATTGCATGCGGGGTTATTGTCGGGGCTGTCCAGATTTTACTTGCGTCATCTTTTAAATGGGATTTTTTTCCCGAGCTGACAATGCTGGCAGTTTTTCTCCTTGCAACCGGGGCACTGCTGGGTGACCTTGGGAAGAGCTTTTTCAAGCGTCGTCTCGGGAAAAAGCCGGGTGATCCCTGGCCGGTGGCAGACCAGTATGACCTGGTAGCGGGGGCCTTTCTGCTGACAGCGGTGTTCGATCCGCAATGGTTTTTCAATGTCATGACTGTCCCGATTGTGATTATAATTCTGATTATTACCCCCCTGCTCCACCGGGCAACCAATATCATCGGGTACCTGGCAGGTGTGAAGGAGGTCCCATGGTAACAAAGATGTGGGACAAAGAAAATGCCGGAGGGATAGGATAGCATGGTAAACCGGATCGCGGATGCGCTTATCCGCCATGGTGCAGTTGAATATGGCCATTTTATTCTTGCATCAGGTGCGACCAGCTCGTATTATCTGGATGTCAAATCAGCTATGACAGACCCGGATCTGCTGGAACTGGTGTGCGAGGAAATTGCAGAAAGGTTCCCATCAGATATCGTTGCAGGGGTCGCTGTCGGTGGAGTCCCACTCGCTGTCGGGGTCTCACTGGCGGGTAAACGTCCTTATGCAATTATCCGGAGTGCAGAGAAAGACCATGGAAAAAGTGGCCGGTTGATAGGGGAAGTGAAAGGAAGAAATGTCCTCCTTGTTGAGGATGTGACCACCTCCGGCGGCTCGGCATTATACGGTGTGAAGGCACTCCGGGATGCTGGCGCAAGTATCAGCGTGGTCGTGACAGTGGTAGACAGGGAGCAGGGTGCAACCGCTGCACTTGCAAAGGATAACATTACATTGCACGCACTAGTTAAAGCAAGCGAGATAACCAGAGAGTAACCAGTAATAATTGACGGTAGGTCTGATACATGACATTGAAGATCCTTGTTGTAGGGGGAGGGGGCAGGGAGCATGCGATTGCAAGCGTCCTTTCACGCAACAGTGAAGTAGAACTTTATTCCGTAATGGCGAAGAAAAATCCCGGTGTCTGGTCTGTTTCAAAACGAGTCCTTGTCGAGAATGAAACGAACGTCAAACGGATTGCGGATTTTGCATCAGATATTGGAGTCCAGTGCGCAATTATCGGGCCTGAAGCCCCTCTGCAGGCGGGAATTGCAGATGAGCTTGAATCCCGGGGGATCGCATGCGTAGGTCCCACGAGGGAGGCTGCCCGTCTCGAGACTGACAAAGGGTTCTGCAGGATGATGATGGACCGTCATGGTATTGCCGGTTGCCCGAAGTACCGCGTTTTTCACGACCAGGAAGATGCGGTATTATTTATTTCCCAATACCCCGGGGAGCTTGCAATCAAACCTGTCGGCCTCACCGGTGGAAAGGGGGTCCGTATCATGGGGGAGCACGTGGACCGGAACGGCGCGATCGATTATGCAAAACAACTGGCAGGCCAGGTGGTTGTTGAGGAACGCCTCATCGGAGAAGAATTTACCCTCCAGGCATTTGTTGATGGCACTCACCTGATACCCATGCCACTTGTCCAGGACCATAAACGCGCATTTGAGGGCGACCAGGGCCCAAATACAGGCGGTATGGGTTCCTATAGTATGCCAGACCATTCTTTGCCTTTTGTTTCCCATAATGACCGGGAAAAAGCCCTTCGCATCATGAAGGACGTTGTTGCGGTGATGGCAAAAATCGGGCAGCCATACCGGGGAATATTATATGGGCAGTTTATGAATACCCAAAACGGCCCTATGGTGATTGAGTTTAATGCAAGGTTTGGTGACCCGGAAGCGATGAATGTCCTTTCACTCCTTGAATCCGATATGACTGAGATTATTATCAGGATTACTGAAGGGACGCTATCACAGGGGTCAGTGAAATTTTCTAAGGAGGCTACGGTCTGCAAGTACCTTGTACCGGAAGGGTACCCTGATACCCCGCGAACCGGAAGACCACTGACATTCGGGGACTATGGCAAGGCATTGCTATTTTACGCAAATGTAGAGTTGAATAACGGAGAACTCCTGACCCAGTCTTCCCGGGCGATTGCATTCGTGGGAAGGGCAGATACGCTTGCTGAAGCAGAAAAAATTGCAGAATCAGCAGCCTCATCTGTCGGCGGTGACGTCAGTCACCGTCGTGATATTGGTACAGAAGCCCTGCTCCAGAAGAGAATTGAACATATGAAGGAGATACGATGAAAAAAGACCTTCTCTCGCTTCTTGATATTTCTGAAGATGAATTGCAGAAGATCCTCACGGAAGCAAAGCATCTCAAGAAAATGAAACAAACCGGAACTCCTCATGAACTACTGAAGAGAAAAGCGCTCGCTATGATATTTGAGAAGCCTTCAACGAGGACGAGGCTTTCCTTCGAAGTAGGTATGCATGACCTGGGTGGGCATGCCCTGTACCTGAACTCCCAGGACCTCCAGATTGGCCGTGGTGAGGAGATCAGGGATACCGCACGGGTTGCCTCGCGGTACGTATCAGGCCTGATGATACGGGCATACAAACACCAGACGATTATTGATTTTGCCCGGTATTCAAAGGTCCCTGTTATCAACGGACTGTCAGACAAGGAACATCCCTGCCAGCTGCTTGCCGATATACTTACGATCTGGGAGCATTTTGGCTCAACGATTGATATCAAAGTGGCCTGGGTCGGCGACGGGAATAATGTCTGTAACTCGCTGGTGTTGTCCTCAGCGATTACCGGAATGATTGTGAATATTGCAAGTCCTGTCGGCTTTTTACCAAAAGAAGAGGTAGTTGAAAGAGCGAGGGCACTTGGCGGACGGGTGGAAGTGATGCACGACCCTGTTCAGGCAGTCAGGGATGCTGATGTAGTGGTAACAGATACCTGGGTCTCGATGGGCGAAGAAGCGCGATATGACGTCCGTATAAAGGCATTCCAGGGCTATACCGTTGATAGTAATTTATTGAAATATGCATCACCGGATGCAATTGTCATGCATTGTCTCCCCGCGCACCGCGGACATGAAATAACTGATGAGGTAATCGAGGGGCCGCAGAGTGTAGTCTGGGACGAAGCAGAAAACCGCCTACATGCCCAGAAAGCGTTATTAGTTAAAATGTTGGGAGATCCGAGGACATTATAACTATGTATCGGAAATATCCTTTTATTTAAATATTATCCGGGTTTTACCGTTTTTTTTAATTTTTTATCTCTAATTTCACTGTTAAATGGATTAAACGATTACATAACCTTAGTTTCCGGGTAACACCAGGAATGTATACTGCCTGTGGTTTTTGGAAAAAAGTAAGTTAAAATTCTAAAAAAAGTCAGATTCCTGACAAATATGGTATTGACAGGCAAAGTAACCCCGCAAACGTTTATATGTTTTTGATAGAACCACTTAATTGACCTCAATTCAGAATTCATTTACCGTGCTGGCATAAACCGGGGATTCATGTAAAACGAAGCCTGCCTGGTCTACCAAATCGCTGGAACACCGGATGATTGTTTCGTTTACGGTTGGATCTCCTTTAGGGGATTTGGAATTGACGGAATTTTATAATAGTATCCGGTATTGTTCAGATAACGACTGACCATTAATGATGATGTAGTCTGTTGGGAACCCAGTAGTCAAATGAGCGGGAGGCTGAAAAAACCTGAACACCAGAAAGAGAATCCGGGTAGGCCTATGAATATCCAAAAGTTATTCTGGCCGGGGGACATCAAAGTCCAGCGCATAATCCGGAGTGGAAATACCGCTGATCTCATCTGTCTTCTCGGGTACCCTGACCAGGAGGTCCAGAGAAACTCTTCCGACAGACTTGCTGAGGCTGGTGAAAAAGCCGTCCCACTCCTTATTTCTTCACTAAAACACAGGAAAATGGCAGTCCGGCTTGGGGCTGTTGAAGCCCTTGGTGCGATACGATCACACCAGGCTGTCAGTGCTCTTACCGATACACTAAGGAAAGACAAGAGCAATGAAGTGAGGTGGGCTGCAGTATACTCGCTGGCATTAATTGGTGATGAATCCGCGGTCCCTCAGGTTGTGGCCGCATTAAGAGACCCCGATAAATATGTAAGGTCAGGGGCGGCAACTGCTCTTGATATATTCGGTTGGGAACCTCAGGATATCCCTACGGAGGCTCATTATTACATCGCCAAGCAGGAATGGGACAAAATACCACCACTTGGTGAACCGGCCAATACCCCGTTGCTCTGGGCATTAAAAGACCGGGACGCCAGGGTACGTGCTGCAGCGGTAGATTCTCTCGGGGAACTCCATACACCGGCTTCGAGGGGCGCCTGCAGTATCGCGCTGCGTGACCCTGACGCGTTTGTGAGGAAGCGTGCAGCCTTGTCTTTTCCAAAATGTGGCATCCCGCTTACCATTCTTCCAATGGGTCTCGCCAGGCGGCCAAGAACGAAACCAAGTCCATATATTGCCGCTCTCCTGAACCTGATGTTTCTTGGCATCGGGTACAATTACCTAGGGTACTGGTTCGGTTTCCTCTTATTCCAGGTCTTTATAACGATAAATTTAATGACAATTGCTCTAACCGGGAGCCAGCTTCCGTTCCTGGTTATCCCCCTGCTTTCTGTGCCCTACTCGATAGCGTTCGCATTGCACGCCTGGTACCTTGGAAACAAAATTCCTGACTTGTGATATCATGAATGCCCTGTTCCTGCACCTTCCCGGGAAAAAACTCCCTGCATTAATCGACCTATTCTCAATGTACAACCATGTGGAAACGGCCTCCCGTTTTACTGGTATCCTGACCGCGTGGTGGTGTAACTGAAAATACTGGACATATTCCGTCCGGAACCTCCGGATATCAAAGAGATGAAAAAACGAAAAGATATCGACGGTCTTATCCGGGCACTCATGTATAAAGACCTCGATATCCAGTGGAGGGCTGCCGAAGCATTGGGGGAGATGGGAACTGAGGGAAATAACCACCTGCTCCTGGCGTTACAGTCAAGGAACAAACATATCAGGCTGGGGGTTATGGAGGCACTGGGAGAGATCAGGGCACCGGAGGCAGTCCAGCCCCTTATCAATGCCCTCCATGATCCGGACAACGAGGTGAGGTGGGAAGCAGCACTCGCGCTTGGCGAGATCGGTGATGACCGGGCACTACCCCCGCTTGTGGAGGCATTAAAAGACCGTGACCGTTTTGTCAGGTATGGGGCCGCTGTGGCCCTTGATAAATTCGGTTGGCAGCCTGAAAATGATACCATGCATGCCTACCTGCACCTCGGCAAACAGGAATGGAAGGAAATGGTGGCAATTGGAGAGGCTGCAATTGAACCCCTCAGTGTAGCCCTGAACGATCATGATAGTGAAATCCGGGAAAAAGCTGTCAGGGCATTTGGAGTTATCGGGTCTGAAAAGGCCATCCCGCTGGTTTATCGTTCACTGAGCGATGCGAATGATAATGTACGGTGGAATGCCGTGAAAGCTGCACCACGTGTCGGTCTGTCACTTGCCTATCTCCCACGTGGGCTCTCGCTAAGACCAAGACTACGGAAAAACCCGTACATTGCGGGTTTCCTGAATTTTGTCCTGCCCGGAATGGGCTATTTCTACCTTGGAAAATGGTGGGGCATAATCATATTCCAGATCGATGTCTATGCAACAACGCTTGTCTTTACTACAAACGGCGAATTCAACACGTATGGGATTAACTACCCGATTTATTTTATCCTTGCCGCCCATGCCTGGTACATGGCGAGTAAAATGCCGGACCTCTGAATTGGTGTGAAACACCGGTATCCAGGACCGGACATATAATTGCCGGGTCACCGCAAAATGTATTTTTTTGGGGGAATGTTCTATTAACCGGAAATATTCCTATTTTTCATATCAGTCCGGGCTCTCCCGGATATCCTCGTATCTATGCAGGATTCGGGGACCTGTCATGAATTATCTGCCATTTTCGGAGATTTGTAATTCTGATGCCGCTGTCTCTTTTTCGTCTTTAATTCTTAGTTCCCGCCGGAATATATGCAGGCTTGCAACAAGGCCAATAAGGATATTGAAATAAAAGAGTAGCAACCGCCAGAGAAGGACGAAAAGCCCGAGTACTGATGCAGGTACAATCAGGGCATAGAGTGAGGTTGCCGAGAGCTCAGCTATACCTGATGAGCCTGGTGTCAGCGGTATCATCATCACGATTGCGATAATCAGCTGGAAAAGATAGGACTCAGCGATAAACGGGGGCTGTCCGAGTGAGAGCAGGAGAAGGGAAGCAATGAAAAATTCGGATGCCCAGAATAACGTTGTAAATATGGTACCATGCATGAGTCCTTTCCGGCCGCTCGTGGTAAAACGGTGCAGGCTGGCAAAGAAATTGTCCATTTCCACATCAGCATACCGGGTAATCTTCTGCATGGTCTTACCCTTCCAGCGGGTCCCTGCCCAGGTAATTATCCGGGTCAGCAAGACCTTTACACGCTCAGGTCTCCGTGCCGAGTAGAAAAGGAGAAGGATCAGCCCGATCATAATGGCCAGGCCGAAAAACATGCCAATAATCAGGCCAATGTTTAAACCTCTCCATATATTCCCGAGGAGGAGCATAGCTAATAATCCCATGATGACCAGAACGACGCCATCAAGGACCCGTTCCATAAGAACGACAGCGGTTGCATCTCCGATTTTTACATCAGCCCGGTATAACTCATGGATCCTGACAGGTTCACCTCCAGCCTGCCCCGGGGTAATTGCACCGGCAAGGAGATTTGCAACAACGAGATTGAAGCAGTGCGAAAATTTCACCTTGTACCCAAGCGATCCTGACATGGTCCTGACACGCAGAGCCCAGAATAACAACGAGGCTACCCGTAACAGGGTAGCAAGTAAAAGGAACCAGAGGTTGAGTTTGAGAATAGTAAGAATGGTATTTGCATCGAAGGTCGTGGCGAGGACTATAAGGAGTACTACCGTTGAGAATGCGACTGATATCCAGATCCAACGTACCTGCGATTTATCCATCCAGAATTAATCCTCCAAAAAAAATTCCCTGCTTTACATCTCGATACGGGTTACCACACCATGGATCTTATGGGACGGGAGCTTGTAGAACTGCACAAATGACGGAGAAAGGCGTTTAATTGCAGAGAATATTTTCCATACAAGATTATCTGTGACGATCTCCTCAAGCCCGTAAAATATCGTCTTCTCACGTATACCGGCTTCACGGAGTATTTTAGTCATGTTGATAATCTCCATGTACCCATAGTCAATCCGGAAAACCCGGAGGCCCGTCTCCAGGTCTTCCTCAAATTTCCCGCTCACCCCGAACGGATTGTCGAGCTGTTGAAGGCTGATGATGATATTTTCTTCGTATAAAATGTTGTTATTGAAGATGGTATGGGAGATATAACTCGGGATCTTCTGGATGTCCCGCGCAAAAAAGAGTGCGGTCCCCTTGATCTTTTTCACATGAGTATAGACATGAGTATATCGCTCCCTGAATTCAGGGAGATCCATCGGGTTCATCGCGGCAAACAGCCGCTTCTGGCCGTGGATGTAGATCATGATCAGGGTGAACGGGATCGCCGCGATTATCAGTGACCAGTAACCACCGTTTGGAATCTTGAATGTTGTAGAGAACAGGAATACCAGGTCCACCAGGAGCACACAAAATGCAATGGCAGTCCTGATATACTGCCGCTTCAACAGGAATATCGCGGTAATCATGATACCTGTTAAGGTCATTGTCCCCATCACCGCAAGCCCGTACGCCGCAGCGAGGCGCTCGGAATATTCAAACTGGAATAATATGTACAGAACCGCAAGCAGCATGAACCAGTTTACAGAGTCGATATAGATCTGCGACCGGAGTTCAGCTGAAGTGTAGTCAATTTTTAAGAGCGGGATAACACGCGTGGTAATCCCCTGGTAGACGATGGAAAATATACCGGAAATGACAGCTTGTGAGGCAATTACCGTTGCAACAACAGCAAGAATCAGGAATGGAATATACAGCACTGGTGCCGTGGTATATGCCATCTCAAAAAGGATATTTTTAGATTCAGGATGTTGGAGAAGATATGCACCCTGTCCCAGATAATTAAGAATCAGGGCAAAAAAAACGACCCCCCATGCCTTAAGGATAGGGGCTCTCCCAAGCTGGCCCATGTCGGCAAATAACGCTTCTCCTCCCGTGGCACAGAGTAACACCTGTGAAAGGATGAAGAACGCGGTAATACCGTTCGATGCCATAAAATGCATTCCATAGTAAGGGTTGAGAGCCTGGATTATTTGTGGTTCCTGCAGGATATAGAAAAGCCCCATTACTGCAAGGATAGAAAACCATATGACCATTATCGGCCCGAATGCCCAGGCAACTTTTTCAGTCCCTTTCTTTTGAAAAGAAAAGAGTACTATCGCAATGAATGCTGCAATAATAACAAGGATACTCTGGCTCATTGCTTCATTTCCAGGGATTAGTCTCAGGCCTTCCACGGCAGAAAGTATACTGATTGCAGGTGTTATTACTGCATCGCCAATCAGGAGTGATACACCGATAATGGCAAGAAGGGAAAAGAATGCAATTGCACGTCCCGATTTTAGCATGGGGAGTATAATCTCTTTTAACACGATCGTGCCTCCCTCGCCTTTCCTTCCGAGTTGCATCGCAAGCCATGCATATTGGATTGTCACAAGAATTGTCAGGGTCCATACAATCAGAGAGATAATTCCAAGCAGGTTTTTCAGGTTAGGCTGGACAAGCAAAAAAATGACGGTGAGCGTGTAGATAGGGCTGGTCCCAATGTCCCCGAAGACAACCCCCATTGATTTCATGACTCCTTTAAAATAATTCGGGGAATTCAGGCCAGACATCTTCATTAAAACTTCTCAATCCGAGTATATTATAGGTTGGTAGTTGACCCGGGGCGCTAATGAATAACTGTTGCCTGTAATACCCGTGATTTTTCTCTGGCTGCGTGAATAGCAGCCTTAAACTGCAGGGGAATAACCCTTATGCATTTTCTCATGCCGAAATGAAGGGGCCTTATCATACTACCCGTCACTGGAGATTGGGATACTTTAAACCAATCCGGTGCAATCACCTTTCAGGAGGTATGGCATGAACGAAAAGCGATCATTCTTTATCACGGAACCCCCGGAAGACCCTGGACTATTGTTTGTAAAATTAGATGCTGCGATACGGGGTCTCCGGGAGTTTTCGCTTATCAGTGCCGCCGTTGAGCTGGGGATTTTTGATGTATGTACAACCCCGGTGACAGCGCAGGAACTGGCATCCCGGATTTCTTCTGATGTGGAAATGTGTGGCCTGCTCTGCGAAGCCCTGGTGATGGAAGGCCTTCTGACCCTGGAAAATGGTAACTATTCTGATACAACCCTGGCATCAACATACCTGATTATTAGTTCACCCTATTCACAGGTCCATTATATCAGGCAACTTGCCAGGATGGGAGAGGACCTGTGGAGTCCGCTTGCCCATATTATCCATAATGGACCAAAGCAGTATGACAAAGAAATTTTTTTCCGCGAGTACTCTCTTCCTGCGATGGCGGAAAATGCCTTATCAGGAAGGTTGCAGGCGGTAATTTTAGCTGTTATTAGTCTTCCCGGTTTTGATAGTGTTAAGCGGGTACTTGACCTTGGAGGGGGGCATGGTCTCTATGCAATCGCACTTGGCATGCAGCGTCCTGATATTGAAGCATGGGTGTTTGATTTACCCCACGTCGTTACCTTGGCAGGACAGTACCTGGAACAGTACAATGCGGAGAACGTGCACCTCCTGCCAGGGGATTTCTTTTCAGACTCATTTGGGGATGGGTACGACCTGATTATCTCATCCTCAAACCCGAGTGGAAAATCCATTGAACTCCTGCCCAAAATCAGCGGAGCCCTGAACAAAGGAGGTTATTTTATTACTATCCAGTCTCCGGGGGGACTGCCCCATGACCCGTTTCAGACCCTTGAATACAAACTCTGGACATTCCAGGGGGTCAATAAACTACATGGAGGATTCACAAAGGAAAAGGCGTTTATGACTCCTGAATACAGACATGCGTTATCGGAAAACGGCCTGGTGATAATTGATGAGCGGGACATCAGGGACCATTATCATGAAGATACATGGGTCAGGATGGTAATAACCCGGAAAATTACAGGGGGAGAAGAAATTATAGCTAAAATGCCGGAACAGGTATAAAAAGGAAGTAATAGCAGGATATAGAAATACACGCATCGTTTTTCGGAGTCTTTTGTTCTCTAAAAAGGGTGCAATCGGCTTTGTTTAAAAACCTGCATATTTTTTTAAAAAAGAGGAAATACGTTGACAGGAGGGGATTTCCCCCCTCCCGGCCCCATCCCCAATAAGAAATTCATGCGCAGGGTTCAATTGGGGGGATTGGAAGAAAATTTCAGAAATTTGGAGATCATCTCATAACCCAACCAGGACCGCCAAAGTGTCGGGGCGGAGCCCCGGGGAGCGTTACTAAATTTTAGAATAACCTAATCTAACAGATAGATTGAGAGGGTTTCATAAAAGCCGTAGAATATACTTATAATGAGACCGTGTTTCCCTTAGTGTTCTCTCCTGATGTTGTTAAACAACAGACGCTTCCCCACAGGGCTTCCCGGGGCTCCTTAAAAAAACCAGTAAATTCCGCACAAAAAGGGAAGACGAGCCGGGTAGGCATGATCCCGGACTCAAATACCCTGGACGTCATGAAAGGTTATTCCTACCGGTATCCCAGGAAATCAGGTCCCGCTCAGGTGAAATGGCCAGGGCGATGAAGTTTAGTGCCGCAAAACGGGCAAAAATTTGCGCTCGAAGGTGCTCTTTTCCCGCAATGGTGACAGAATGCAATCTCCACACCATCCGGAACAGGTCCGATATTCTGGCCTGCGGCAGGTCGCTCATCTTCAATGAGTACGGGCCTGGTCGCGGGGGACTTATCCGGTTCCGGCCGGGTAATCCCCGTGCCACGGTGATGCAGTGTCCCTGAAAGAACTGCTTCATGGTACCCATGTTGCCGCTGGACCTGTTTTTCCTGAGGTTTTGTCCGTTGCGGGTCAGCCTTATGTACCGTCACCGGGACGTCCCGGTGACGTATGGTGGATTTTACCGGCCTTACCGGCCTCCCGTGAAGGACGCTTATCCATTCCTCTATCTCGGCAGTCCGGTCATTGCCCTCCTGGACGAATGCAATTTTCATCGTCCTTGTCTCGTCTTCTGATGTCCGGATAGTGAGCACAAGGAATGGGTGAGGGGACCCGGGAGACTCGAGATGGCTCCCCATAACGACATCACGTGGGATCTCCTTGGAGATGAATCCAGGTTTTTTTTCGTTCTGGTCAACCAGAAAAATCCGCCGGTCAGTAATATAGGCGTTAAAGAAAAATTTTTTAATGCCAACAGAGCTGGAATAACGGAGAATGGTCTCGCCAGGTACCAGGTACTGCCCCGGTCCGGCACCAGAATTGCTATCATCCGCCGGATTCATTATCTCCCCTCCTTACTGCTCATATTTCTCATCATTTCGCGTCTCCCATCCCAATACCGGTTACGTAATGATACGTGTACTTGTCTCTTTATTTTAATTTTCCAATTGACCCATCCAGGGTGATCCCGGATATCACAACCTATATTCCATACATCTCGCGCCAGCCTGAAAAATTAAATCAGGTTGTGGATTAAGCGTGGCACTTCTGACGGCCGTGACGCAACCGGGACCCCCATCGCCTTCAGTCGATCTATCTTGGACCGGGCATCGCCTTCACCGCCCTCGATGATGGCGCCTGCATGCCCCATCCGCTTTTCGGGGGGCGCGGATATTCCTGCAATGTATGCAACAATCGGGATTTCGGCTGACTTCGCACCTTCCTCTTCAAGGGCACCACCAACTTCCCCGATAATCACGACCGCCTTTGTCTCCCGGTCTTCGGAAAACCTGGCAAGGACATCGGTAAATGTCTGGCCGATAACAGGGTCCCCTCCAATCCCTACAACGGTACTCTGGCCGAGTCCTGCACGCGTAAGCTCGTCAACTATTTCGTAGGTAAGGGTTCCACTTCGTGAAATCACTCCGATGTGACCTCTTTTAAATAATTGTACAGGCATAATTCCCATCTTAATCTCCCCGGGGGATAGCAGTCCCGGGCAATTAGGTCCGATAACATCGCAATCATTCATTTTTGCGTAGGAAATGGCTTTCATGGTATCATGGACAGGTATATGCTCGGTAATGGCGACCACAAGAGAAAGGCCCGCGCTCGCGGATTCCATGATAGAGTCACCTGCTGCGAAGGCCGGTACAAAAAGAACGCTGGCGCCGGCATCGTGTTCTTTCATCGCATCACGAATGCTGTTATAAACCGGAACACCATGGACTTCCTGCCCGGCCTTACCTGGTGTAACACCTGCGACAACACCACTTCCGCCAACACTCTTCGCGTACTCGTTCATCAGTGCGATGTGAAATGCACCCTGGTTACCGGTGGCCCCGGTGACAATCACGCCTGTTTTTTTATCCCCGAAGATCATCGTGTCATCTCCACTGCCGCTTTGACCACCTGCTCCATGGTATCAGGCATCTGATACCCTTTTTCTGCCAGGAGTCCCCTTCCTTCCGCCTCGTTGGTACCCGCAAGCCTGACAATTACGGGCTGCGTTACCCCTGCACTGATGATCCCTTTTGCAACTTCGTCACACCGGGTAATTCCCCCCAAAAGGTTCACGACAATCGCCTTTACTGATGGGACGCTTGCTACCAGCCGGACCGCATTCATTACACGCTCCTGTTCAGCCCCGCCACCAACATCGAGGAAGTTGGCGGCCCGGCCGCCATAATATTCAATCAGGTCGAGGGTTGACATCGTAAGCCCGGCGCCGTTCCCGATAACACCTATCGTGCCATCGAGTTCGACATAGGAAAAGCCGAACCGTTCAGCTTCACGTTCCCGTTCACTGAGGTCGCGGTTTACCGTGATACCCTGCCTCTTCAGGGCGTTATCATCGACAATCAGCTTTGCATCGGCTGCAACTACCCCCTTTGGCGTAGTAACGAGCGGGTTGATCTCTGCAAGCAAAGCATCTTTCTTCTGGAATACATGGTACAACTGGTTAATGACCGGGCCCAGTTCCTTCGGGGCAATCCCGAGAAGGTCCCGAACCATGAACTGCGGGACATCGTGCATGATAAGGGGGAGTGAGGCCCTCCGGACTGCATCAGGGTTTTCTTTTGCGACCTTTTCAATCTCCACCCCGCCGGCATCGGCAAAGAGAATGAGTACATGCTTTGTTGACCTGTCGACAGCAATAGAAAGATAATATTCATGCACGATGTCGAGCCGTTCCTCGACCAGGACTTCTTTAACAGGGATATTTTTAATCTCCCGCGAAAACAGGTCCTTTGCGGTCACCATTGCATTGGCTTTTTCCGCCATCAGGATCCCCCCTGCCTTCCCTCTTCCACCAACATCCACCTGTGCTTTCAGGACCAGCTTATCCGGAAGTGACCCAAGGTGCGTTGCAAGCTCATCCGGCGACCTGATGAGAACGCTCTGCGGGATTGTTATACCCGATTCTTCGAGCACTTTTTTTGCTTCGTGTTCTAGTATCTTCATGCTGACTGTCCTCTTTCTTTAATAAGTTCAAACCCGCGGGTCATGGCACTCTGGTTCAGTTTTTCAGTCCCCTTTGGTACGCTGTCCAGAATTGCACGTTCGATGGCAGTTTCAGATACGACATGTGTTGCTGCTACCAGTGCACCGAGCATTACGATATTGGCGACAATATCACGGCCCAGTTTTTCCCTGGCCTCCTTCGTAGCCGGTACCTCAATGCAGGTGCAGGCCGGCCTTGAGTGGACAAGGGTGGAATCGATGATCATAACCGCTCCCTCCTGGGCTGAAGCACCATATTTTTCGAACCCTTCCTGTGACATGATGACGTAGATATCCGGGACCGTGACTTTTGGAAAGAGAATAGGCTCGTCATCGATAATTACGGCACTCATTGATGCACCTCCCCGGGCTTCGGGCCCGTATACCTGGGTCTGGACTGCATACTTACCATCATACATAACCGCAGCACGCCCGATGATAACAGCAGACAGGATTATCCCCTGGCCGCCAAACCCTGAAAACCGTACTTCGTGTCTCATCGTGGTAACCCCATGACCGGACGGCCCCGTTTAATGAATTCCCCTATGACAATTGTGGCATCAGGAACAGGTTCACCCCTCTCTTCATGCTGGAGATATTTCTGCCTGAGCATCGAATGCGACCTGAGGTACTCGACCTGGTCGAGTACCTGTTTGAATTTGTTTTTCCTGCCGTAATTTGTCGGGCACTGGACCCTGGCTTCAATAAAAGACAACCCGGGAGTTTCCATACCTACCTTTACTGCTTTTGTCAGTTCTTTCACATGGTAGGATGTCCAGCGGGCCACGTAATTCGCACCTGCAGCAATGGCAAGTTCGCAGAGGTCGAAAGCAGGTTCAGCCGATCCAAACGGTGTGGTGGTTGAGAGCGCACCCACAGGTGTAGTAGGGCTTCCCTGCCCCCCGGTCATTCCATAAATCTGGTTATTCATACAGATAACCGTAATATCGATGTTTCTCCGGCATGCATGGATAAAGTGGTTACCGCCGATTGCCGCAAGGTCCCCGTCACCGGTGAACACAACAACATGGAATCCGGGCTTCGCCATTTTAATCCCTGTTGCAAACGGGAGGGCTCGGCCGTGGGTGGTATGGAGGGAGTCAGTGACAATGTACCCGGGGGCCCTTGATGAACAGCCGATACCGGAAACAAAGACAGTTTCTTCCTTTTTCCAATCCATTTCATCTATGGCTTCGAGTGTGCAGTTAATGATCGTCCCGTTACCGCATCCTGCACAATAGATATGTGGCAGGCGGTCCTGCCGGAACCAGTCCTCGTAACTCATGCAGCCACTCCAGCCAGTTTTTTTAGTTCTGCCGGCAGGTGAAGGTCTCCGCCAAGTTTCGGGACCTGGATTACCGGGACCCTCGTATGACGGTCAAATTCCCGTGCGACCTGGCCGAGGTTCAGTTCAGGAATGATGAAACGCGCCGCATTCGGGAACTCAGCTATCGCATGCTCAGGAAATGGCCATACCATCTTCAGGCGGAGGTGCCCGATTTTTTCACCTGCTGCATCATGGATGACCTGTTCCACAGAGCGTGCAGGAGAACCATACGTAACAAAGACCGTTTCGGCATCCGGGTTCGTAACAACATAGTCGGCAATCTCCTTCCTGGCATGCTCGATCTTATTATACAGACGCATAACAAGTTGCTCGTGGAGTTTCGGGTTTGTTGCACACGGGTAACCACGCTCATCGTGGGTAAGGCCGGTAACGTGGACTCCGAACCCTTTTCCAAACTCGGGGAACCCTGGCACGAGGTCATCTTCCGGGTGGAACGGGAGAACACCAGGGGCCAGCGGTCTCCTGGGTATGTGTTCGACCTTGTCCGGGATAATGATGCGTTCACGCATATGCCCTATAATTTCATCTGCCATCAGGAATACAGGTACCCTGAATCTGTCTGCCAGGTTAAAGGCCTTCACTGTGAGTTCGTACATCTCCTGCACGCTGGACGGGCAGAGGGCAATTGCACTGTAGTCACCATGTGACCCGAACCGGCATTGCATCATGTCGCCTGCTGCGGCCATGGTGGGCTGGCCGGTGCTCGGGCCGCCCCGCTGGATATTTACAACAACACAGGGGGTTTCTGTCATCACCGCGTAGCCGATGTTTTCCATCATGAGCGAAAAACCCGGGCCGCTCGTTGCGGTCATCGCCCGTGCACCTGTCCAGGATGCCCCGATTATCGAGGCCATAGATGCGATTTCATCCTCCATCTGGATGAATGTCCCGTTTTTTTTAGGGAGTTTTATGGCCATATGCTCGGCAACTTCGGTAGAAGGTGTAATCGGGTACCCTCCAAAGAAATTACAGCCGGCAGCAAGGGCGCCCTCAGCACAGGCAATATTTCCCTGCATGAACTCAGTTTTACTCAATATTCAATCGCCACCTTAACGGTCTCGCCTGGTCTCTCTTCCCGGAACCGGATTGCCTGGTCAGGGCATGTCATCAGGCAGACCCCGCACAGCACCCTGCCGTACAGGTGCCGGAGCCTGCAGTTCGTACAGCGCTCAGGCCGGTCGAGCAGTGGGACCAGGATCCCTTTCCTGTTTGCTTTTTTGCCTGCCTGGAATATCTTGTAAGGGCATCCAGCGATGCAGAGGTTACAGCCCTTACAACGGGACTCGTCAATCTCGATCTTCATACGGGTGTCCTTTTATCCTTGACATCTGTTTGTTCCCTTAGATTATTTGAATAGCGAACTGAATTGTAGTTTTGCTTTGCAGCTCACATCATAAAAGATATCATTGCCCTTCGAATCGATACCGACCACCAGAGGTACCTTGTCAAATTCGAGCTCCCATACTGCTTCTGCCATGCCAAGCTCTTCGTAATAGATACCCCGGTATTTCATGCATGATGCGGCAAGGGCTGCGCAACCGCCCGTGAATGCCAGGTAAATGCCCTTTCCCCTGAGTTGTTCACGAACTGTTTCGCCCATACCTCCCTTTCCAATCAATGCCCTGACACCGTTGTCCAGCAGGAAACCCGACAGTTTATTCATCCTTGCCGAGGTGGTCGGCCCTGCGGCAACAACCTTCCCGTAGAGGATTATCGGGCCGCAATGGTAAATCGCCGCCCCGTTGGGATCGAATGGGATCCCGCATTCCTCCATCATCAGGTGGGCTTCATCGCGTGCTGTATAGACAAGTCCTGACAGGGTAACCCGGTCACCGGCCCGGAGGGAAAGGACCTCCTCTCCGAGCGGTGTTCGTAACGCAATGACACTCACAGGGGTACCACCACCGTGGCCCGTCGCGATGCCCAGCACTGCACGTTTACAGCCACAGGAAGGGATGCCGTATGACAGGACGCACGTTTTACCTTTACAGCAATTGCCGTCGTATCTCCGCCAAGGCCCATCGGACCGATCCCCAGTTTATTCACGGTATCACAAAGGTCCTGCTCGAATGGGTCCATGGTGTTCACGGGGAGAAGGAGCGCCTCTTTTGCAAGTGATGCTACCTGGTCAAACGTACCACCGATACCTACACCGAGGATTACCGGGGGACAGGGCCGGCCTCCCGCGATGAGCATCGTTTCGGCGACAAACTTTGGGATACTTGCCTTTTCCGATGGGAGGAGCATTGCAATCCGTGACATGTTCTCCGCACCGGCCCCTTTAGGTAACACGGTTATGGTAAGCTGGCTGCCGGGGCTTACATGGATGGATGGCATTCCGGTACCAGTATTGTCCCCGGTATTTTCCCTGCTTACAGGATCCACCGCATTCGGGCGGAGAGGGACTACTTTCGTAGCCATCCGGACACCTTCCCGGATAGCATCAAGGAGCCCGGTGCAATAAGGTACGTCGGGGGGAATGGTAAGATAGATGACCGGTACCCCGGTATCCTGGCATATCGGGAGTTTCAACTCTTCAGCGCGCGAAAGATTATCAAGAATATTACGGAGCTCACTTTTTGCAACGGGACTGGTCTCCCGTTCCATCGCGTTGGAAATCGCGAACTTCACATCAGCCGGGAGAAAAATTTGCGCCTGCCTGATGGCATTACAGGTCGCCTTCACAATATTGCGATAGAGTGCCTGATCGATTCTATTGGTATTCATTCCGGTTCGGACTATCGGCTGCATGGAGGCCAGGCCATTATTCCGTAATTCACCTACAGATTCTCTTCTGCACCTGTAAAAAAGATATGTGATCTGTTTTTTTCAGCCCAATCTTTTTGCCATTGACCATGCACCCGGTAGTATCGGCGTACCTCACAGGAATACCTTAAAATGGATACATTTTCAGCAAATAGAAAATATTTTCCTGATTGTTGGCCATTCCAGGTTTTGTCGGATTGTTGATGGGTGGAGGTATTCGATCCTTCCATCAGCAGTAAAAGAATATCCGGTACCCGGTTTCCCGGTGAATGACATCAAAGGATTAATGCATGTATTACCAATTAATTGATTAGAGGACATGATAATGGGGATTATTGTTGTGAATCGAATATTCAACTGGTTTAGAGATCCGGAAAATAAAAAATTCACCCTGGTCCTGCTTGTTCTTTTCTGCCTGTTCCTTGAAGAGACGATCCACCTCTACTGGGGAATCGAGGTGGCCTACACCCATGTATTTTACATTCTCCTTGTACTCGCCGCCATCTGGTACCACGAGCGGGCAGTATTCCTTGCAATTGTACTAGGGGTAATGCATATCGTGGTCAGTTACGAAGTATTAGGAGAACTGACATGGCCTCCGCTCCTCCGTGCCATGATGTTTATCCTTGTAACGGCAATCGTTGCGGTGATATCTTCAACAAAGGATAAGTACCAGCAGGAACTCGTCGAGTCAAAGAAGGTAATCGAAGCGAACCATGGGATCCTGATTGCCTATATTACTGAATCCGCTAACAGGCTCCGCCACCCGATAGAGATAGTCCATGATAACCTTCGGGAACTGGTGAAACAGGTCGAGGAGGAAGGGCCACCCGGTGATCTGAAGATCCGTCTCCAGCTCCAGGTTAAAAATACGGAACAGATCGTTGAAAACCTCCAGGAACTGAACCAGGCGATTGTAACAGATAATAACGAGATACCGGAGGCATACCGGGAATTCATCAGCAGGTGAGCCTGGATTTGATAGAGACTGTAACGGGTGATATCTCCCGGGGAAAAAACCTCCTCCTCCGGCTGACCACTGCTGACCGGTTGAGACAGGACAATATCGATATCGTGAAAACGATGGCCGATAAGGGCTACGACCTGATCATAATTACTACGAACCAGCCCTCTGAAGTCCTGAAAAAGAATTATGAGAGAGCCGGGATCGATGTTGCCAGGCTGTATTTCATTGACGCTATCACCAGTTATGCGATAGGGACAGCCCCTCCGGGTGAGAAGAACGTCCGGTTTATCGGCGGCCCTTCCAACCTGACCGATCTTGGTATCGCGATAACCGGGGCACTGAATGAATTTTCTGACAAACGTCCCTGCATCCTGTTTGACTCGGTCAGTACCATGCTGATCTACCTGCCTTCAGCCACTATCTCAAAATTTATACACAATATATCAAACCGGCTCAGGCTGATTGAGACTCCCGGAATCTTCCTCGCCGTCGGGAAAGGACTCGACCCGATGATGATCTCCAACCTTTCGACATTTATGGATGATATCATTCAATCCGACGTGGTGTAACCCGTCAACAAAAAAGCAGGGGGTCAGAAAACATTTGCCTCGCTATGAACAAGGATCTTGTCCTGCAGGATCTCATAGGGTTTAATCTCTCTTGAATGGCTCGACAATCGCATTTTTACCACTTCCAGCGCGAGATGAACGTCAGAAAGGTCATCGGGCCTGACATAGCGCAGGATAATAACCGTGTCACACAGGTACTCGATAAGGTTGTGACGGCTTGCATATGGGTTGTCACGGTCAGTTTCGCTGGTCATGACCACGGTACACTGCTGGTCGCGTAGTCCCTCAACAAACCGGAACATTTCCTGCCGTCTCAATGAATTGCTCTCGAAAAGGTCTTCAAACAGTGATATCGGGTCTATCACAACCCGGATGGCACCAACAGTCCGGATAAGTTCCGGGAGTTCATTTTTAATCCGGTTGATAGCGAGGTTAAAATCAGATGGATCAAGTTTTAACACCGTGATAAGCTTATTCAGGAAAGGTTTATAGTTCCATCCTTTCTGGGCCATATATTCGAAGATCCGATCTTCCCGTTCCTCGAGGCTGATATAGATCGTATGTTCCCCGAGCTGAACACCATCCCATAAAAACTGGAGGGCAAAGGAGGTCTTACCCGTGCCATAGGAACCGATAATTGCGGCGATACTACCTGGTACCAGCCCGCCACCCATCATCTGGTCAAGTCCATCAATACCTATCTTCACGCGGCCCCCGCTCATATGATCACCCTGATATTACTTACTTCAAAGCCTATGGCAGCCGAAATCCTGACTGAAAATTTTACGAGGTCTTTTTCTTCGAGGTGTGGCATAAGCCCCCGGAATTTCTCGAAATACATAACCCGCTGACGTCGTGCAGCCGAACTCTCTTCCCAGTTAAAAAGGATCACGGCATCTGCAATATCCGCGATTTCCCGCTCATTTTTTACATTGAGGATTCCCTGGGCAAGAGGCAGGTAAATCGTTGTATTCAATTGTTTCGCTATCCGCTGGAGCCCGCGCATAAACGCCATCAGGTCACCCCAGCGGGATGTCCCCGTATACTGCGTAGCAAGGTCGGTGAGTGAGTCGAGGACGATGAGGTTGTTATCAGCCCCGGGACCAAAGGTCTGCGAAAGTTGCGAAAGGATATCGCGGTTGTTCCGGCTCTGGAGCCGTGATACGATATCCCCTTTACTGTACCAGTCAATCGGGACTACACTGGCATCAAAATAGAGCTGGGAAAGGTCGTCGAACTGGATATTATCCAAACCCTCAAGCAGGTCATCATAAAATGAGAGTTTCATTTCCCGCTTGACATCGTCACTCATCTTGGTGAATGTCACATACCTTATACTGGACGGAAGGATAATTGTATCCGAAACCAGGGACTGACTTTTCTTTGAAGAAATGGAAAGAATCGAACTATAGATGAACTCATAACTCCCGGCGCCGATTTCCGAAAGCAGGAGTACCACTGTACCCGGAGGGATTCCTCCCTCCATCATCGGGTCAAGTGACGCTATGCCGGTAGGCATTTTTTTTATTGAAAGGTCGTGAATTTCTGCCGTTTCCATGGTTATATTTATAATTTGTCCCGCTTGTGATGTTAATGTTTTCCCGGTTCACTTCTTTAAACTACTGAACCGGGATAGGAGATGGCATGATCCGACTGGATCCTGAATCTGCCACGATGTTGGCCAACCCGTAGATCTATGAGTATGCAAATCACCCGATAAACCTTGAAAAATTACGAGATGTCCCGGATTATTCTGATATCAGGACATTCCATCCCCATATGAGGGTATATGCCCTGACATACCCTTATATAGCGATTCCTCTCCAAAGTAAATAAAAAGAAATAGGTTCAGGGGAGGGGAGGGATGGACATCCCGGGACTCGGCAAATTAAAAAAAATGATCCAGGGTAGTAGAAGTTCGGGAAAGAAAGAGGATGCGGTACCTAAAACCTCATCAACTGTAACAATCCCTGCTGCAGGCAACGGAAACCCGGACAGTCCAGTGATCGTAAAGGTATCGAAGCCCGTTACCAGGCCTCTATCTCTTATCGATCAGATCTCTTCCCTGTTTCACGAAGACAAAGGAAAGGGTACAAAATCAAAGACGGTACCTAAACCCTCATCACCTGTTATAATCCCCCCTGCAGGCAACAATAACCCGGATAATCCAGTGGCAGTAAAGGTACTGAAGCCCGCCACCAGGCCTCTATCACATATTGATCAGATCTCTTCCCTGTTTCACGAAGACAAAGGAAAGGATACAAAATCAAAGACGGTACCTAAAACCTCATCACCTGTTATAATCCCCCCTGCAGGCTACAATAACCCGGATAATCCAGTGGGGGTAAAGGAAGCCAAAAAGGGTAGCAAAGGCCCGTCACTTGAGGATCAAATATCAGGCCTGTTCCATCGTGGTACAACAAACGGGACATCATCAACCACGGTGGCGAAGTCACCTGCCGGTGTCTCAGCGACCCAGGTAAGCGGGAGCGTACCACAAAAGACCCCTGAATTACTTCCTGACGAAGTGGCGCTATACGAGAGGAAAAAGACCTCCAGCCTGGATTCGTTAAAACGGGCGTTTCATGTGGATGATGAATCGGGAAAGAAAGACAAGCCCGGTAAAGAGGCCGGATTTGGAAAACGGAAATCCCCCAAAAAAATTGTTCCCCGATACGATCCTGTAACGCAGGGACCCCTGGTCGAATCCGCACTTCCCGCCAGTTACCGGGAGATTGACCACTACTGGGTTGATGTCGGGGAGTCCCTGGTCGTCGTCGCATTGAATGAAAAGACCAACCAGAATGAGTACCTCCTGTTCGAGCCGGTCTTATCGGAATTCCAGTACGAGTTGATCGAACGGGTGCACGCAGACCTGCGAAATGTCCTGATCCTTGATGATGATGAACTCGTCAGGGACAAGCGGGAGCTCCTCATCGAGAAAATGGATGATTTATTCCATGAGTACGGTATCAGTCCCGACCTGAACACGCTATTTAAACTGCAGTATTACCTTGTCAGGAATTTTCTTGGCTGGGGACGGATCGAGGCCCTGATGAAAGACCCTTATATTGAGGATATTTCGTGCGACGGGACAATGATCCCCCTGTTCCTCTACCACAGGAAATACCGGAATATCAAGACAAATATTACCTTTAAGGCAGAGATCCTCGATTCGCTTGCAATTACCCTTGCCCAGCGGTCCGGAAAACACATCTCAACAGGGTCTCCGATTATCGATGCCACGTTACCAGAGGGGTCAAGGCTCCAGCTGACGTTCGGGAAAGAAGTTACAACACGCGGGACTTCCTTTACCATACGGAAATTCCGTGAAGACCCATTCTCACCGATCGAACTACTTGAGAATGGTACGTTCAATGAGGACCAGCTCGTCTATTTCTGGATGGCCATTGAAAATAACAAGAGCCTTCTCTTCATTGGTGGTACAGCATCAGGAAAGACTACCTCATTGAATGCTGCATCACTGTTTATCCCGCCGATGGCAAAGGTAGTCAGTATCGAGGACACAAGAGAGATCACCCTCTACCACGAGAACTGGATTGCCTCCGTAACGCGAGACTCGATAGCTGAAGGGGCCAGCATGATCTCCATGTTTGACCTTTTAAGGGCAGCAATGAGGCAGCGGCCTGAATATATCCTCGTCGGTGAAGTCCGGGGTGCTGAGGCACAGACACTGTTCCAGGCGATGAACACTGGTCACACCACCTTTTCAACACTCCATGCCGGAAATGTTGATGCGGCCATCCACCGTCTTGAGAGTGAACCCCTGAATGTTCCGCGGAACATGTTACAGGCCCTGAATGTTATCAGCGTCCAGGCCCTTGTCTACCGGGGGCAGGAACGGATCCGGCGAGTACAGGAGATTGTAGAAATTGCCGGAGCCGACCCGGTAACCGGAAGCCTGCGTGTCAACACAGTGTTTACCTATGACCCTGTGACTGACAAGTTCAGTTATCATGGTCGTTCCCAGGTTTATGCAGATATAGCACAAAAACGTGGATGGAGTCGCGAGCAACTCGAGGACGAGATCAGGGTCCGGAAGATGATACTGATCGCGATGAAGGAACAGGGCATCCTTGATTATATCAGTGTTTCACAATTGTTCCAGGCTTATAATATCGATGCGGCCGGGGTTATCGAAGCGATCGGTGACCTGAAGGCCTTCCTGAAGCGAGGCGTATGAGTCATTACTCTATTGTACAACGGTTGGTACCGCGTGATTCTGATAAATACTCCAGCCTGAGTGCAAATCTCATTTCCGCCCGCATGCCGATGACCCCGGAACGGTACACCCGGTATGGATTGATCGTATCGCTGCTCTGTGGTATCGTATTTGCGGTGTTTGGATTTTTTGTTTCAATAACAGTCACTATGAGCCCTACGGCTGATTACACGGGCATTTACAATGTTTACAAAATCACGTTGCCCAATTCCATAATCGTATCCCTTCCAAATGAGGTCATATCTCTTATAGGGGCAGTTATCTCATTTATCATCGGGTCACTCCTGATCTATGTTATCGTAATGAAATACCCGGGCATGAGAAAGAACAACCGGGCAACCAAGATAAACCTGACACTGCATAATGCGGTCGCATACATGTTTGCGATGAGGAAAGGGGGCGGGCAACTCCTCGTTATTTTCCGGTCAATATCAGAAAATGCCCCGGTCTACGGGGAGGTCGCACTCGAGTTCAGGCAGGTCATCAGGGATGCCGACTTCTTTGGTATGGATGTCGTCACCGCGCTCCGGCACCTCATGGAGACGACCCCTTCACAAAAGATGAAACAGTTCCTTGAGGATATGATATCCATCATTGAAACGGGTGGGGACCTGACAGGCTTTCTGGCCGGCCGCGTGCGGTTGTACCAGGAAGAGGCCAGATTCGAGCAGAAAGAATTTCTCCAGTTTCTCTCGCTGATATCAGAGTCCTATGTCACCCTCTTTGTGGCCGGGCCCCTGTTCCTGATCATCATCATGGTGGTGATGGGGATGATGGGGGGTGCGGCAGTGACCCAGATGGCCCTTGTTATTTACCTCCTGCTCCCTATCGGCTCACTGGTATTTATCATCCTTATCGATATGATCTCGATCAAGTCTGAATCGATCCAACGGTTCACACGGGTACGGGAACTTTCCGAATATGCTGATGTCAGGATCGAAAAGAAGGCAGGGGAGGAGAAATTCTTCGAAAAACTCCTCCATTACGACCGTATCAGGAATATAAAGGAATTTATCCGGAACCCTGTACGGATATTCGTGATGAATTATAAGCTTACGCTGCTGATCACAATCCCTGTTGCTGCGATTTATCTCATCACCATATACCTTAATCTCCCACCGGCGGGTTTCGAACGGTTCATCGATATGATGGATGACCACGTAGTGATTGCCGTGCTTATCGTGCTCATCCCGTTCGGTATTTTTTACGAGCTCTGGAGGCGTAACATCCAGGGCATTGAGGCATCGATCCCTGATTTCCTTGACAGGATGGCGGGTATCAACCAGGTAGGGCTGACCATATCGCAGGCAATCGCGATCATGGTTAATACCAAGCTGGGTCTCCTGTCATACGAGATCAAGCGGATCAAGCGGGATATGGACTGGGGAGCAAATTTTACCGATGCGCTGATGCGTTTCGAACAGCGGATTTCCACGCCGATGATCGCACGAACTGTAACCCTTATCAGCAAGGCAACCCAGATGAGCGGTTCAATCGGGGACGTCCTGACCATTGCGGCGAGCGACGCCCGGATGTCGGAGACCCTTAAAAAGGAACGGATGTCGGAGATGTTTATTTATACGGCCGTCATTTACCTCGCGTTCATCGTATTCGTATTCGTTGTTGCGGTGATTACTACCCAGTTCATGCCAGTTCTCGGAAATATCGACACCAAAGGTCTCCCCCAGACTGGTGCCTTTGCAGCGTTCACTGCCGCTTCGATGTATACCATTTCCCGGCTTATGTATCACGGTTGCCTTGTACAGGCGTTCTTTTCGGGTATTATCGCAGGTCAGATGGGAGAGGCATCGCTCTCTGCCGGCCTTAAGCATGCAGCAATTATGCTCATTATTGCGATGGTTATCTTCAACTTTGTCATCTGACGGGTTGGTTTTTTTAACTTTTTTAAAGATGAAATAAAAACAATCTGTTTGGCGATTGCGGGAAGAAAATGAGTAAGCGTTTTTTTATCCCGGACTCAGGTTTCTTTCTGTTCTTCTGCAATTAGCAAATAGAGAGGGCAGTCAACTGTTTACGCGAATTCTTTTTTCCGGACATAGATATATCCATGAGAGTGATATTGCAAATGTTCTGTAATTTGCATGAAACGTTCCTGATAAAGAGCTTCCAATCAGAAAAAGAAACGACTATCTAACCAGGCCATTCAATAATAATTTCCTAATCAATTTAAAAAAAAAAGAATTCAGGCAGAATATGTCTGATTGTTCTGCAGTATCTCATTGGATGTCAGGGGACGGTTATAAAGCGCCATATTTCCGATATCTCCATAGTAATAGAACTCATTCGGGGGTCCTGCATTCTGTTTACCAATTTTAACCGGGAAATTATTGTCCTGCATATTCACCGTTGCGGTTGAAACCGATCCGGTATTCGGAACATTTCCTGTAAATACGGTGGAGGGCTGGAGCACCCCATTGACATACATCTGTGGCTGGCCATTCTTTTGCACATTCACGGTCACATATTGCCACGAACCCTGGGTCAGGGCTGCATTATCAGTCTGGGAGTGATAATGGGTTCCGTCTGCATTATTCCATTCAAAGTATAATTTATTCCCTATCGCTACAACCTGATAGTTATCATATTCTGTACTGTTTGGATACAGAATGCCCTTTCCTATTATCGTGTTCCAGACAGCAAGGTTGGTCGGCCGGAGCCAAAGGGATATTCCCAAATCGCCGGTAAATCTCAGGTTAGGATCGTTTGGATACTCCATATACTGATTACCATTAAATGTCCGGTACGACATATTTCCCGGTCCAAGTGTGGGACTAACAGGTGCTGATGCAACGGTGGGGGTAATGATTGTGCAATCAGAGTAATATACATTACCACCAAGCATCCCACCTACTTTCGGAAGGGAGGTCGTCCCTTTTGTAATATTTGCATCAGAATTCGACATCACGAGAATATGCGATTCCTCGTCAATCAACTGAATTGTCCATTTGCCGTTCGTCATCGGCCGCATTGCGCCCGTAGGTCTGGTATCATTGATACACATTTCACAAGGGCCCGCACCCGGCCTGTTCGCCGGATACACATAGAGTTCTTTTCCGTACAAGTTTCCGGTCAGGTCTGTGCAGTTTACACTGATTTTCCGTCCATCAGGAGACAGGGCCCTCACTGAAATCGGGTATCCACCTTTTGATTGCTTCTGCCCGATAATATAAAATGGATCACCCGCCTGCGGTAGGAGTGAGATTACCTCAACCTGTTGTCCACTTGGCTGGGTTATCGGAGAGGCACTCACCTCACTGGCGATATATGCAGATTTATGCAACAAATTTGGCATGAGAAATGCTGCAATCACGGCGGCCAACCCAATAACCAGAATGATAATTAGAATGGTACCTATCAGATCAGATACTCCCTTATCGGTTTTACCCCTTTTTTTTGTCATATCAATTCCGTATATGGAATGAGAGTCACGAAACGTATAATTATTACTGTTGTATCACATTCCAAAGGAACGAATTTTTCAACCATAGTGAAGAGATAGAAATATACGAATGTCCTTCCAAATGAAAGGTGATGAAGGTCCCATTATCCCGTATTCTTATCTTCCTGAGTGCACTTTCACTCCTTTTAGTGACAGTTACAGCAATAACGACAGGTACGGGTAACACACCCGGTATTCAGCCAACAGGGGTAATCCTGACTTCAGCCCCTACATCTATTCCTACTATCGTTCCGACATTTGTGCCTCCTGTCGATGTATCACAAAATGTTGGTATTGTGCCAATATGGCTGATAATAGGCATTTTATTGATTATTATTGCAATATCAGGCCTACTCTGGCGTTATTTCCATCCTAAATACGTCGCACCGGAAGATAAGGAGTGAAATATCCGTGATAATAATACCTATTTTTTGGGGTATGTATTCACTGAATAATGGTATTTTCTCAATTACACGCTTTTCCAGACCTTCATCTCACATCTACCCGGACAACGGTCAAATATCGTCAATTTGAAGCAGGTTTGCGATAAAAGAACTGCAATTTGTCGATTTTTTATATATTAGTCGATTCACCACTATTACGTGAATCGGCCTGAAATTCAACCGATTTATCGGAATATTCACACCCTCAACATGGCAGCATAGACATAATTACGGATTATTCCAACACCATTCCTTATTGTGGATATTAAGGGGCTGAATTATCCCCCGATTGGCTATGCCAGGTTGTTTTAAGCCAAAGAACAGGGATTGCGGTATATTTGTGCGGGGCAGTATCTTGGCTGTTTTGAGGGTACCTTTGCGCTGGACTACCCATTATTTGTGAAAAGATTTTGTATCACACATATAATACGATCAGATACCTCCAGCGAGGAGAAATAAAACAATTACAATTATTTCCTGGCTACTCCCGGGACCTAAAAAATTTCGAGGGAGAACAATTTTATAAAAAAATAGCCTCCGGACAACCCGCAAAATGTTTATCACCGGTGAGGATTTGTAGGTCATGGACACGGGATGTTGCAAGGATCAGGCAATCAACTGCGCCCATTGTTGTTTTCTGAGAAATTTGTTGAATCTTTATGGTACCGCCAAGGAGTCCAATCTGATCATCTATGGGAATAACTTCTGTCTGATCGGCTATCTGTTTAATAACCATTATTGCAAACTCTCGGTTTTTAATCTGTTCCAGGCGGTACCGGAGTTCATAGAGCGTCAGGACTGATAGAGAGACTGGTGAACTGTTGCGAATGATGTCACGTGCCCGGTCTCCCCTTGGGGACCCGCTCATCATCTCAAGCCAGGCCCAGGTATCAACAAGGATTCCGGGTTTGGTCACACTTTATCCTCCTCTTCACATTCCCGATCATGTTCCTGGTACAATTTTTCTATATTGATTCCAGGTAATATCCCAAAAAGTGTGTCCAGCGGTTTGATAGGGATCAACTCGATATGCCCCTCCTTTTCCAGAACCTCAAATCGTTTTGCGTTAAAATGGTCCCGTATTTTTTTGGGAAGCACCATCCGACCGGTTGCATCCACAACGATAACCGGGCCGGACCCAGGCATGTATTCTGTACCCGGTTCATGCACGCCGGTGTAATTCCCGGTCTTTCCCGATCGTGATCTTTTCTGTTTCATATCTTCAACCCATGGCTACCGGTTTTTGGCCATCAACCATTGAAAATACCGAATGTCTTTTCATTCCTCCGATCCTGCGTATGAGATAGTATAGGATAATGGATAATATAGTATTTGGTAATATGATTTTAATGGTAAATAAATATTGTTGGTAATTATATAGGATACATGGGATCGAATAATTTTCCGGGAAATCCCCGGTAAAAAGACATTTTGGATTAGAAATTCAGTGGATTTCCTGATGGCTTTCTGAAGTAATTCGCCCCCTCCTTACAGCAACATACCTCCCTTTTAACGATCTTGTTTATATTGCCACCAGTGATATTACTGTCTTGAACTATGAGGCGACCTGCACCCCGTTGTTTAAATGATCGAGGACTTGAGGAAGCGGTAAGTGTTATTCTGATGGTGATCCTGGTAATCGCCGTTGCTGCAATAATTGCAAGTATTGTATTCGGGCTGGTGATTTTTTATCCAAAATCGGCCTATATCGTAGTCCAGACGGAAGCGAAAAATGCCTCATCAAATAACTGGTACATCTCCGTCTATGACATGGGGGGGATATCGCCCATCTGAACCGCTCAACCGCTAAAGAAGGAATGCCGGTGGATTTCCAGGTTGCCCCACCCAGTGGAGGGGTCTTGCACCCGGCAGCTGATGGACCTATTACATGGAAACCCGGCGATACCCTTTTTATCTACGATAAGTCAGGAATACTAACCGTCACACAGAATGAGACACATGCAAGGGTAGGTTCCGGACTGACGAAGGGTTTATGGCGTTTCGACGTTATCGACGGGACAGATAATGTGATTATATATACAACAGATCTCACGTTAGGTGTCGCAGCGCAGGCCACCGGATATGCATGGCAGGACTTCTTCACGGGCCCGAACCCATCCTATAATCTTACGCTCTACGGCGCCACCTGGATCCCGGGGCATACGGGAAATGGCCTTTTCTTTAACGGGTCCAGCTATGTTTCAATACCGAATTCTCCGGAGCTCGCACCACCTACCGGGATCAAGGTGGATACCTGGGTAAAGTGGGCTATCCCACCGGGTAACGGAAATCAGTGGGCTAATATCGTCACAAAAGGAGACAGTGATGGAAACATGCAGTATGCACTCCAGCACAGCCAGTTTAATGATAAATTTGAATTTGCGGTCCGTACTACAAATGGAAGACAGTTCGTACAGTCAAACGGAGGACTTACTCTTCAGAAGGATACATGGTACCATGTAGTGGGATCATATAATGCAACAATAGGAAAGATTGATCTCTCAGTGAATGGTGCAACTCCAGTTAGCAAAACCCAGACCGGGACATTTGCACCTGGGAATTACGACCTGCACATTGGCGAAGGTATCAATAGCAACCGCTATTTCAACGGTATCATCGATGATGTGAAAGTATCGACGATGTGAAGGGGACCTGCCGGAGGGGATCTCTTTTTTTAGTCTTGTAATTGAATTTTCGTCCACCTGGATTTCCAGATAGTGAACAGATGTGATGATAACAGAGGAATGTTCGCCACCGGGGGCCTTAACCTACAGCCCTGCTGGTACTGTAGCGGTAATGCGGTACCGGGGAAACAGATGACCCTTATTGCGGTTCTTTCCTTTTGAGGTCGACTGATTATGCGAGTAAAACCTGGAGAACCCAGATTGTGGAGCGAAGCGAAGAGATTTAGTATCGGGTGCAGTATTTCGGTACAAAAAAGATTAGCCACCTCTTCTGACAGCATCTCAGTGTAATCTGTGGGAATTGTAGGTCTTGCCGGGGTTCCGGGCAACCCTCTTCTCAAGCTGAAAACAACCATGTTCCCGTACATCGAGCAAAAAGTTTTGCGTGGATATTCCAGGCCATCCATACCTGCATTGACGAATCAGGGACCATCTAAAGACTTCAGGTTTTACCCTGCGGAATTCTGGAACTCCACAGTGAGTGGACGAGTCTGTGTCACATACGCTGTTGGGGGTGTACGTGAGATCAAATTTTCCATAGTATAGACTATCACTAGTACAATTAAGTGTATTAGTACCAGTAATTCCTGAATCAGGGGCCTCACCCTGGGATTTGATCCACGCGGAAACTTTCCGCTTTCCTTCAGCTTTTTCCGTAGTCTGCCCGTATTTTCCAGATGGATCATCCGGAGCCATACCTCGGTACCGTTGCTTATGTGACTGAAACAATGTGAGACTCATAAGTACCCCAGTTATTGAGAATCATGGCACAACACACAAGGTCGAATGTATAAGAGGCCTTATTGAGACGTCTATCCCTATTAGGCGCTCTTTTTCTGAAATTATAAATAATTCAGGTCGCAATGTGTAGAGTCAAACCATTAGTATAATGCGATTTTTATTAACAATACAGGTGAAATATATGTTATCAAGAGGCCGAAAAGGGCTTATAGATTGAAATAAAAGAGAGCATTGATTTAAAAAAGAGCCAGGAATAATAGTAGACAGGTTTCCCGTATTATGACTCATAAGGTAAATGATCACGGACTTTCGGAAGTAATCGGCTTTGTTTTAATACTGGCACTTGTTATTGTCGCAATTTCTCTTTGGATGACATATGTTCTTCCGGCACAGGGGAGAGAGCAGGAAATTTCGCACATGGATTATGTTGGTGACTGGTTTTTAGATTATAAAATTGCCGTCGATTCTCTCTGGATGAACAGTGAGACAGGTGTTACCGACTCTACAACACTCACCCTTGGGAGCAAGGGAGGAAATACCCAGACAAGCGGCCTGTTTTTACCGATGATGCAGCCTATCGGCTCTTCGGGGTCTCTCGCGATCAATAATACCCCGTATAACACCCTGGATACAATCACTGTGACGACTAATAATGACCCAAATTCGTTACCAATACCGATGAGCTCACTTGTCTATCAGTCCAATAATAATTACTGGATCCAGCAGCAGTATTACTACCAGATGGGGGGGATTTTTCTCTCACAGGATATTAATGGGGTTACCGGGGTCACAAACGTTGTTTCCCCGCTTATCTCAATATATAACGTCAGTAACACGGCTTCAGTTGTCGTTGTGCCTATAAATTTAAATGGTGGTGGTTCCATCGCGGGAGAAGGAAATGCACGCTTGAATTTCCGCCTGCAGGAACAGCCTGATTCTCCAGTAACAAATCCCAATACTTGGGTTAATATTTCTGTCAAAGTGAAAGATGCACAGACAGCACTTATGTGGAGAAATCTGTTCAGAGACATTGTCATTAGGGAAAGAATAAACGGTTCTGATACTGGTGTTTATCAATGGTATACTCTATGCCCCTTATCAACAACAGACAATGGTATAGCATGGATTAAAATCCAGCCCCCTGTGGGAACTAACGTGAATTTAGTAATGACTCGTCCATATTTTTTTACGAGCCTGAACTCAATTACATTGGTTTGACGGGTGTGAAATGATAAGGAATTCGGGCCAGGGAAAAATACTGATGAATAATTCATCCGGCGTATCGGAGGTAATCGGGGCGATTCTCCTTATTTCTGTTGTTGTACTTGCTGTAGCAATCATTGCCGTAGGACTTTTCAGCCAGCCTCTTCCACAAAAAATTCCGGATTCACGTTTTCTTTCGCAGGTTAATGGCAGTAAAGTAACTATCTACCATGATGGGGGTGAATCGCTTTACCGGGGAGAATTTTATGTAAAAATTGATAATACCCCCTATTTCAACATATCCCCAATTGGAAGTAACGTTTGGGATATAGGAAAAACTATAGAATTTAGTACTTCTTTTAGTAACCCTACTGTACAGATATTCTATAAGACAGGATCGGGCGATGTTCTCCTTGACCTGGAGCAGATACAACCACCTCAAAATTTCGTACCTGACGTTTACGTACCACCAGTTCCATCCTGCCCTGCATGTAATATCATCAATTGTTCTGACATCCAAATCCGGGATGCGTATGATGATATTGTCACGCGCACTGCTACCATTTTTATACGGAAAAATAAGCAAGCATCAAGTCTTAATGCAGGAATTTTGCGTTTCAAAGTAACTAAATCTGGTTCAACTATTTCTATCGATGGAAATAAACCGATGTCACTTTCAGTTAATGACATTATTGAAATTCACCGTTTACAGGATAAGCAGGACGACTTTAAGATATTTGGTCTTGGAAATACATTTTATCAGATGCGGGGTCAGGACGTTTCTCTTCGAATAACATATGCGGTGAATGGGACAACAAAACCATTCGGTACTGTCACGATAGATAACGCATGGATTACAGGGTATGTCGATCTTGGATCCTCGTTTACAATTACATCGGAACCAAACCAAAACGAATACACATTTCTAGCAATAAATAATACTTCACCATATCCTTATTACAATGAATATAATAAGATTCCCATTATTATTAGTGGTATTCGACCGATTGGTGTAGGATTATTCAGTCTTGATTATGATTATAATTCCCAACAAGACACCGGTATGTCTTTTGTCGGGACATATGCTAGTATTAGTTATACATGAGGCATTGGAAACCACATTAGGAAGAAAAATGAAAGATTCTGTTTCAGATTCAGGTGTGGCCGAAATTGTCGGTGCGCTAATGCTGATAGCAATTATCGGCCTCGGAGTTGCGATAGCAGGCGTGTATTTCCTGAATCATTCCGTTCCTGAAAAAATTCCTGAATTCAGGGCAAGTCTTGCAAATACAAGCACTAACCTTACCCTCCATCATGACGGGGGCGAATCAATCCCGCGATCTAGTTTTAAGATCCTCATCAATGGTAACCCAACCGATTATGTCAGTTCCAACGCCTCATCACCAGATTGGTCAATTGATGATACCCTCACATTTTCTTCTTATGATCCCGCAACACCACTCCCTGATGTGAAAATTGTTTATAACGGCTCTGCCGGGGAGCGGGTCCTAGCAGATTTTGGTTCTGTCATAACTTACACGCCAACACATACGATCACTCCCACCACGTCAACCACAACTGCACCAGTTCCCTGCAGCCCGGTTGCTTCATTCATGTATTTCCCTCCAAACCCAGACACCAGTACCCTTGTGATATTCCAGGATACTTCCACCTGCACTCCAACATCCTGGGATTGGACCTCCAGTGATGGCTGGACCTCAATTACAAAAAATCCGACACATACCTTCGCCACCGCAGGCACCTATACGGTCAGGTTGGTCTCCCGCAATGTCTATGGAACCAGTGCACCGTTTACAATGGATATTAACGTCACTTCCGGGGGAGGGGGTGTTTCACCTGTTGCAGGGTTCACCGCAAATACCACATCAGGATGTACCCCGCTATCAGTTCAGTTCACTGATACATCCTCGGGTTCTCCAACTTCGTGGAGCTGGTCATTTGGAGACGGTGGAATATCGACACTACAGAACCCGGTTCATACATACGTATCTCCGGGTTCGTATAACGTGAGCCTCACTGCTACGAATAGCGATGGTTCGAATACAAAAACGCAATTAAATTTCATCATAGTTGGCCAGGTCCCAATCGCAAACTTTAACGCGAATTTAACAATGGGCTGCCTGCCGATGAACGTACAATTCAATGATACCTCGACAGGTGTACCCACTACATGGATTTGGACTTTCGACGATGGAACAACCTCAACGGATCAGAACCCGGTAAAAATATACACTACCACAGGCAACTACACAGTCTCTCTTACTGCACGTAATTCATGTGGAAATAGCATTCCGTTTTCAAGAACTAATTATATTACGGTCAATTCCGCACCAGTCGCTAACTTCATTGCCAACGTGACCATCGGGTGTCAACAACTCACTGTCCAGTTTACCAATACATCTACGGGCAATCCAACCTCCTGGATCTGGACTTTCGGCGATGGAACAACCTCAACGGATCAGAACCCGGTAAAAATATACACTACCACAGGCAACTACACAGTCTCTCTTACTGCGGGTAACTCCTGTGGAAACAGCATTCCGTTTAACAAAGCCAATTACATCACGGTCAACCCTGTCCCGGTCGCATCATTCTTCGCGAACTTGACCATAGGATGCCAACCCATGACCGTGAATTTCATCGATACCACATTAGGAGCCTCCACATGGAACTGGACTTTCGGCGATGGAACAACCTCAACGGATCAGAACCCCGTGAAAACATACACTTCAGCAGGGAACTACACCGTATCTCTCACGGCAGGTGACTCGTGCGGAAACAGCATACCGTATACCAGGCCAGGTTACATAATTATCAACCCTGTGCCGATCGCGAACTTCACCACCAACATAACCACCGGGTGCCCGCCACTCACGGTCAGGTTTACTAATACCTCCACGGGTAATCCGACCTCCTGGACCTGGACTTTCGGTGATGGGACGACCTCAACGGCTCAGAACCCCGTGAAAACATACACTTCAGCAGGGAACTACACCGTATCTCTCACAGCAGGTAACTCATGCGGTAACGGCACTACCTATACGAGAACCGATTGCATTTCGGTCAAAGCAGCGCCGGTTGCTAACTTTACTGCTAATGTGACCACCGGATGCCAGCCACTCAACATCAGGTTTACTAGTACCTCTACTATTGGTAACCCGACATCCTGGACCTGGACTTTTGGAGATGGAACGACCTCAAAGGAACAGAACCCAGTAAAAACATACACTACGGCAGGCACTTACACCATATCTCTCACTGCTGGGAACTCCTGCGGAAACAGCACTCAATTTACAAGAACCAATTACATCACTGTCAATAAAGGTCCGGTTGCAGCATTCAACGCTATACCGGCATCGGGGACCGCTCCACTCACGGTACAGTTCACAGACCAGTCGGCAGCAAATATAACCAGCTGGAATTGGAATTTCGGGGATGGTATTGGGACATCATCCCAACAAAATCCCACCTATACCTACATAACAACCGGGACCTACAACGTAAACCTGACCGTAACCAATGCCTGCAATAAAAATTCTACTATCAGTCAGGTGGTTATATCTCAGCCAACCTGCGGTTCTATCGCGGGGACAAAATGGAATGACCTGAATGGAGATGGAAATCGAGATCCTGGTGAACCGGGCCTTGCAGGATGGCGAATAAATGTCCGGTGGCAATCTAATAATACAATAGCCGGATCTGCGATTACAAATGCAAATGGGGACTATATAGTTACCGGACTTCTATATATTGGACCTGACGTTGATACCAAGTATGTCGTTGAAGAAGTCCTTCAATCCGGATGGACACAGACCTATCCTTCGAGTGGTGTATGGAATGTTCATCTTAAAGAAAAATCAGATAGCTGTTATGCAACCGGAAATGATTTTGGGAACCATTTAATAAAATCATTATCTGGTTTCACTGCAGAGGTGTGGGTAAAATGGAATATTCCCCCGAACGCAGGAGGAAACTCTTCTCGCACATGGGCAACAATCGTTGTTGATGGCGACTCAGACTCAAACAGTCGGTACCACCTCCAGCATAATAGCGATAATACGCTTTTCGAATTTGCTGCTGCAACAAATCTGAGCCGCCAGTATGCCCAATCAACTACCTCACCGACCATAAATACCTGGTATTACGTAGTTGGTGTATACAACCAGACCGATCCCACCAATAACCGAATAAAAATATATGTAAATGGCACACTGGAGAAAAGTGTGGTAATTGACAATGGTGGGCTGAAAGCTTCACCAAATCGTTACCAGGTCGGTGGACCGGCAGGAATCCAGTGGCCGGGACCGACGAGTATGCTCCGGAAATTCGACGGAGATATCAGGGGACTTTATACCTATGAACGGGCTATGGATCCGTCTGAGGTGGCTTCACGGTTTGCCGCCGGGCTTCCGGCATTTTAAATTTCAAGCCATTAAATGGGGCGTATTAGGACACCCCCATAACCATATGATTAATTACCCATCATGAGAAACGACCAAGCAGTCAACGAAATCATCGGGACAATCCTTATCATTATATTGGTGGTTGCGTTAGCTGCGGTTATTGCTGCGCTATTCGTGGGCCTTATAGACCTGACACCAAAATCCGCATTTATCGCTCCGGATATCACCAATCAGACAATTGCCGGAAAAAACGTAATCAAGTTATATAACAAGGGAGGGGATACCGCAACCCTGAACATGAGCGGCCAGGGACAATATGTAATGGGTGTGTATATCGATTCGTCCACAGGGAGTTCCCGGGCAATTCCGCTCTCGCAAATGAACCAGTTCCGCCCGGGTGACACGCTCTATGTATTCAAAACTGCGAATGGCTTCTATATTACCAGCAATCTGACAGATCTATCATCACCTGCCGTAGGACAATTCCCTTCGGGTGCGGTTACCGTACGGCTGGTTGATGAGAATTCGCATCTTCTCATCGCCAGATGGAGCAATGGTGCAGGGGGATCACAGACGCCCCCTGGAGGAATTCCGGTTGGTGCATCAGGGTTCTGGTCGTTTAACGAAGGTACGGGGACAACGTCCGCAGACTTATCAGGGAAAGGGTATACGGGATTGATTAAAAATGCAACCTGGACTGTAGGAAAACTGGGAAATGCACTTCTCTTCAATGGCATTAACAGTAGTGTCCGTATCCAGGGGTCCGCATCTGAAGCCCCGGAGAACGCGATAGCGTTTGAGGCCTGGGTCAATCCAACAGAGCAGAAAACAGCGAAGATAATCCAGAAGAGGGACTGGGACGGGGATGGCATTGGCCAGGACAAATGGAACGGGTGGCAGGGTTCAATCAGGACTGCAGACGGGGTATCCCATTCAGTGAACTGGGGGAGTGGGCAGGTACCCCTTGACACCTGGAGTCATCTCGCCCTGTCATATGACGGTGCATCCCTAAAACTCTATGTAAACGGGGTTCTCAAGGCCGAAACACCGGTAACCGGCAAACTGAAGAAAACCACTGAGGACATTTACATCGGTTCTGATGCAGGTATCCAGAAGTTCTTCAAAGGTACCATCGACGAACTCGCATTTTACAACCGGTCACTGAGCGCTGCTGAGATCGCTTCAAGGGTATGATGAATTGTAACTGGCTTGTTACAAAAAACAGTTTATTAAACGGCGAACCTGGAATTCTTAATTCTAATAAACACATCATTTCCAGCCCTGTTTATCAGATTTTTAGATAACCCTCGTTCATTTGCGGCCGTGTGTTAAATTATAGATTTCTTATAATATCGGTTTACAACCGGTCTTTTGAGTGTTCAGGAAAACACCACAGCGGTTTGAACGGACCGTGTTGGCCGGTAACATGACAAGAGCAAAACAGCACGGATTACCCGGAAGGAATAAAGACCACAGGGCTTCCTGTATCAGGTGTCCCCGATAAACACGACATCAGGTAAATTCTGGAAGTGCTGATCGCCAGTCACAATCGTGTGGTGCCCAATCCTTGCAGTGGCAAGGATGATGGCATCAGCTATACCTCCCTGTATCTCCGTATGACGTAACATCCCCGCCAACGTTGCGATCTTCCTGTCAACGGGTATCATGGGAGATCCTCGGAGTATATCGTTAATCCGGGATTCAACCATGTTCCCGCCATGGCTGGAATATTTTTGTGAGACTTCCGCAATGGTAATTGCTGACACGCAGAGGTTCTCCATACCTTCAATATAATGACGTGCTTTCTGGGACTTGCCTTCAAAATGCGCAATCCATACCCATGTATCAAGAAGGTAAGCGATAGGGATCATCCTCCTCTTCCCGCTCGAACGACCCATTATCGGGCATACACCCGAAAGTCGAAGGTAAATTCTTTCTTCGTTCTCTAAAAAGGAAATTGATGGCATCGTCGTAGGTTTCCAGGTGTTCCATCTCTTTGACCTGCTCAAGGGTCTTTTTTGTCAGATTGCTGATCTGGATGGTGGTCCGGGGAATTGTTAGGTGAACCTTCTTGCGCTCTAGAGATTCGGCAGAAGTATGAGGGTTTTTACTATCCGGTACATGGATCTCCCGGACTCCTTTAGGCATAACTATAAACTATAGTTTATAATTTAAAAACCTTTTCCTAAAAAAAGTTCACAGCCACAGCCAATCATTATCCTGATTTCACGCCCCTTCCCCCTCTCCCAGTGACTCCACCAAATCAGCAAATGTTGAGATCTGGGTGAGCAGGGCAGGGTCAAGTCCTTTCTCGACAGCGAGAAATACGCCGGCGACATCGAATAACCGGAGCTTGTTCGTGATAAAATGGATAAACTTTGATATCGTGACCGACGGGGAATAGAGGAGCATTGTTGAAATATCATCCAGGAAAAGGCACTTCTTTTCTCCCGGAAGGGTTTTGAGACCCTCGGTAATGACTATGCCGATATCGGTCAGGTTGCCCGGGTTTGAGATATACCTGCAATGTGGGTCATCAAGGACTGTCGGGCCACCAGAGTATTTGGTAACAGCATCGACGACAAACACTTTCGTCATGTCAATTCCTGCCACTTCGTACGTCCGCCGGATAACGATGTTCGGGAGCGTGACAGAGATAAGCATTACGCTGTAGCCATTGCTCGTCAGCTCCTTGATCACCGCGGTATTCGTCTGCTTCAGCCTGCGTGAGTCCGCAAGGAGCAGTACGATCCGGTTCTCGTTCAGCGTTTCGGCAGAAAATCCCATGTTTGCACTATCGTTTCAGGTATTTCTGGTATGCTTCGGATATGGATGTAAAACCCGTGGAGATTGCCATGTTCAGTTCACGCAGGTTCGATACAATTTGTTCGGTATTTTTAATCTGGATCTGGAGCTGGAGGGCCAGCTCGTCAGGTGTCACATCACCTGCCTGGATCTGCTCCCTGATGTCGGTAAGGCGGTCCCCAATCAATTCAACGGGGTTCTTTAACCGCATGGCAGTCTCGGTGATGTAGGCAAGGAGGGCTCGCTCGGTCTCACGTTGTTTTGTCAGGTCCCTCGCTATCGTGGCGATCCCAACGATAGAGCCCCGGTGGTTCAGGATTGGGGAGAGTGAAAGGGATATTTCTACATGGGTCCGGTCTTTTTTAATCCTGAATGTGTTAAAATGCTCAACATGCTTCCCGCTGACAACCTCGTGGATTATATCATGGAGGGCACCCATTTCCTCGTCCGGTACAATTGAGTGAGAGATCGTGCCGATCATTTCTTCCCTGGAATATCCAAATATACGCTCAGCACCCTGGTTCCAGGTAGTAATCATGTGCTGCAAGTTCTCGCTGATCACCGCATCGTCCGAAGAGGTCACAATCGCAGCAAGCAGGGCCCGTACCTCCTCCCCTTTTTTGATTTCCGTTATATCACGGCTTACACAACGGTACCCGAGGAGGGCACTATTTTTAGAATAATACGGAATAGCACTTGATTCAAGGACCACGACCGTGCCATCCTTCCGGCGGGTATGGGTCTCGATCAGGTGAAGTTCTTTATGCTCTTTAAAATTTTTTGCAAAAATATCCCTTATATAATTAGCATCCTCGAACGAGACAAATTCAGAGGGCATGTGGCCAATCATTTCTTCCGGGTGATATCCAAGCAGGGTGAAACTACGGGGACTTACATACTTAAACCGGCCTTTCGCATCGGTCAACCAGATCAGGTCATGGATCTCTTCAACCAGTGTCCGGTATTTCTCCTTGCTCTCGTGGAGTTCGCGCTCCACTTTCTTCTGTTCAGAGAGGTCTATGAAGCTCTCTACAAGGACGGGGCGTTTTCCGAGCTTGATCCGGGCAACGCTCTTGATCACCGGTATTCCGGTTCCATCATTTCGTATGAGCAATCGTTCGATACTGTCGAATTTCTGTCCTAGATCAGTTATCGGGCATTGACCTTCCTCGGTCGGGCACACGACACCGAAGCAGGACTTTCCTGTGATATCCTGTTCTTTTGCTCCCATCATGAGAAGTGCTGCCGGGTTTGCCTGCAATACAATGTGAGTCTCTGCATCAATGACCAGGACACCGGACGGGAGAGAATAGAGAAGTTTCCGCAGTCGTTCCTCCGATTCCTTAATCGCTACATCTGCCTGCCGCTGCTCGACTGCCTTCCGCATCTTGTGGGTAAGAGCAATAAACTCATTTTTCGGGTCTCCTGCACGTATAAGGTAGAAATCGGCACCATTATTGATCGCTTCCATCGCCACCTGCTCCTGCCCCTTTCCGGTGAAGATGATGAAGGGTGTAAGATCCCCTGATGACCTGAGTGATGTCAGGAATTCGATACCCGTCATCACGGGCATATCATAATCCGAAACAATTACATCAAATTTTTTTCCCCTCAATTTATCCTGCGCTTCTCCCGCAGACCGGGCCGTATCTATCACCATCTCCTTGTTCTTCGTAAGATAGATACGGGTAATTTCCAACAGGGCAGGATCATCATCCACGAGCAAAACAGATATCATAGAAATTCCCCTTTTCGCTTTTAACTCCACATATACCAGATTATATTAGGCATATTCGTTATCCTTAAATAACTAGTTTATGAATTACGGAACATGCAAGGTTCTTATTAGCAGGTTTCCGAGAGAGAGACTCTGTTTTAGAACCACGGAAGGCTGATTACCCGGATTGTAACACCATGAGTTGATCACGGTTACCTGTAATCCCCGGGAAGGTGAAACAGTTGGGGTACTATTCATACATCTCCCAGATCCATTCGTTTTCGATTATTTTTCCAGGTAATGATCTCCTTAAAAAACAAGTAAAAAAAATAGCTCTGTTGACAAGTTCTCAAATCCATCTTGAGGATGAGGGCATTCCCAAATTTGCCCACGCTCCCGGGGTTCCACCCCGCTGCTTTGGCGACCCCGGTTGGGATAGAGGATGACCTTTTAATTTCTGAAATTTTCATGAATACTGCAGTTGAACCCAGCTGGGAGGATATCTTGTCGGAGGTGGGACAGGTCGGGGGTGAAACCCCCTCCTGTCTATGTATTTCCCATTCCTTTTTCTAAACACGCAGGGTTTCCCATTAAAATGCCTGAACGGCCACCAATATGAAGAGATTTTGAACGTGGTTATTTCATGGGTCGGGTGTGAACATCCCGTTCATGTGTGTTTCAACAAAGCCGGAAAAATTTCATCCATCGAATTTGACCTGCCGTTCAAGACTGCCATAACAAGCAAACAAGGGTAACCTTCCAGCCCGCAGTCTGTGTTCAGTTTGTTTCCGGTGCAGGCTGCTGTAGTTATTCAGATCCTGCGTCCTGATTGTATTGAAATCTGAAAAGGACCCTGATCACAAGGGACCATTGAATGAAAAAAGACGTTCATGAATGATAGTCTTAAAAAGTTGGTTAAAAAAAGTGTGCTATCTATTCTGATGATTCATTAATGACCAGTTTCTGGTCGATGATGATATACGAAGGAGACGGGAGCTTGTGACCTCCGTGCCGGAGTGCATCCTTCACCTTTTCCAAGTACTGGGGGGTCGTATACACCGTGAACACTTTCTGCTTCGATTCTACGCGCGCAGCAGTCCCTACGGGTTTTCCAAAGGAAAGCCTCATACCTTCTGATACCCTGTCTGCACCTGCACCTGTTGCCTGCTTGTTTTCGCGGAGCACGTGGTGTGGGTATACACGGATTTTAAAGTGGAAGTTCATTCTTCCGAGTTCTTTCATCAGGCGCCTGTTTATTGCGATACGGGCCGCTTCAAGTGCTGTATGCCTGATCTGGCAGCTTTCGGTTACAACAAGGTGGGCCTCGAGTGGGAAATCAGATGAAAGATTTCCCATTTCGAACTGGACAATTTTACTTCCCGGCACACCGCCCATGTATTTTCGGCGGGTATATGCCTTCTTTGAAATATTCCTATACATCTTTCCCGGTTTTCTTACCATGGCTCAGAACTCCTTCGATCTATTCGTTCTTTATAAAAAGGAGATATTTGCTATTAAATCTTACTGGGTGGACTGCTGTTCATCGATTAGCCCAAGCACATAACGGCGGACCTTCGCAAAGTCCTGGCTTGTCCGGTCGCGGGGTCTTGGAAGATCGATAGTAACGACTTCTTTTACCGTTCCAGGTCTGCTGGTAAGCACGACAATTCGGTCAGCCATAAATACTGCCTCGTCCACGCTGTGCGTCACGAAAAGGACTGTTTTTTTCGTTTTGTCCCAGATTTCAAGTAATTGCTTCTGAAGCATGTTCCTGGTCTGGGCATCGAGCGCACCGAACGGCTCGTCCATCAGCAGTACAGAAGGGTCAATTGCAAGTGCCCGTGCCACGGCAACGCGCTGGCGCATACCACCCGAGAGCTCGTAGGGAAAATTCTCCCCAAACCCATTCAGACCGATAAGGTCGAGATAATGGGCTGCCACGTCAAGACGTTCTTCTTCACCGACTCCCTTCATCTCGAGACCAAACGCGATATTGTCAATGACCGTGCGCCAGGGAAACAGCGAGTAGTCCTGGAAAATCATCGCCATACGCGATGAAGGGCCGGTGACCAGCTCTCCGCCTATCATGACCCTCCCGGTAGTTGCTTTCTCAAGACCGGCTATGATACGGAGCAGCGTTGTCTTCCCACACCCTGACGGCCCAAGGACGCAGGTGAACTCTTTCTCCTTTACATCGAGATTAATAGACACGAGTGCAGCTGATCGGACACCACGCTGTTCAAATTCTTTGCTGATATTTTCAACAATGAGTGTCATCGGTCGAGCTCCCTCCACATAAATTTCTTTTTCTCAACGACTTTGAAAAGATAATCAATTCCAAGCCCGATAACCCCTATAACGATAATACCCGCAATGATTACCTGCACCTGCCCCCAGTTGTAGGAAGTGATAATGAGATACCCGATTCCTGAATTGGTACCGGGCATCATCTCGGCAGCAACGACACACATCCATGCAATACCGAACCCGACCCGGAGGCCGGTCCATATAGTTGGTGCTGCTCCGGGGAGGACGACGTTGGCCAGGATCTGCCGTTCTTTCGCACCGAGCGTGTGGGCGGCTTCGATCCAGGTCTTTTTTATGCTTTTCATCCCGTCGAGCGTATTAAGGAGGATGGGGAAAAATGCACCGATTGCAATGATAAAGACCATTGAAACAAGGCCAATCCTGAACCATGCAAGGGCAAGCGGGACCCACGCAAGCGGGGGGATAGGCCGGAATACCTGTACCGTGGAATCAAAAAAATCATGGAGTTTTTCGTTCCGGGCCATTCCTATACCAAGGGGGATTGCGAGCACCGCAGCAACAAAAAACCCGATTAAAACTCTCCCAAGGCTGATCATTGCATTACCGATGAGACTCCCGCTTCCAAGGATATCAGCAAAAGGTTTGGACAGCACGAGCAGGACCGATTCGATCGAAGGGAGTATGAATGGGTTATCGATGAGTATCGAGAGCACTTCCCAGCTGATGATGATGATGATGGGGAGTGCAATTTTTAAAAGGAGGGATTTTGAAAGGATCCCATGCCACCATTGTGGTTTATCGGGGGGCATTTGCATGGTATTATTTCTCCCTAAGGCAAGATGAACCTTCTTTCACTGAGGTCAGGAAACGGGCAGGGTTAATTAATGTGCTGCATTTCGACGGGTAAGGATCATACCCTCTCCCATCTTTACCTTCAGATACCGGGTATAACATTTGAAAGAAGTGTTTTCATTATGCAGAATCCCTCGAAAAAAAGGTGGGGTTCAGACAAATTTTATTGTCACACCGCTGTATTTCAGGGAGTATTGCAGCATTACATCCTGGATTGATCCTTTTGCAGGTGCCGCAATTTTCAACGGTTTCCCGCTTGCTGAGCGCTCTCCTGCATATTTGATGAAACTGTTCCAGTCAAGGGCAGGTGACCCTTTCGTTGCGACAAGCCCTGAGCCTTCCGTATTTATTGGCATGAGTATCTTAACCGGTGAACCTTTGTCAATTGACCCGATTGCAGGGGGGACACCGGCGTAGCCCATTCCGATAATATCGGTTGCCTCCATCTGCATCAGTTGCGGACCGGCATCGGCTGAAACCAGCTTCAGTTCGGCAACCGGGACCCCGTTGACGATGAGGTCACATATCTCCGGTTTCGAGGCAGTCGGATCTCTCGGCTTGATTGCGATGCCGTACGTTTCATTGAAGTATTTCCATTCCTTGACCGCGATGATAAGCGCGCCGCCATGCATGTCTCCCTTGAGGTAACCTATTCCAATCTGCTTGTTTACCTTTGCAGGAGTAACGATCTTCTTGTCGGCGATCATTTTCTTCGAAGCACGGTACGGACCAAAGTCAAACAGGGTTGCATCCATATCTGCAGCACTTGTGTTCTTCAGGCTCCCGGTAACATACCCGAGACTAATCTGGGCATTGACGAAATTTTTCGTCCCGTTTATCCATTCAGGCGTAGGTTCAGTCGTATATTTTACCGAGGGGATCGCGCTCTTCATAACGCTCATTGCGGGTACAGACTGGTTTCCGAATTTGATAGTGTCATTACCAATCAGCCATTCTGACAGGTCGGCTGCAGCCATATCTGGATGATCGGTTATCCACTGGTCAGCAAGGATTGTCTGGGCGGCCATCGCATTTACGAAGTCAGGGTTGCCGGCCACCAGGTCATTCCTTGCTGTAAGCACACAACAGGGGTGATTGTTCCATTCGGGCACCGGTGGGAAATCCTTAGTATAGGTGACAAGTTGCCCGATACCTGATTCAGTGGCAACGGAGACGTACGGTTGCCATGCGATATAGCCATCTATCTGGTTTGTCGATAGCAGGACTGGCATCGGCCCGACACCCCCCGCATACATTACATCAACTTCAGTCGTCCCTGCAACGGCAGGGGTGGTTACCTGGGGGGTAACCGGGGTAGGGGGAGTTGTTGGTTGTAAACATCCTGCTACGAATAGTATCATTGCAAGAGCGATGCAGACAACAATGGCGGAAGCAATCTTTTTCATATGATAAGATGTCGGTCTGTCAATATTTATAGATTCATTTTAAGGATAAAATATTGATACTATTGTATCTATTGTTCGTGTGATACTTTACTATTGGATAGTCAGGATATTATAAATGTCCATTGTAAGATGTGTCTTTAAAACTATTATTGGCACAAAACGAATATTATTATAATCATTTATCCTTATTGTATCACCATTATGGTACAGATGGACCCTGTAGACAAGCTCATGCGGGCGGCCCTGTTATCAGATGAAGAGTTTGTGGTCGCTCTTAATGATATTCTCCGAAAGGATTTGAGAATTACGATCCGTGAGCTATCGCTTGAAAGTGGCATTGCCCAAAGTTCCCTCTATAAAATCCTTCATGGCAAACGGTCTCCGAACCTTTCAACATTGCGGGCGATTGTCCGTGCATTGCGGCGGTATTACCGGCATAGCGAGGAAGAATTTATCGGTCTCATTGCGGCACGCCCGGTACTCGATATTGTAGTAGAACGGATCGCTGATGTCGAAGGCCACCGTGTCAATATACGTGAATACCCTGTGCATACCATGGAAGATGCGATTGTGTCAGCAGTCAGGGCTGAACGGGAAGGTGCAATTGCGATAGTCTGCGCCCCCATCGTCAGCAGTGTCATTGAACAGCTCGTCCATATCCCGGTGGCAACGATAATTCCAAAGGAATCGGTCCAGCGGGCGATCGAGCTTGCCTCTAAAAAAGCGTGGCTTTAATCTCATCCGGCGGCCAATTTATCAACAGGAGTGATTACAGTCGATGCAGGAAGATGTAGTCAGACGTGGCCGCCTGTCGGGCGAAAGGGTACCGGGGATTAAACAGTTCCTTTCCTCAATGGATGCGGACCGGAGTATTGCAGAGGCAGATTTGCTCGTGGATATAGCGCATCTCCTGATGCTGAAAAGGCAGGGCGTGATTGATCATGACAACGCCGTTGCCATCATGCGGGTGCTCCTCGGCATGCATGGTACCGGAGTACCTGAAGAAGCCTTTTCTGATCATTTTGAGGATATCCATGCGGGTATCGAATCAGTGCTGATTGCTGCTGCAGGTGAAGGGGCAGGTGGAAGACTCCATATCGGGCGCTCAAGAAATGATGAGGTTGCGGCCTGTATCCGGCTCCACCTAAGGGATGAACTACTCGGACAGATGGGTTCACTAGTTAAACTCCGGGAAGTCCTTTTAGGATGCGCACAACAACATCGTGATTCATTTATGCCAGGGTTCACCCACTTCCAGCATGCCCAGCCAACGACTCTTGCCCACCATCTCCTTGCCTACGAACAGGCTTTTTCACGCGATTTTGACCGGTTGCACGAGGCGTATGCACGGGTCAACCAGTCCCCCCTTGGTGCTGCTGCATTTGCATCATCGGGGTACCGGATAGATCGCGACTATACCGCCAGGCTGCTCGGATTTGACGGGATCATCATGAATACCATGGATGCAGTTGCAACCCGGGATTTTGCTCTGGAAGTCCTCTCTGACCTTTCAATTATGATGGCAACCGTGAGCAGGCTTTGTGAAGAGCTGGTTCTCTGGAGTTCTTCGTTCACCGGCTTTGTCAGCCTCGATGACCAGTTCTGTTCAACCAGTTCAATAATGCCGCAAAAGAAAAATCCGGACACCGCTGAAATAATGAGGGCAAAGGCAGGATCAGTCGCAGGAGCATATACAGCAGCTCTTGTAATCACCAAGGGCCTTCCCATGAGTTATAACCGGGACCTCCAGGAGCTGACCCCGCACCTCTGGAGAGGGGCAAGGGACGCTGCCACGAGCCTGCACCTGTTGCCCGGCATGATATCGGGCGCCCGGTTCGATATCGCCCGTATGAAAACCGAGGCCGGGAGAGGCATGTCCACTGCTACAGACGTAGCAGACCTCCTGGTCAGGGAATATAACATACCATTCCGGACAGCCCACAGCATTGTTGGCAGGGCAGTACGAAACGGCACACTTGAAATAAAGACTCTCGATGTGGCGGCAGTGGAGATAACAGGAAAAACCCTGTCAGAACGGGGCCTTACAGAAAAACAGGTTATATCCGCGTTATCAGTCGAGGATAGTGTAGCCATGCGGGACCACCCCGGCGGACCTGCACCTTCCGCTACTGCAGAAGCAATTGCCCTTGCAAGAGAGAAACTGAACAGGGACCAGAAAATTACCGATTCAAAAATAAAAGGCGTCCGCCACACCATTGAAACAATGCTGACAGACGCAGGGAGGCTTATCCAATAATGGAACGACTGAAAACCGGTGACCGGATTGAGTGTTCATATGCCGGCACCCGGTTTAACGGGACATATATTACGAGCAGAGAGGGAAAAGCCGTCATCAAGCTTGACAGCGGGTATAACATCGGTGTAGGAAGCGATACCTGCAGGTTCATGGAACGACCGGACCCGGTCGGCCGACCGGAAATTTCAACGACGCAGAATGACTCTCTCCCACCCCTTTCAATCATTTCAACGGGTGGGACAATTGCAAGCAGGATCGATTATCGTACCGGAGCCGTAACAAGCCAGTTCGACGCCGATGATATTCTGAGGGCAATACCAGGCCTTTCAGGAATTGCCAGGTACCGGACAACGCAGTTATACACGATCCTGTCTGAAAATATGACCCCTGCAATATGGCAGGAACTGGCAGCAGCGGTGTATAAAGAAATTAAGAACGGGGCCACGGGTGTGATTGTGACCCATGGCACCGATACAATGTCCTATAGTTCAGCCGCAGTCAGCTTCATGGTTGATACCCCGGTGCCGGTTATCTTTGTCGGCTCCCAGAGATCGGCCGACCGGCCGAGCAGCGATAATACCATGAACGCATTATGCAGTGCGACTGCCGCAGTCAGCCCCCTCGGGGAAGTGGCAGTTGTAATGCATGCCTCGACAAGTGATGACCGCTGTGCAATCCACCGGGCAACGAGAGTCAGGAAGATGCATACATCGCGGCGCGATGCGTTCCAGAGTATTGGCATAGCGCCATTGGGTTACGTGGACTATCCTTCACTGGACATACACCTTTCACCGGGAGCGGTGAGACGGGGGTCCCGTGAACCGGCCATCAGTCCGGTCCTCGATGAGTCCTGCAGGCTCCTGTACTTTTACCCGGGAATGCCCCCATCGGCACTCCCGGAAACCGGGGAGGTACACGGGCTGGTCCTTGCCGGTACCGGCCTTGGCCACGTGAGCACGGACTGGATACCAGCCCTCAAAACGCTGGTTGATGATGGTACCATCATTATGATGACTTCCCAGTGCCTGAACGGGCGTGTCTGTGACCGCGTGTATGACACAGGGCGGGACCTATTGAAAATCGGGGTAATTGAAGGCGCCGATACGTTGCCGGAAGTAGCACTCGTTAAGATGATGTGGGTGCTTGGCAATGAAAAGGACCCGGAGAAACAGCGTCTGCTCTTTTCTTCTTCTATAAAAGGGGAATGCATGAGGAGGTCGCTTCATGGACTATGAAAAGATCGGGCTCCTTGCAGGGATTGAAATCCACCAGCAGCTTGACACAAAAGAAAAACTCTTCTGCAGGTGTCCTACCCTGCTCCGGAAGACTGAGGAGCACTCGGGGGAATACCACCGCTACCTCCGTGCGACAGAGAGCGAAATGGGTGAGATCGATGACGCAGCCCGCGAAGAGATGAAAAGAGAGAGAAAATTCACCTATTACACGTATGATTCTACCTGCCTCGTAGAGAATGACGAGGAGCCCCCGGCACCCCTCAACCAGGAAGCCCTGGTGCTCAGCCTTACCATTGCAAAAATGTTCGGCATGACCCCGATCGAACAGATTAATATGATGCGTAAACTTGTTATCGATGGTTCGAATACAAGCGGTTTCCAGCGCACTGCATTGATTGCAGTAAACGGCACCCTTCCAAATGGCGGGAGGATCGAGACACTCTGTCTCGAGGAGGAGGCAGCACAGCGCGTCGAGGGTGAGATCTTCTCGCTCGACCGTCTCGGGATTCCTTTGGTTGAGATTACTACCTCACCCTGTATGCACACCCCTGAAGAAGTCAGGGAGATGGCAGGGTATCTCGGTATGGTCCTCCGTTCTACCGGCCAGGTAAAACGCGGGCTCGGGACGATCAGGCAGGACGTCAATATATCCATTACGGGAGGTGCAAGGATCGAGGTAAAAGGGGTACAGGAACTTGACCTCGTTGCAGACGTAGTGAAACGCGAGGCACTAAGGCAGCAGAACCTGATAATGATCAGGGACCAGCTGCTTTCCCGGGGTGCCTTTGTTCAACCGGCTCCTTTTGATGTGACAGGTCTCTTTACCGGTACAGGGTCTTCAATCCTCAAAAAAGCAAAAATAATCCTTGCAGTCTGCCTTATCGGGTTTTCCGGCCTTGTCGGGTATGAGATCCAGCCCGGGCGGCGGCTCGGTACCGAGATGTCAGATTACGCTAAAAAGTGCGGGGTAGGCGGTATTTTCCATACTGATGAACTCCCTGCACACGGGATTACTGCCGATGAGGTAGAAGCACTCCATAGAGCACTTGGTACAACTGAAAAGGACTGTATAGTCCTTGTTGCAGCAACACCCAAGCAGGCACATTGTGCGGCCATGCAGGTCATCAAGCGGGCGGGGTTTGCATTGGACGGAGTACCGGAAGAGACGAGGAAGATGCTTCCCGAGGGAAACACAGCCTACATGCGACCATTACCTGGGGCGGCGAGGATGTATCCCGAGACAGATGTACTCCCTGTACTCGTTGAACCCTCCATGTGGGACAGTATTTCCCTGCCTGAACTCCTTACCGTGCGGGCACTCCGGTTCAGCACGGAGCTCGGCATTGATGAAGGGCTGGCCCGGCAGATCGCATTTTCTGAACGGCTTCCGTTATTTGAACGGGCAGTCATGGAAAGGATCAACCCGACACTTGCCGCCCGCACTATCCTTGGGACCCTCAAGGAGATCCAACGGGACGGGGCGGATATCTCAATGATTTCAGATGACAGGTTCATTGAAGTACTGCATGCGGTTGAATCCGGAAAAGCTGCAAAAGAAGCAATTCCTGAACTATTAAGGATGGTCGCGAAAGGAGCCGGCACTGATGAAGCAATTGAGAAATGTGCACCTGCCATCAGCCGCGACCAGCTCCACGCGATTATTACGAAGATTGTTGATGAAAGGGCTGCCTTTGTGCAGGAGAAGGGAAATGCAGCTCTGGTACCGCTCATGGGCGTCGTTATGGCCGAAGTACGGGGTTCATCAGATGGGAAAATAGTGAGCGAACTCCTGCGTAAGGAGATCGAACGGGTCTGCAAATCCCGGTAGTCCGGTAATTTCCGGTACTTTTCTTCCATTTTTTCCCGTGATTTGGAGGGATAATGGCGAAACTTTATGAAGAATCCTGCTTTAATCATAAAGGAGTTTCATGGGAAAGACAGGAACAACACAATGGGTACAGGTCAAAGGCGTAAAAGGCCAGATCAGGCTTGTCCCGAAATCAGAAGGTGAAGTAAAGAGACCAGGGCCTAACCAGCGGTTCAGGGCCGGCGCCACGCTGAAAAAACTTGAGCAGCTCGCCGGAGACCAGGGTGGCAGGCCAGGCGGGCGAAGAGGTGGAAGCAGGGGCGGCAGGGGAGGCCGTGGCGGCAGGGGCCGTGACATGGGGAATCCTGCAGACACCATCGTGCGGAAATCAATGCGCCGCGCAAAAGTATCGATAATGGGCGCAAAGCAGAAGTCCGCCAGGTAATATCAAAAATACCTTCAGGAATGTGCATGCCCCGGGTGTGGCAGGGCAACTTTTTAATTCCCGAAACATTTTTTCCCGCATCCAAAACTTATCATCATAACTATCATTAATCAGCGGAGTTTCTATTGAGTATGGATCTTAAAGCTGCAATAAAGAACTACCAGTTTGCAGACCGGGCAAAAAGTGAACTGATTGTCTGCTCTCAACTGGTCACGGCCCTTGGAAGTTTCCCGGAAAATGAACGGGCAGGGGGCCGAAGGATGCTTATCATGAGCATGGAAGCGGTCCGTGCCGAACTGCAGATGGCATTGCGTTCAACCGAACAGTCCGGGTTTCGCCGTTCAACCGACCTCCTGTCTGAAGCGATCAGCCTTGTTGAGAGTGAGCAGTATGGGCCTGCTTCATTACGGATCAGTGAAGCAATAACCGGTTCAACAACGGTTGCTCAGGCGTCCTGGCAGGTACTTAACGAACATGGACTCCTCTGAATTTCTGGACTTCCTCATCAGCAGGACCTCTGTCAGGGATTATCTCGACGAGGAACTTACCGAAGATGATATCGTGTTCCTCCTCGACAGTGCGAGTACTGCCCCGAGTGCAGGGAACCTGGAAGCCTGGGATGTAGTTGTCATCCGTGAAACAGACCAGAAGGAGGCACTTATGGGGGCTGCGTATGATCAGCCCCAGCTGGAGGCCGCACCGGTCCTCTTCGTTGTTTGCGCAAATTATGTGCGTTCAATGTCCAGGTATGGTGAACGTGGTATTTTGTATGCCGTGCAGGACGCGACCATCGCATGTACCTACATGATGCTGGCGGCCCATTCAAGGCGCCTCCATTCCTGCTGGGTCGGCGCATTCGATGAAGACGGGGTGCGCGATATTCTCGGGCTCCCCCCACATATCAGGGCCGTTGCAATACTCACCGTGGGGAAAGGAAGACCGCATGGTACGCTGACAGAGCGCATGGCCGTGGGTGAACATGTGCATTTCGATACCTGGTAACCGGAAACCAGGGGTTTGGCTGCAAATCATTTATCAAAAAATGGAGATGAAGTAAAAATGCCTGATTATAATGTCACACTTGAATCTGCCTGGATTATAAAAGACGTGAAATCTCTTGATGATGCAATAGGGATTGCAATCAGCGAGGCAGGGAAGCGCCTGAACCCCCAGGCAAAATTTGTAGAAGTGGAGGCAGGAATGTTAGCCTGCCCGTTTTGCGAAGGAGAACTGAACAGTGCCATTGTGGTAGCAGACACCGCACTTGTCGGGCTCCTCCTTGATATGAAAGTGTTCCGTGCCGAGTCACCTGAACATGCATCACGGATTGCAAAGTCGACGATTGGAAAAGCACTCCGGGATATTCCTCTGCAGGTAAAGGACGTGCAGGAAATAAACGAAGAGAGAAACAAACCGGTACAAATAGACACAAAGAAATCAAAGAAGGGGAAACCAAGGCGAAATAAACTATATTTGCCTGAAGGAGACGAAACGGGAGAACTATCCGAAAGGGAACCAGGTGACGAGGAACAATGATCTCTGTGGTCGGTCACACGGCAATTGATCATATCAGTCGTGTCCCCCGGTTCCCGCCAGTGAATGGTTCTATCCATATCCTTGACCGTAAAGTCTATTTTGGTGGCGGGGCGGCTAACATCGCTGCCGGGATTGCAAAGCTCAATGAGCCCTGTACCCTTGTCAGTGCAGTGGGGGGTGATTTTCCAGGGAGCGAATACGAGCAATGGATGGAAAAGCTCGGAATTGCCAGGCAGTTCTTTACCATCCCCGGTGCCCATACGGCCACGGCATTCATGTTTACCGACGAGGCCGGCGACCAGATCACATTTTTTGAATGGGGCGCATCGTCAGCGTTCGAACATGGGGACGCACCCGCTCTCCCATTTGTTCACATGGCAACGGCAGACCCGGGATTTAACGTCAGGGTCGCCGAACGGAGTGAATTTGCAACATTTGATCCAGGACAGGACCTCCACCGGTACACAAAAGAACAACTCGATGCAATCCTTGGCAATATCAATGTATTATTTGCAAACCAGCACGAGATCACGGGAATGGAGAAAATTTTCGGTACAGGTAAACAGAAGATTATTAACAGTGTACCGGTGGTCATCATTACCATGGGGAAAGAGGGGAGCATCATTCATGAGAAGGGGAATTCTACCCGGATTCCTGCATTCCCGGTAACAATGGCCGACCCGACCGGAGCAGGTGACGCGTACCGCGCAGGTTTCCTGACTGCATATTTCCGCGGTTATGAAACCCTTACTGCCTGCAAAATAGGCACCATTACCGCATCCTTCGCGGTAGAAAAAACCGGTTGCCAGACAAACCTGCCGGACTGGGAACAGATGGAAGCCCGTTACGGGAAGTCTTTTGGAAGCCTTTTACAACCTGCGAGATCGAATTAATAGTATCATGGGGTTTGCGGCGCTCACATCTGGCGGAAAGGATTCGATCCTTTCGGTCCAGAAAGCAATTGACCAGGGGATCCAGGTCACCCATCTTGTCACAGTCAGGCCGGAAAACCCCGACTCCTTCATGTTTCACAGCTCCAACCTTGATGCTGTACCAGTTATTGCGCATATTTCTGGGATTGGATATGCTGAAATCCATACGAAGGGGGAGAAAGAAGACGAATTACAAGACCTTTCCCGTGGCCTCGGAAAACTGGAAATAGAAGGGATAACAGTCGGTGCGGTGAATTCAACGTACCAGAATGAACGTGTCCATGCCATTGCGGACGCCCTTGACATAGAAGTCTTTGCGCCACTCTGGCAGATGGACCCTGAACTGCTTCTCCGTGAAGTCGCTGAGAGACTGGACGCGATCATCGTGGTGACAGCGGCAGATGGGTTATCAGAAGAGTTTCTGGGTAACCATATCGATAACGACCTTATCGAACGACTCAGGCTGATATCTGCCCGCCATCATATCCACCTTGCCGGAGAAGGTGGAGAATACGAGAGCCTTGCGCTGAATGCCCCATTTTACTCCCGGCCTCTCAGGTATACCAGTACAAGGGTCATTCATCATGGTGCAGGCCGGAACGAACTATTATTAGGGGGTTTCTCCTGATGGCCGTTGCCGGGGACGTACGCCTTGAACGTCTCAGCAGGTATCTCTTTAACGCACCTTCCTGGCCGGTATCGCTCCTGATACTGATAATCCTGGGGCTCATTATAGATGGTGCAAGTATCAGGATTTACGGGGGTTTCGTCTTTTTAGGGACACTTGGGTTTACCATCCCGGCAATTGTTGCATTTCTCTGCACAAAACCGTACATAAACCTTTTTGGAAAACAAATGACCTGGAACCGGTCAGGGTTACTGGCACTCGCATGTACAATTTTCTCGGTAATTATTACCCTGTCAGCCATGATATTTTCAGTCAGCCTGATACCGCTGTTCTTTGCCATATCGCTTGGTTTCATTTCCGGGATCAGGCTGATGGTACTGGTCGCAATTTCAGACTACCGGGTAGCCCGTATGCTCACCCCGGCATTATTCCAGGCTGCGACAGCGATTATTCTTGGGACCCTTCTCTTCCCATCCCCGTTCTTCACGCTTGCGGTCGTACTCGTTATCGTCTTTGTTCTGATGTTTATCCTGCTCCTCTGGTTGATAGAACGACCACTTCAGCGTGCCTTTAATATCAGGGTCTTATCGTTTCTGAATGCGTTTATTGCACATCTTACCGATGGATCAAAGGGTATGGAAGACTTTTTCCGCGAGATCGGCGAGGAAGTCTACGTCCCCCAGGCAAGCCTTTTTTTCAGAAAAAACGGGAATACCAGCGTAATCTTTACTGTGCCGAATGTTCACCCCGGACCGATGGGGGATATTGGCGGAGGGAACATCCCGCGGTGCCTGCAGGAAGCGTTCGAAGGCATCGTGATGGTCCCCCATGGGTGTGCCACTCACGATTTCAACCTGGTATCAGAGAAAGAGATCCAGAAAATAGTCGATGCGATGCGGGGCCCGATGAATGACCTTACATTCCATAAAACCGCAAGCAGGTCAGAACGCCTACAGTCAGGGTCGGTTTCACTTCTTGTACAACGGTTTGGTGATGCGCTCCTTATTGTCAGTACCCGTTCACCATTGAGGACCGAGGACCTGGACTTCAATATCGGGATGACGATAATGGCAGAAGGACACCGTGTAAGCCCGGATATCCTCTTCGTAGATGCCCATAACTGTAGTACTAAAGATATGACGCCGGTACATCCGGCGACAGCGATTGCAAGGGAATACATGAACGCCAGTAAAGAGGCGTTCAGGCGTTATTCACAGATGGAATCCCACCCGTTGAGGATCGGTGCAGCACATACGGCAGTCCCATACTCCCGCGAGGAGGGATTTGGAGACCAGGGTATTCAGGTGCTTGCAGTATCAGCCGGAGGCCAGACCACTGCCTACGTGTTATTTGATGGCAACAACATCCAAGAGGGGGTGAGGGAGGTAATCAGGGACCGTTTTATTGGAGTCGTGGATGAGATTGAGGTGATGACGACGGACTCCCATGTTGTGAATACGATATCAGGTACCAATCCGGTAGGTCTCCGTATCCCCGTCGAATCGCTGGTCCCCCTTGTTGAGAATGCACTGAACGATGCACTTGACGATATCACAGAAGCGGATGTGGCAGGTAGTACTGTTGAATGTGAAAAGATTGTCATATTCGGATCGCAGCGGATTGCACAACTTGCAAGTGCAATAAATGCCATGCTCTCACTGATCGGACCCGTTAGTATCGCTCTGCTATTACTTGCATTCCTCCTTTCACTTATTGCCTATCTTGTCATTACATGAATTATTCCGATTTTGGCTTCCCTATCCCAACCGGGGTCGCCGAAGCGACGGTGCAGAGTCCAGGGAGCGTGATTGAATTTTGAAATTACCTTATTTACATGAGAAATTTAAGAGCATTTCAAGAAAGCCCGTTTTTTGACTTTTTTTCCATTCAGGTATCAGATATTCACGGGGCTTCGTGGCCTGGTAATTCTTATCATATGAGCCGGATACATTTTTTATATTCTCTGTATTGCATGAATTTGGTGTAAAATCCGTGTCTGACGCCATATATTAGTGCAATGCCGTTTTATATCTGGGTAAGGTGAGAGTGATGAAACAGTTTATCTCTGATTCGTATACGCAGGCCGGGACTATGAAGAAGAGTGGAGAAAGTATCGTTCTCGAACTACGTGGGGGCACATTTTACCTGATGGAATCTGATTGTGTCCTGTTGTCATCGGAACAGTCAGCAGGCATCATCAATGACGCAGGTGAGGAGGAGGGATGTGCATGGCTCTCACCAGTACGTGAGGCGAAGAAAAAAGACATCATATTCAATCTTCATGGCAGAATTTATGTCGTGAGCTGGCGTGAAGTGCAGCGGATCATGAATGGGCATATCCACCTCGCGAAGGTACTGGAATATTCAATGAAAGAACGGTCAGGAATACCTCCCACAGCCAGGGTAGTACAAAAATGATTACATTGGCAATACTGATCCCGCAACTATTCCCCGGCCATGCGAATGAGGTAATAGAATAGTACCAGGAGGAGATATGGAAAACCCCGGACACCACCTTCAGCGGATCGATCTCTGTGTGGCTCAACACTCTGGCTCCATTATTTCGAGCGCATACTGTTCTTGCTTGATCTGAACAACTGGGAATTTCAAAGGGAAAGCCCACCGTTTATCAGTGCGGTTGATGATTTTTTTCTCCTGCCAGGCGGACGAATACTGGTAGCAATGGAGGGAGGCGATATATGGGTACATACTTCAGGCAACTGGGAATTTTTAACGGAGATACCGTTTGCAGGACTGGATCACAGTATTACCCTGACACCACCACCCCGCATGAACAGGCAGGGGTTCGGTTCGGCTCCCTCAAAAGAGAGGACCTACCGCATGATTATACAGGAAGACGAAATCGTGATATTATCACCTTTTAACCGGTACCGGTTTTCTCTTGATTCGGGTATCTGGAAACTGGACGCCACTTACTGAATGGCTTTTCGATGCAGTGCAGATTTCGATGGCTGCCGGATCAGCGAATGCTCTCTATGTCGGTTTTAACCGGGGTGAACTTCCGGGGGGTGTAAAACTGATTAACGAAGATACCGGCCGGATAGTGACTGTTGATGGGCGCAAACCGGTCAGTGGTATTGTACCAGATCCATCCAGTAATGGCTGCATGGTTATTTCCGCCGGATGTAGTCACCGTTCTCTTGATTTCGGGGGATTGTATCGTGTTTCCGGAGAGAGAATGCAACCATTTTATCTTGAATCGGCAGTATTTGACCTCAAACTATCGGGTGATTCTTTGATTGCTGCAGGCAGAAGTTCCATTCTCTGCTATGACGGGACCAGGATCCTGTCAGGTTCTCCGGGCGAATTTGCAGGCTTTAAAGGACTGATATGTTCGGACACCAAGAAAAGCATATTCCAGGTCTGTTCCGATATTAATACGATGATTTCCGGTTCGGGGTATACTCCACTCCTGGCAGTGCGCAGGAATTATCTTTTACCATTTATCCGGATTTTCATGCCGGGTCAGTTATCCGGGAATAAATACTAGGGCCGTATAGCACAAAAACAACACGTGAGGGAAAATAATTTTCACGTATGAAAATACCCTGATAAAAATCGATACACCCGAAATGTCCTTTGGAACAACTGATGCAAAAAAACGACCGGAACAACCCGGATAAGTGTGGATTAGATGAAAAAAAAAGAATCAGGATGACTTTGCAGCCATCTCGATGTCTTCTTCTTTCAGCGTCTTCCTTCCTGCGTGAATCGCAAGCTTGTTTGCCTCTTTTGTGAGGTGTGCAATATATTTTTCAGTCTTCTTTACAAGTGCTGCTGCTGCATCACTGCCGACTCTTTCGGCTCCATTAGACTTTGCAATTCTTACAACTGCCGCAATAGGTAAATCTGCCATTGTAAATACCTCAAATAGTAAATATAATATTAAGTATAAAAATATATCGCTGGTTTACCTCATTTTAAGGGGTCAAACGACGATCGGGATGGTTAATAATCGTGTTCATACCATCTCCTCATGAGG
>CAIKOD010000165.1 GCA_903828975.1 uncultured Methanomicrobiales archaeon | reverse complement strand
TGCGAACATAGAAATTGCCACGAAGATAAAAGATCGGGACCCCCGTGTTTTCCAGGATGGCATTTATACAACACGGAAGGTGTAGATAATGGTCAACGAGAAGAAGAGGTTGATCCGGGCCCGTGCAGATAAGAGTGCGAAGTTCCGCCGGGACGGGTTCGGCAAGAAACCCCAGATATCAGATTCGTGGAGAAGGCCCCGCGGGCTTCACAACAAACAGCGGAGGCAGAAGAAAGCAAAAGGTGCACACCCGACTCCGGGATATGGAAGTCCTGTCCTTGTCAGGGGCATGCACCCAAGCGGCTTCCTTGAAGTCCGGGTTTTTACACCCGACGAGCTCACCGGTATCGACCCGGCCTGTTATGCAATCCGGATTGGTGCAACAGTGGGTGGCAGAAAACGGGCAATAATCCTAGAAAAAGCAAATTCGGCAGGATTAAAAGTATTAAACCCGGGAAAGGCCAGGGCTGTGGCAGCCGGTGCTGCTGCGCCGGAAGAGGAGGTGTCCTCTAATGACTGATCTCACGAACCAGAAACGGATGTCCGCAGCAATCCTGAAATGTGGTGTCCACCGGGTATGGTTTGACCCCGAGCGGAGCACCGATATCCAGAATGCAATATCACGCGAAGACCTCCGTGGTCTTATTGGCGAAGGTGCCGTTAAGGCCGAGCAGAAGAAAGGCGTAAGCCGTGGAAGGGCCCGCATACTCGAAGCGAAGAGATCATACGGGCACTGTAAAGGCCCTGGGAGACGGAAAGGTGCAGCGGGTGCGAGGCACCCCCGTAAATACCAGTGGATGCAGAAGATCCGCGCCATACGAAAGAGTCTCCGGGAACTCCGTGCAACGGGAACTGTTGACACCCATGTGTACCGGCTTATGTACCGGAAGGCCGCAGGAGGCCAGTTCAGGAGTGTAGCGCACTTAAAAGCCCAACTTGAGATAATGACCGGGAGGTTGAAGTAAATGGCAACAGGACCTAGATACTTTGTCCCTTTCCGGCGGAGAAGGGAGGGCAAGACAGATTACTACAAGAGGACACACCTCGTGGTAGCTGACAGGCCAAGGATGGTCGTTCGGAAGACGAACACCCATATTATTGTCCAGATGGTAACTGCAGGGATGGAAGGAGACTTTACGCTTGTCTCCGCGAACTCAAAGGACCTCGTCCGGTATGGGTACACAGGGTCGCTCTCAAACACGCCGGCTGCATACCTCACCGGGGTGCTGTTTGCAGTACGGGCGCTGAACCTGGACCAGTCTGCCGCCGTCCTTGACATCGGACTTAACAGGGCAACATTTGGAGCCCGTGTATTTGCGGCCCTTAAAGGAGCAGTAGATGCAGGTCTCGATGTTCCGTTCGGCGAATCCATAATTCCTGCCGAGGAAAGACTAAAAGGCGGGCATATTGAAAAATTTGCCCCTGACCGGGCTAAAGGCCTGGTCGAGAACGTGGAAATGACGATGGACGCCATTATGAAGGAGCTGGAATAACATGGCTTACGAAAAAGTTGAATGGGTACCTCTTACCGGTCTCGGAAGACAGGTCGCTGCCGGGGAAATCACCAGCATCGACCAGGTCCTCGAGAGCGGGAGGCCCATCAAGGAGCCGCAGATCGTCGATGCGTTCCTGCCCGATCTCGAAGACGAGGTGCTGGATATCCAGATGGTGCAGCGAATGACCGACTCCGGTCGCCGTGTCAAGTTCAGGGCAGTCGTTGTCGTTGGTAACCGCAATGGTTACATCGGGTTCGGCCAGGGTAAAGATGTACAGGTCGGCGATGCGATCAAGAAAGCAATTGTGCATGCAAAGACCAATGTAATAAAAGTAAAACGTGGATGTGGCAGCTGGGAATGCGGGTGCGGTACCGGCCACTCTGTCCCCATGAAAGTGGAAGGCAAGGCTGGCAGTGTCCTCGTGATGCTGAAACCTGCACCACAGGGGATCGGACTTGTTACTGGTGAGGTTTCCAAAAAGGTGCTGGAACTTGCAGGTATCAGGGATGTCTGGACGTTTTCACGCGGTCAGACGAGGACAACCATCAATTTCGCCAAGGCCACGTTCAATGCACTGAAAGCTACCAATATGACCCGGACGGGGGGAGCACAGTAATGTACGGTATTGTACAGGTGCGTGGAGTGGTAAACGTGCGGCGTGATATCAAAGACACGCTCAAGATGCTGCGGCTCCACCACATCAATCACTGTGTACTGGTTGCTGATACCCCGGAAAATCTTGGCATGATCCGGAAGGTCAAAGATTATGTTGCCTATGGTGAAGTTGACCAGGAAACGGTCAAGACACTGCTCGAGACCCGTGGAAGGGTTATCGGAGATCTGCCACTGACCGACGAATATATCCGGGAACACTCAACGTACAGTGGTATTGAAGAATTTGCCAAGGCACTTTCATCAGGGAATGCACGTCTAATGGATGTGCCCGGAGTCAAGCCTGTGCTCAGGCTCCACCCGCCACGCAAGGGATATAAGACTATCAAGAGAACGTTTCCACAGGGTGGTGCTCTCGGTTACTACGGTAACGAGATCAACGCGCTTCTCTATAAGATGAGGTGAACTGAGATGCCAGTCAATAAACGCTCTAAATACCGAGGATCGCGGACATGTGGCGGCGGGACCCATAAGAACCGGCGCGGTGCAGGAAACCGTGGCGGCAGGGGCCGTGCAGGTATCAACGCTCACCATTTTGTGCGGTATTACCTCAAGGAAGGGCCTGTTTTCGGTAAAAACGGGTTCTCAAACCCGACCACTACCCATGTCAAAGCAGTGGATATCGGGACCATTGACCAGATGATCCCTTCATTAATCCAGCAGGGCCTCGCAAAAGAAGAAGGCGGTAAGGTTATCTTAAATGCTGCAGATATGGGGATTGATAAAATCCTTGGCAGCGGAAGAGTTACCCACAAAATCCAGGTCTCTGCAGGTTCATTTTCTGAACAGGCGAAGGTAAAAATTGAATCATCAGGTGGCCAGGCACTGGTCATCTGACCAATGAATAGTTTTTAGGTGAAATAATGGGAAGCCTGTTGGATCGAATGGAACCCCTGCTCGCAGCAATGCCTACGGTGAGGAGTCCCGAAGGCCACGTTCACTTCAAGAATAAGCTGCTGTGGACGGCGGGCATTTTAATTTTGTATTTTGCGCTGACTAACGTCCCCCTCTGGGGGATTTCTCCCACCTCACAGGACCTTTTCTCCTACTGGCGGGCGCTCCTCGCGGGCCAGAGCGGCTCATTGTTGCAGCTCGGTATCGGGCCGATCGTGACCGCCTCGATCGTCCTGCAGTTGCTGAAAGGGGCAGACATTCTCCATATCGATACCTCTGAAGCGAGGGGCCAGGTCCTGTATATGGGCCTGCAGAAGGTGCTTATCTTCTTCATGATCATCCTGGAAGCGGCACCAAACCTTGTCGGAGGGTTTATGCAACCAGACCCGGCGGTCGCCGCGGCCTTCTTTGGTGGGAACCTGTTCGCCGTTTCGTTCATTATTTTCCTCCAGATCTGTATCGGTGGACTACTCATCGTATTCATGGATGAAGTAGTCACCAAGTGGGGTATCGGGTCCGGTGTGGGACTCTTCATTATTGCAGGTATATCTCAGGCAATTGTCAACGGGTTTATCAACTGGGCACCACTCAATGATGCATATCCGGTTGGTTTCTTCCCAAGAATAGTGGCGGTGATTGCCAGTGGTGCGAACTTCCTGCAGTTTATGGGTCCGGAGCTCCTTGCGCTCATTACGACGATCGTAATTTTCCTCATCATTGTATACGTGGAATCCACCCGTATTGAGATCCCTCTCGCTCATGCACAGGTCCGCGGTGCACGGGCAAGGTTCCCGGTAAAACTGATTTATGCATCCGTCCTGCCGATGATCCTTGTCCGGGTCCTGCAGGCGAATATCCAGATGATCGGGTTGTTCCTCAATAATGTAGGGATTACCATATTCGGGACCTATGTGGGAACGACGCCGATTAGCGGCCTGATGTATTACCTTGCACCTATCAATGGTCCGAACCAGTGGATGTGGTGGGCATATCCTATTGTCAATCCTCCCTGGCAGATCATGATCCGTCTCGGGATTGATACCGCGGTGGTCGTTATCGGTGGCGCAATATTTGCCCTGTTCTGGATCAAGACCGCCGGGCTCGATTCAAAAGATGTCGCCCGGCAGATCCAGGGCTCGGGGATGTCAATTCCCGGGTACCGGAGAAACCCGCAGGTGCTTGAGAAGTACCTTAACCGCTATATCCCCCGTGTCACGGTGATCGGCGGGGTAACAATCGGTGTACTCAGTATCGTTGCTAACCTTTTCGGTGTAATCGGCGGTGTGAGTGGCACAGGGCTGTTACTGACGGTGAGTATTACGTATCGTCTCTACGAAGAGATTGCCAGCCAGCAGATTATGGAAATGTATCCGTTCATGCGAACATTCTTTGGTAAAGAATAAAATTTCAGGATTGGTGTGAGAGAGATGGCCGGAAGGAAAGTGATCATTACTGGTGTACCGGGTGTGGGAAAGACAACCGTTGTAAACGGGGCCCTTGCAAAGCTGAAAGAGGAAGGGATCACCTACCAGTCCCTCAATTTTGGTACGTTCATGTTTGAGGTCGCCCAAAAGGAAGGGTATGCAAAGGACCGGGACGAGATGCGGAAACTGGACAAGGACGTCCAGAAAAACCTGCAGAAACTCGCTGCGAGGGCAATGTCCCAGATATCAGGCAATGTGCTTATCGATACCCACGCTTCAGTAAAGACCCCGAAAGGGTACCTCCCCGGTCTCCCCGAATGGGTGCTGCGGGAACTGATGCCCGACCTCATTGTGCTCGTGGAGACTGATGAGGACCAGATACTTCTCCGGCGTCTCAGCGATGCAACAAGGGTCCGTGATATGGAAGGCGCAGGTGGCATTGCAGAGCACCAGCAGTTTAACCGATCGTTTGGCGCTTCCTATGCAATGACTACCGGTTGCACGGTAAAAATTATCCGGAACCAGGACTTCCTTCTTGAAAGGGCTACAACGGACATGGCCGATGTCCTCAGGTGACTAAATGGACCTGAAAAAATACAGTGGGTACATCGCCCTTCTGCTGGCGATGGTCCTGATCATCTCCTACAGTATCCCGTTCATCAAGGATGGCGTGGGGCACAGTATCAATGTAGCCTTAGGTCCGGTTGTCGACCAGCTGAAAATCCCGTTCTTCATCCTGATCATCATTCTCTCGACAATCACTGCACTCTATTCTTCTCTCATCCAGAAGTATACCATTGATTACGAAAAAATGCAGGATACCCAGGAACGGATGAAGGAGTTCCAGAAGGAATACCGGGAAGCCCAGCTCTCGCAGGACGAGAAACGGGTCAAAAAACTTGATGTAAAACGTGACAGGATGATGAAGGAGCAGTTGCAACTCTCTCAGCAGCAGTTCAAACCGATGGCGTACATCCTCCTGCTTACGGTACCTATATTTTTCTGGCTGTTATTCCGGCTTAGTACGGATACAAGTTATATCGCAATGCCGTTTTTCGGCGCCAGTTCACTAGCTGCGGGTATCCTTGGACCTGTTCCGGCCTGGATGCTCTGGTACATGTTTTGTTCCCTTGCGATAAGCCAGGTGATTAGAAAAACCCTCAACATCGGGGGCCTCTGATGCGTATCACGGTGAGCGGACTTCCCGGAAGCGGGACGACCTCACTGGCTCGTTACCTGTCAGAAAAGCATAATTTTGACCTGATTTCCGCAGGCGAGGTCTTCCGCCAGATGGCAAAAGAGCATAACATGGACCTTCCCCAGTTCGGTGCGCTTGCAGAGAGTGATCCCTCCTTCGATCGGATGATTGATGAACGCCAGAAAGAAATTGCAGAATCCAGGGATAATATCGTTGTAGAAGGAAGATTGTCCGGCTGGATGGTCCCATCTGCGGATTTAAAGATCTGGGTTAATGCCCCGCTTGGCTGCCGGGTCAGGCGAATCCAGTTCAGGGATGATGTCATTAACGAGGAAACAGCGAAACATACGACAGAAGAGAGGGAAAAGTGTGAAGCGCAGCGATACCGGATGTATTACCAGATTGATATCACTGACCTCGGCCTCTACCATATGATCCTGAACTCAGAGCACTGGGGTATTGAACAGCTTGGTGCGATTGTTGATACCGCGATTGCGGTGACCAGGAAATAATGGAAATAATCAGTCGCTTCTTACTTATTTTCATCTGACAACACCAGGGAAGTCCGGGCAAATGACCTCACGGTGGCACTACTTCATATGGTTTAATCCGGTATAACGGGTAACCCGATCATAAAAGACAGCAGGGCGAGATCATGGATAATGGCGTAAAGGGGGACAGGACCGACGTGTTCCTTGTAAAAAACTGGGATACAGAGGAGATCCGTTCACTATACCGGGAAGCCGGGTGGTGGAAAGAAGAGTGGGACCCCGCGCACCTCTGTCTTCTGATATCGGGCTCACTGGCATTTGCCGTGGCGGTTGACCGTGAAAGTGGCAGGGCGGTGGCGATGGGAAGGGCGATATCAGATGGTTCATCTGATGCCTATATCCAGGACATGGTCGTGAAAACAGAGTACCGCGAAAGCGGCATTGGCCGGAAAATTCTCACAACACTCATCAGTTACTGCCAGGACCGGGGCATTACATGGATAGCGCTGATTGCAGAACCAGGGACAGAGCAGTTCTACATGCCATCGGGGTTCGAAAGGATGGAAGGATATGTACCGATGATATTTGCGAATCCTGAAAAAGGAGAAAAATTTCATGCTGACCAAACGTGATTTCAGACCGGTAACAATGGGTGACCGGGAATTCTTCACGCAACATTACCGGAAATACCCCCAGGTACACAGCGACAATACCTTCACGAATATGGTGTGCTGGAACCATTTTGCACATTACGAGTATGCATATGTCCGGGGTAACCTTTTACTATCCAGTACCATCGAAGAAAGAACCACCTTCCGTCCTCCGATTGGTCCACGGGACCCTTCAGTCCTGGCTGATCTGATTAAGCTCGCCGTGGCTGAAGGTGACGATGTACCTCTTGTGCTGGTGGATAACCCTTCAAAGTCATGGATCACCGGTTTATACCCGGATCTACCATTGTACCCGGACAGAAATTATCACGAGTACCTCTACCGCACGAGGGACCTCGCAGACCTCCCAGGGAAGAAATTCCTGACTATCAGGCACCACCTGAATAAATTTCAGCGGAACTGTATGCCCGAAATAGAACCCATTACCGGGAAAAACTTAAATGATGTACGGGATTTTCTCGTCAGATGGTGCGAGTGGAAGAATTGTGATAGTGAACCCATCCTTGCGCATGAGAAGGACGCGGTTTTTTTTGCAATTTCGCATTTCGCTGAACTAGGCCTGACGGGCCTTGCCATCCGCGTACGGGGATCAATTGGTGCAATGGCGTTGTTCGAACCGCTCAACGAGACAACGGCAGTCGTCCATTTTGAGAAGGGCCTTCCCGATTGTGAGGGTATATACAAATCCATCAATCAGGAAACAGCCCGGCTCCTTCTTGACCGGTTCCTGTATATAAACCGGGAAAGCGATATGGGGGTGTCGGGTCTTCGGGAAGCAAAGATGCGGTACCATCCTGACCACATGATAGAGGTATATTATGCCAAGAAAGAGGACCTGATCGGTGTGATTGCAAAGAAATCCGTAAAACCCCCTTTGATGTTACGGGAAACCTAAAAAATCCCGGATAATTGCGTTTTTTTAGAAAATGGCAGGAGCACGCTCTGATTCGCGCACTAAAAAAGAATTGGCAGGAACGGGGGTGAATGACGGTTTTATAAAATCCGGTAAACAAATTCATGTATTTAATCTGTTGACATTCTGCGGGAAGTCAAAAAATAAAAGATACATAAACAGGAGGGTTTTCATCCCTCCCTGCCCCATTCCACCCCTGGAAAGATATTCTGTGGGCAGGGTTTCGCTTGAAGTATCAGAGGTGAAAAGAACTGTCTCCCTATCCCACTCTGGGCCGACAAATCGGTGGCAGGGCCCCCCCGGGGGGATGCGTGGGGGGAACATATCACGGCATCCATGAATCATTGAATGTCAGAGGATTGTAACAGCTTCAGATCATTCAATAGAGCCCTTTAAACCACTCTTTTATCCGCTCGTCTGCGTATCTGTAACCCCCGTCGATGAAAACCGCACCAATAATCGCTTCAAGGGTCTCTGCGAGGACGTAGGGTTGTTCGCCTGCATTTTGTTTCGCCTCCCCCTTACCGAGCAGGATATAAGGGCCGATATCAATTTTCCTGCCAATTGCTGCAAGGTTTTCCTCACGTTCCAGTTCAATCTTTCTCCTGGTAATCATATCGGGAGTGGTTACACCGTTCCGGATCAGGAGATCGATCAGAACGGTTTTCAGCACGGCATCACCCAGCGTGCAGAATATCTCCTGGTCTTCGCTTGAGATACCCCGTTGTCCCTGCTCATTCGCGAAAGCCTTGCGTGTGAGGGCTCGTTCGAGCAGTTTGCGGTTGTTAAATTTATATCCCAGGGAGTCCTCGATATCGTTCTTCACAATATTTCCCTTCCTAATTTCACGTTTAAAAGCATAAAGCATCTCTCCTGTCCTGAAACGGAAACGGTTTATTGATTGAGGCATTCTCAATCGTCCGGGTATGAACTCACTGTTCACATGTGTTTTAAAAAAAGCCGGATAATCGACTCTGTAGAAACACACATGAACGGGAAGTTCACACCCCAACCATGAAAATGCCTGTTTCAAATCTCTTTAGATTGCGGCTCGTTCGGACATTTTCATGGGAAATCCTTAAGCTGAATAAAAAAATTAATAGAACTCCTCATACAGGAGGGGGGTTCATCCACTCCCTGCCCCACCCCCGACAAGATATCCTTCGGGCAGGGTTCAATTGGGGTATTATAGAAAATTTCAGAGATTTTAAGATCATATCATATCCCAACCGTGCTGCCAAGGCGGCGGGGCAGAGCCCCCGGGAACGTGACTAAATTTTTGAATAATCTAATCTACAAGATAGATTGAGAGGGTTTCAACAAAGCTGGATAATCCACAAATCGGTAAAAAAATGATATGAGAATCTCTAAAGGGCCGAAAAATGCCCCTTTAACCCGATTTGGAGTGGAAGGGAAAGATCAGAGGGCTGATGGGATCAGTGCAATAACCCCGTCGATAATTATTTTTACCGCAATCGCTGCAACAAGCATTCCCAGCACTTTTGCCATAATGTCTGTGACACAGTCCCCGAGGATCTTCTGGATATAGGCTGAGTATTTCAGGATAAGGAATGTTGCAAGGAGTGACAGGCCTATTGCAACAGCCGGCACCAGGATACCGTAATCTTTCGAAAGGAGGAGGACGGTTGTTATTGCCCCCGGACCGCAGAGAAGGGGAGTTCCGATTACAACACCCGCGACCGTTTTTGAATGGTCTTTTGATTTCCCTATATCAATGCCAAGCGACATCTGCATACCAAGAATAAAGAGGAGTATACCACCGGCAACTTGGAAACTCGGCAGGCTGATACGGAGCACATCAAAGATCAGGAAGTTAAAGAAAAGGAAGATGTACATCAGGAACCCTGCAACGGCGACGGCGATAAGTGCCTGCCTGCTGATCTCCGCCTTCGACTGTCCTTTTGTCATTGCGGTGAAGATTGGGACTGACAGGAGGGGATCAAGGATAATAAAGAGGGCCCCGAAGGAGTATACTATTGCCGAGATGGTATCCGTCATAAATCTAACCAGTATTTTTGATTTTTTCACGGATAAAGCAGGTGGTCAGCCCCGGTCCATTTCACCCCCTGATGACGGTATACTGTTCATTCCTGTGTAGTTGAATGAAGGCCTGGTGCCGCAGTCGCCGGAAAGGGCCGGGCAGGTGTTGATTGATGAAAGGATAATTGAATTATACCATCAAAATTGACAGGAAAAGTAAAATGCTCTTGAATCTGGACAACCTGCTAGGGGGTTGATGCCAGTTTCTGGGGGGTCCGGCAAAACAATAAAGCCAGGTGCCATATCAAGAGCATTACATCGTATGCAGTTCATAGTAAATAAATCGTCGATTGGATCAGTTCCCAAATTCATATGGGGGCCTGATTCTCCACCACTCCCGCTCCTGGCAGTGGTCAGCGGCGGTCAACGAGTCGTTTCGGGCGTCCTTTCAGGGTATGCAATTCAAGCCCGCCCGTCTTTGTAAACCCGAAGAGGATTTTGAAGGAACCGTCTGCATGTGCAGCTGAGAGCGCCGGGCGCCCTTTCAGGAACGAATCCAGGAACTGCTCCCCGATACGTCGTGTATCGCAGTGGTCTGGGTCCTCGCTTTCGAGACTTACCCTCATGATGGTCTCATGCTCGTCCTGGCCTGTGTAGAGGAATGCCTCGTATTCACCGGTCAGGTACTGCATATTGTCATGCTGGAATACCCCCCGTTCAATATCGACGCGGTTAAAAGGGGCCCCGTTTACCCAGACGGTCTCAGCCTCCCGTTGCGGGTTGATGATTCTCATATGGGTACGGCCGCAGGGGCATCGGTCACTCGATATAACCGCTGTGGTATCCTCGGTGTCGTAATTAATCAGGAGGGTCCCGCATTTCGCGCCGACCGGAAGCAGCGTGGTGAGGACTGCCCGTCCGCAATCCCCCTCTTTCACAAATTCTGCCATGGCCGGGTCATAAATATCAAGGTGGACCAGGTCTTCGGGTACATGAAGCCCGGTAAGCTGATGACACTCCCCGCACATGCTGCCCTCCGTGCTCCCGTACGTATTGTAGACACCGCAGCCCCAGAGTTCACGGACATATTCCCGTGCCTCCTGTGCAAAACCCTCACCTCCGACAACCAGCTTCTCAAGGCCCAGATCCTGGATATTGATCCCTTCATTGCCAAGTCTTCGTGCAAGGTGGAGAAGTTTGAACACACTGCCGATAATCGCTGTCGGGCGGTAACTCGTCAGTGTACGTACAGGAAAATTACAGTTACCGGTGGGGATCATGGTAAACCCGATACGATGAGCGGCGAGGGTCATGGTGTTTGCCCCGACATTCATGCCATAGGTAGTACAGACCACCACACGGTCCCCCGCCCTGAACCCCTGTGAAACAAAAATCCGGGCGTATTTCTCTGCATACCTGAGCCACTCCTCATACGTCAGGAAAAAGCTTTTTGGGACACCGGATGTCCCGCTTGTCTCGTGGATCGTGAAAATATCTCCAAGGGGTGCACTCCTGAAACGGAACTCCGGTGTCTGTGGAGGCTGGTTCTCCCGCACTGTCTTTCCGGAAATTATCGGAAGTGAAAGGAGGTCCTCGTGGGTCCGGACATCCCGCGGGTCAATGTGATGTGCACGGAACCAGTCCCGGTAAAATGGGGAATGTTCTGCGGCATAAGAAATGGTATAGCTGACACGCTCATCGATCAGGGCATCAAGGTCATCGCGGCCAAGTGTCTCTACTGCCTTGTTATAATAGCGGGACTCATCCATCAGGAAACTGTATTGAATGCACTCTCTTAACTGTTCTGGTATGCTCACCATGAATTACACCAGGAGTTAATTTCTGTTATTCATCTGTGCTGTTATCAGACAGTGACCGGCTCATGGTACCGGGAACCTCGGACAGGTCATCCGTTATGCCTGTTGTTAATGGCGTGGAGTTTTTTTCTGGGCCAGGTAGATGTGGAGCAGGAGGAGTATGAGGAACGGGCCCCACAGGTAGGTATGCAACTGGTAGGAGAACGATTTCGAAAAGACACCCAGTGTAAGTGGTATGACGAGATCCGGAGCGGTAATCCCGAATCCGGAAAGAAGAAATATAACCGTTACTCCCCCGAGGAGCCAGATGACCAGCCGTTTTACATCACGATCTTTCATTCAGATGACCTTTTTTAATTCTTCCTCGTGTATTCACAACTGCCGGGTTTTCGCAATAGGTTCATGTAAAGAATGAGCGACTGGTATCCCCTCCTATGGAATACCCTCGTTGTTCCCAGTAGCCACGGTAGGAAGGATCGTTGGAAAGCTCAATTTTTGTTACCCATTTGATCCATTTGTAGCCCCACTTGTCTTCTGCGACGAGCTGGAACGGGTACCCCCTGTCTTCAGGCAGGGTCACGTTATTCATCCCGTAAGCGAGTAATATATCGTTATTTTCGATATAATCGAGGGGTAATGATGTAGAATAGCCATCATAGGCGTAGAAGATCACAGTATTGGCATCGGGCCTTGCACCTGCTGTATTGATCAGGTCACTGACTTTAACGCCTTCCCAGAGAATTGTTGCGTCCCAGCCTTCCACGCAATGCAGGGTTACCACCTTCTGGTAACCTGGAAGTCCCTTCACCTCATTATAGGTCAGGCTCAGGGGTGTAGTCACCAGCCCCCCGATTTCCAGCCTGTAATTACTCATATTCACATGTTGAGGCCCTTTAATTGAGTTTTCGCGAAAATCCGTGACAGAAGATAGTTTTTCTCCCTGGTAATTCCGTACTTCGGCAGCGGCAAGTACCCTGCTGGTATTGGCTACCGGTACACCCGGTTTTATTAACAACCCGGAGATATCTGCGATATACACTATTGCCACCGCGATAATGATTACCAATAAAATTGTCCTTTTAAAATCCATTTGGAATAGCCTTCATTTCATCATGTATTCTCATAATAAACCCGCTTTATGAACCATATTGTAATCTGGGAGATGATTAGCCTTGTGAAGGTTACAATATACCCTCGTAACCCGCCAAATTGTGGCGTTTTGTGTATTACCACTTCCTTTACATTTATGTGATCCCGGTACCATCTCTATGTATCAGGCTCGTTCATGATGAGTATGGGCTTGCAAATTGAGGTGTTACAAACCATGGCGGAAATAAACCGATACAGATGCAAATTGTGTGGCTATGTGTACTCCCCGCTCCGTGGGGAACCACACAACGGGATCCCTGCCGGGACGTCATTCGACGACCTGCCAGAGACCTATCTATGCCCAATCTGTGGTATGGAAGGTAAAGGAAAGATCGGAAAGTGGGGATTCGATGAATGGGTACCTACAAAATATATCTGCAGTGTCTGCGAGTACGTGTACGACCAGGACCGTGGTGAACCCCACCGGGGTATTAAAGCAGGTACTCCATTCTCAAAGTTGCCCGACGATTACCGGTGCCCGGTCTGTAACCTGGACCCGAAGATTAAAAAGGAATTTGGGCCGGTCGGGACATCCGGGTTCGGGCCGCTCTATATATAAACCGGAAAACCGGAACCAATCGTTTTTTTTTCTTTTTGTCGGGATATTATTCGTTGCCCCTTACACTAGCCGAGTTCAAACGTGGTTACACCAAATATCTGCTCAATTGGTAATGTTGGTAGTTCCCGGGTATACATCCGTGCCGTCCCAAAGACTTCCATCATGCCGTGTGCCTTTGCAAGGGCAACCCCTGCAATGTTTGGTTCCGGCACGTCAAGGAATACCGGCAGACCTTCTGCAACAGCGGAAAGGGCGGAAAAGATTGTCCGGGCGATTTGTGGAGTACCTGCAAACAGAGGTCCGATTTTATACCCGTTGTGGCACTTCCTGATAAAACCGTACCCGTTCAGAAATCCATTGGTTATGCTTGCGTAACCTTTGCAATCAGGCTGGTACAGGAAATGTTTCAGGAACCCTTCCCTGACAGCGGGAAAGAACATGCTGTCGTATGCGAGGATCCGGGGAAATGGCACTTCGCGTAACGGGGTGAGCGATTTGTCGACGGTGCCGCCACCCCGGCCTTCGAACCTGATATTCCGGTAAGCAAAACTGAACCCTGATTTCTGGTAGACCGGCTGCATGGCGAAAATACCGTCAATGCCCAAATTGCAACCTTTTGAATATGTACGCACAAACTCAAGCACTGCCCGTCCTATTCCCTGGCCCCGGTAGTCAGGGTGCACGATATACAGCCCGCCGAACATGAAGTCCTCACCATACCGGACAATTGAAACAGAACCGATCATGTGACCCTCCGCATCAATGGCGAAAAAACCTGGCGGGTCAGTCTGGTAGAAGGTATCGGCATCATGCAGACCGGGGTTCCACCCTTCCTCCGCTGCCCAGCCAATGACAATATCTGCTTCGCTGCGTGCCATCTGGCGGATTTTGGCAGGGATTTTTGTTCCGTTCAGTTCCAGTTCCATGATAATCAGGAGGTTTTAGGAATACAAGAACCTGTTGGAACCCTGGTACTTTCCTGAATGAAATTGTGAAAGGCCGTTTTTTTTAAAACCCTGCATTTTAAAAAGGAAAAGAAATATGGAGAATGGAGGTGGTTCACCCCTTCTCCCTGCCCCGCACCCGATAAGATATTCCCAGGGCAGGGTAAAACGGAAGAATTCGCGAAAATTTCAGACATCCGAGAGATCATTTCCTATCCCAGTCATGGTCGCCAAAGTGGCGGGCCATGAGCCCCTGGAGCGTGGGTAAATTCCGGAATAATTCAAAATGGTAAGATAGTTTTAGAGCATTTCAACAAAGAGTGCTATGAGCCCCCTGGCTCATAAATGAGCATGAAAACGGTGGCCTTTCAGGTGGGTAGCCTGGAGTTTTTCATACCAGCCAAAATTGCAAAATCTGCAAGATAATTTTGGTAGGGTTTCAACAAAACCGAAAGACGGGTTTTTGTGAGAATGACAATAAAACAAAGCTAAAAGAATTGGTGAGCCTGAGGCCCGAACGTTTTCGGAAAATGGGAAAATTCAAATTGGATTCAATACGTTTTTGGAATTATCATCAGGAACAAGTATGGTGTAGCGTGTCCTGCACCGCTTACAATTTGCCTCGCGTGTCTCCTTATAGTACGGTTTTGGCATATTGTACAAAATTTTATTTTCATTATGGCAGGACGGACACGTGAACCGGATCGCATAGCCGCTTCTCGATCCGATAATAGTAGGGATTAAGGATTCCTTCGTCATTTTGTATGATCTGGTTGTAGTCTCACTATATGACCTGTACGTGATTGAGGCCTGGAAATTTTCCCACCCATCCTGTTGATGGTGGCCGCTGGTGCCTCTGTGTTTTTTGTGATACACTACTATTAGTGTTATAAGGTTATATCATGATGGGACTAAAAACCGGAAAATGAGCCGGAATTAATCATCACCTTTTCTGATACGGGAAAAAAAGATTAAATGAGTTTGAAGATCGGGTGATTTTCTGCCTTGACATCGATGCCAAGAGGACGCATGGCCTCAAGGACAGCAATATCTGTGTATGCCTGGGCAGTTATCATCGCCTCGACGTTCTCGATAGGCCCGTACATGATCAGGTCGGCACCAAGGGTGCTTGCGATCATATTACATCCGATATCAGGGGCTGACCATGCAGCCTGGCGCATACCGTCCATACCTCCAAGGTAGTGGTGCGACATCTGCTCGAGGAGGGCATCTTTGCCCTTGTAGCCCTCTGCCTGTCTCGATGGGGATTTTTTCGTCCCTTTCCAGCGGCGCAGCCATGTCCAGGCTACGGTCATGTTGTGGTATGCACCACCGGTCGGGTAGCCGTGGATTGCCTTACAGGCGAGGATCTCACGATATGCACTACCGGAACCGAGGCCAAGCGGGGTTGCAGCGGTATCAAGAATCGGGCGGGTGATACCGCATTCTTCTGCTATCTGCAGCATTCCCTTTGCCTGTCCAGCAACACCTCCCTCTACGAGCACTTTCTCCCTGCCAACAACGGAAGAGTCGGCGGGGTTAAAGGCGAGTACGATAGCTGCATTGACGTCACTGTTCTTCAATGCCTCCATGTTTTCAGGTTGGATCGAACCATTGATCGAGTTATAGATCGCACGGTCTGCAAGCCCGACCTCGGTCACATACTTGCAGGCGTGTGCAAGTGCGCTTGGTACCGATGAGTCCATCAGGAATGCAGTCTTGTTGTCGATACTGTCGAACCAGCTGAAGTAACTTTCAAACGCCTCAGGATATTCAGCGAGAATCTGGAGAAAGTGTGGAACTCCCACTTCATCAGAGAGTTCCTGACACCGGTTCCAGAGGGCCTCAGCCTTCGGCTTGTCAATAGTACCCTTTTTGTCATCTAATACAATTTCATGCTTGTTGTAGAAGATGGATGCTCCAAGTACTGTTGGGTATTCTCCGGGCTGTCCACCGATCTTGGTGCCATTGAAGTCCCAGACTTGCTGTTCTTTTTCGAATTTGAACATTCTTTCTCGACCTCCATTACAATAATACATTCAATTTTGGCAGCAAAACTAACAACATAACAAATACCATTAATCCTGCGACCAGTCCGTAGAGTATCCCTATATCACGGCCGATTTTCCTGCCCACACGTTGGGCGATTTCCGCGTCAGTAAACTCTATTTTCTTTTCAATCTTGTCAAGTCTCTTCTCGATCTCGAGGAATTGCGGGTTCACCCCTGCCGCTGCGGTTTCTGCGCCTGCGGCCTCCTTGACCTCGACGATCATCGGGTCAGCAGCGAATGCGCCCGGATCACGGCTTGTGAGTTCGTGGATCTTGGCCTTGATAGCCCCGACATCCTCAGACTCCATGATATTGACGACTTCGATCTGCTCCTGGAAGCGCTTG
>CAIKOD010000164.1 GCA_903828975.1 uncultured Methanomicrobiales archaeon | reverse complement strand
TACGGAGAGAGAAATTACCATTGTATTTGGGGGAATATGTCTGGCGATACAATCACAGAAACGATAGTGATAAGATGAAAGTGAAACGTATCCTTGAGCTGTTAGAGATGGAGGTTAGTGGCTAGATTGTCACTATACCCATTAAAAACGACTCCGTCATCTACCTCCGCAGTTTCGGGGTAAAGCCTCACGACACGGGAATCGGTCGGTCCTGATACACTGTTCCAGCTCGCATCCATCTCGAAGACCTTCTCATCCGCATCGCTCGCGTCCATGGTTGGCAGGGGAGAACTCTCGTGGGATGACCGGGTTGTCCTCCTGGATCCCGGCTTCCGGCTCTCCGACCCGTGGGTAACCGACAAGGTCACCATCTGTGACCTCCTCATGCACAGGACAGGACTTCCTGCCTATGCCGGTGATGAACTCCAGGACATCGGGTACACCCGCCAGGAGATCATCAGCAAACTCCACCTCGTACCGCTCACTGGGGATTACCGTTCATCCTATGCCTATTCAAACATCGGCATAACCTCGGCAGCAGAAGCAGGCGCCAGGAAAGTAGGGATGTCGCGGTAGGACCTCGTAGCCGACCGGGTACTGGTCCCTGTAGGGATGAAGAACACGAGCGCACGGTTCGCGGATTTCGAGAACATCGCTGACCGCGTGGATACCTACTCCATGATGAACGGGACACCGGTGGCGGGACCGCTGATAAACGATGACGTGAACAGTCCCGCAGGAGGGGTGAGCTCTACGATCAATGTATGACACGGTATGCCCGGCTCCAGCTGAACGAGGGGAGTATTGACGGGAAGCAGGTCATTGATGCCGCTGCCCTCCGCGAGACCCACCGGCCCCAGAATATCATGAGGACTACCAACACCAGTATCGTGGCCTATGACCTCGGGTGGGAGACGGTTGCAGATAAGGGGGGAGGCTCCGGTTTGAACACGGCGGTGACCTGACCAGTGGGGTCTCCACGTACATCACGTTATACCCTGAAGAGAAGATGGCAATTGTTGTCCTGACCAATGGATTTCCTGGCGGGCATATCCTCAAAAAAGCGGTTATCAGCGGGTGGGATGACCTGTACTTTACCGGGGCGGTTCAGAAGGACTGGTATAGCGAGATTGATGCGGGGTTTCTCGCTGCGATGAACCCAGGGGCCTTAGTCACCGGCCCACTCGAACCGCTCCCGCCTGCACCGCCTGGTGCACAACCTTCTCGGTCCCCGGCAGCCTACCATGGTTCGTATTCCAAAGAGTATTACAGCACACTGCGGGTTGAACCGAACTCAGGCGGACTCAAGCTGTATGCCGGCCACCTTACGGAGCCGTATTTCCTTGTACCCTATGACGGGGACACATTCCGTGAGACTGGGACCGGGACCGCGGTGAATTTCACCACCGGTGGCAACGGGACGGTCACGGGAGTCCATGTCGCCATGCTTGAGTACCCGTGGAACAAGGCGGACTTTGTGAGGAATTCCTCCTAATTTTTCGTTTAAGGAGGAGCCTGCTTGAAGGAGGGTTTTACCAGTGCGGGGATGTCGGGCAGGGATTTCCCTGGTGAAAAGTAGTGTAATGGTTGCCGGGTGGGATGGACGGTCCCTGGTTATTTATGAGACTGGTTAACTGCCTGCAATAATGGGCAGGTATGGATTTTCCCTTGCTCTCCTTCGGTTTCGCTTACAGTTAAAGGTGATCGCCTTCCTAGTGTGGGATAGGTAGCAGCAACATCGGATTCAACCTTTGTAAATCTGCTGTCAGCATATTTGAGAAAGATAAGCCCTAACACTGGCACGGAATATTCAGATGGCTTTAGGCTCGAATTCACCCAAAACTGGTCAGCAGCGGCCCATAGCTTATTCTCGATATGGTTGTTCATAGACGTCATTTGATTGATTGAAATTATGGCTTTGAAAAGAATAAATGGAGTGGTTATTGTTTTTGGAAACAATCCTCAAAAAATACGAAATGGAATCTATACTATTGCTCCGAACGCCCCGGCCGGGATTTGAACCCGGGTCAAAAGCTCCGCAGGCTTCTAGGATATCCACTACCCTACCGGGACACTGGCGTTATCAGATAAGGATCTGACTCAATAGATTCGTTTTAATGGTTTAAAAACATGTGCCTTAAAAGGAAATCAAATATTTTTAGCACGGGAACAGTTCAGGTAACTAACATTATTGAGGTGAAAGGTTGACATTTAAACAAGACCGGCAGAAACAGAGCATACATCCGGTCCGGTTAAATTAAGGTGAACTTATATGTCTGATTCAGAAGAAAATATGTTCCAGCTCTTTACCTATGAGCATAAAGCCAGAAGGTGGGAGCTCCTCGTCCGTATATTTTACAGTATTGCAATAGCAATCGTCCTGATGGTATACGGGTTCATTGCCGGGATTATAATGATTATCCAGTGGTTTGTAATCCTCATTCTCGGCCGTCGCAGTGAAGGGCTCTCTGACTTCATCCGTGGGTATCTTGAATACCATGTCCATGTACTCTCGTACACTTCCTGGATGACCGATACCAGACCTGGCATTATGCCAACACAGGTTAAGATACTGGAGAAAACAGCCCCTGAACAGTAACATTGGTGAAAAAGTATATTGGGGTAAAGGAGTTCGCAGCTATTGCGACGCTCTGCCTTCAGGTTTTCCCCCATAGTCCCTGATAAATGGAATTATTTTAGGGGATCCCAATTCCGGATTGATAAAAAGAAACTAATTTACCGGTTCATCATTGCAGTACGTACCATAGGGAACTATCAAGGGGGGTGGACACGGTTATGGATGTCTCAAACAGGGAGATAGCATCAAAATTATTATTGATCGGCCAGCTTCTGGAAATCACCGGAGACAATGTCTATAAAATCCGTGCATTCAACAGGGCAGCTGACGTGATTGAACGTGTTAACAGCCCTGTAGCACTAATGAGTGAAGAGGAACTCAAACTGGTCCCGGGGATAGGGCCGGCGATTGCTAAGAAGTTCCGGGAGATCGTAGAGACCGGTACCTGCAATGAACTCGAAGAACTCCGTGGAAGGGTACCACCATCACTGGTAGAACTGCTTAACCTGGAAGGGGTGGGTCCAAAAACCATTGCAGTGCTCTGGAAAAAAATGAATATCCAGAGTATAGGGGACCTTGAGAAGGCAGCCAGTGGCCGTCGTATACGGTCTCTGAAGGGATTTGGTGAAAAAAAAGAACAGGGATTTCTTAAGTCTATTGCTTTGTATCGTGCAGCCGGCGGGCGGATGAACAGGGTTGAGGCAGAAGCAGTTGTCAACAGGCTTGCAGGATCCCTCACGCCAGGAACATGGGTTGTTGCGGGAAGTTATCGCCGTGGCCGGAGCACGATAGGAGATATTGATATTGTTACAACAGAATCACCATCCCTTATCAATCCAAAACTCAGAAATAGTGCCGCCGAAGTGATCGATGAAGGTGAACGAAAGACTTCCGTTCGTGTACTCGGGCAACGGGTTGATATCAGGTTTACCCATGAACGGCAGTTCGGTTCCATGCTTATGTACCTGACAGGTTCTAAAGAATTCAATATACGTCTCCGGGAAATTGCCATAGAAAAAGGCCGGAAGGTAAACGAATACGGCATAGAAGACCGGGCAGATGGTAAACTCCATGAATTCTCTTCTGAAAAAGATATGTTTGCATTCCTGGGACTCCAATATATTATCCCTGAGCTACGGGAAAACCTTGGAGAGATCGAACTTGCAAGGGATTACCAGTTGCCGCTCTTAGTCGGACCATCCAACATCAGGGGTGATCTCCATGTCCATTCTGACTGGAGTGACGGGGCTCTTACCCTGGAAGAGCTGGCGGTCAAAGGTGAGGGGCTTGGATATGACTATATCCTCTGCTCTGATCATTCTGCAACTCTTGGTATCACCCATGGCCTTGATGAAGAAAAATTACAACGACAGGCCCACGAAATTGAACGTGTCAACAGGAAGGCAGGTGCCTGCACACTACTGCATGGCATCGAAGTTGATATCCTCTCGAATGGCACACTTGGACTCCCGAACCATGCGCTTTCAGACCTTGACCTTGTTATTGCCTCGGTTCATTCCGGTCTTAAAGAGGACCGTGACACAATGACACGCCGCGTCATTATGGCGCTGGAGAATGAAAACGTTGATATTATCGGCCATCCTACAGGCAGGCTCCTGGGAAAGAGGCCTGCATTCGAAATTGATATGTCCCGCGTAATTGATCGTGCCCGGGATACCGGGACTTCGCTCGAATGTAATGCATCTCCCTGGAGGCTGGACCTTGATGACACATACATCAGGCATTCAAAAGACAATGGCGTTCGGATTTCAATCGGTACTGACACGCATCGTGATAATGAATTTTCGAACATGCGTTATGGTATAACCCTCGCACAACGAGGTTGGTGCAGTCCCGGGGACATTGTAAACAGCCTTTCAATGAAGGAACTCATTGATTGGGCTTCTTAAAAAATCAGGTTGAAACCTGACAAATAATAACAACCAATTAATGATTGAGAGAATAATGCATACAGTCCTTTGGATCAATCGTATGAACTGCATTAACGGCCCTATCGGATGCATGAGAAAAGATCAGTACAACCGGAGGTCACCATTTTGATTTACTGGATATATGAACGACGCCTCGAACGTCAGCTCTCGGTCCTCCCGGCCCATATCTGCGTAATGATCACCGAACAGGATATGCAGGATGCCCCGGATAAGATCCTTGCATGTACAAGGTGGTGTATTGATATTTCCGAAGGGGTTGCTGCCAGAAAAGCTAATCCAGCATTCATTGAGAGTACTCAGGGAACTAAAAAATCTGCCATAAATGGCAGTACCATAAAGGGCCTGACATTTCATATCAGTACAAAAGAATATTCGTCCATTGAAAAATACTTACCGGTAATCAGAAAAATCGGAGCTATCGCTCATCTGGTCATCCATTACAAGGAACAGACTGAAGAACGTGGATCAGGACTTTCCGTTACCGTTGCCATCGGTAAGAGTGGGAGAGAAGAGATCACGGAATGTATCAAATCAATGGCCAAAAGCCATGTCCAGCCTGAGCAGGTCGACGAAAAGCTTCTCGAATCATGCCTGACATTCAAATATACCCCGGATTTTGTGATTAAAACCGGGGACGACCACCTGACTGATTTCCTGATATGGCAATCGGTGTATTCTGAACTTTTTTTCTCTGATACAAACTGGCAATATATCCGGAAAGTGGACCTTATCAGGGCCCTCCGTGATTATCAGTCCCGGGTCAGGCGTTTTGGGAAGTAATTCCGGCTTTTTTTCGTTGTGAATAGACCCTTAACGCACGGAGCAGGTCAATTTTACGAAACATCGGCCAGTACGGTGCCGAAAAATATACCGCACTTTCATGCCCGTTCGCAAGCCATGGGAGGAAATTGGAAGTCCTGCATTCATTTCCAGTCCGGATAATGAGGTCTACAGGGGGTAAATCACACCCCTCGTGGAGGTGTGATTCCACCATCGAACACGTAATCTCTTCGGGATTACAGGTACCCTCACTGACTTTTTCAAGGATTCTTCGTGCAGCGTGAAGGATCTCATTACGGCCACCGTAGGCCAGGGCAATAGTTAAGAAAAAATCATTATGCTCTTTTGTAGCCTCTTCAGCAATCTCAACTACCGCTTTTAAGTCATCAGGGAGGAGGGTCCTGTCACCAACCATCCTGACCCGTATCCGGTATTTTGACACCCTGTCATCAGTCAGGACACTTAAAAATTTCTCTTTGAAAAGTGTAAAGAGGGATTCTATTTCGCCTGGGTCCCGATTGAAATTCTCTGTGGAGAAGGAATAGAGGGTGATATGTGTGATCCCCAGTTCATGCACCCAGTCAAGGACTTTTTCAGTCACATCTGCACCCGCACGGTGACCATCAGCAGTATCAAGACCTGTATTCCTTGCATATCGCCGGTTTCCGTCCTGTATGATAGCAATATGACGGGGCCTGTATACGCACTGCCGTATGAGCTGTGCTTCATACAAAGGTTCTAACGCAGATATCAGGCTCAAATGGGCGTCACCTCGACGATAATGCCCCTGTCCGGGTACCTTTCAATAATACAGCTCTCCCCTGAGAGGGTTTCTGCGCTGGAACGCAGTACCCTCCATGAAAGTTCAACATGATCACCCTGGTCTTCAAACGATCCCGTTTTAAGTCGTTTAAGCCATTCCCGATCTTTTTCATGAGGTACCAGGTTCCCATAAATAATAGTCCCGTCCCGTGTCACATGGTCAAAAGATCGTGCTGTATTCCTGGCTATACGGATTAACCGCTTTCTGAGCTGGACTGAGTCCTTAAATGATGAGGAGCAAAAATGGACCTTTTCCTCTTTACTGATAAGCGAGGCCCATTCTCTTGCACCCTCTATTGCGTTATGAAGCCCGTCCTCGAGCGCATAACTACGTTCACGCATTCCGTCGGCATTGTGACCGCCCCATTCCAGCTCATTAATATTGAGGAAGTCAAGTACAGGAAGTGCCTGACCGAGAACACCGACATCGGGAAGGGCCGGGACTTCAAACCCGATATCAAATCCCATCTCTTTTGCGTTCACGGCAGATGCCACATAATCACTTGTCAGGATTGTATCCCAAACCTCCTCTGGTGGATGAAGCCTGATTTCATCAACAATACCTGCAAGGCGGTTAAGCATTTCACGGTCGAGTGCGATTCCAGTATAGAGATGTATCTGGTGTTCCGGCCCGAATTCTTCCTTTAATCTTGAACAATAGCTAATTACCCGCTCGGGACGTGCGAGCGGTTCTCCTCCGGTCACTCCTGTCCCAAGGGCACTCATGCGATGTGCCACTTCAATCGCTTCCTCAGGACTTTCAATCAACCATTCATTGGCAAAGGTTAGATCTTTTCCTTTTCGCTCACTCGATAGCGGGCAATACCAGCAGGTACGGTGACATACCCCGGTGACAAAAAGGACCATTTTAGCCCCTTTTTTACAGATACGGCAACCTTTACTGAGATTATTTTTTATCTTTTCCCGCCTTGATGGAATCTGGTTCACCTGCCTGAACAAAGTAATTTTCCGGAGACATGGATACACCTGGTGAAACACTTTCTTAATTGGACCTTAGTCGAACAGCTTTTACGTATTGGAGTTCCCGGGGTGGTACCGCAACGGTTTATATAACTACACTATTATGAAAACAGGATGATAATCGTTCGCCAACTACCAAAAAATCAGGGATCTTCCGGGTTTTAAATGGGAGACCATAGTGCTGACAGGTCGTCATACCTGACGGGACTTTTTTAGGTTCTCAATCAGACCCCTGGTACTTTGCGAGGAACTTATCAGGGGAACTGCCTGAGGAGGATACATTTCCGGTACTCATCCGGTACCTTGAGATGTAATATTCTGGTGCCGGTACAAATGATTGGAGAGTGTTCCGGGTAGATGCCTGCCCGGTGAGTGCCCGGCTGACCGGGTTTTTCTGATTTACAGGGCCTATATTCAGATAAACCCGGGCAACGTTACTTTTTACCGGGGTTGAAGACCTGGGAAGGTTTTTTAACGTCAGCCATCCTGTGGAAGAGGGTTTAGTCACAGCGACAGGGGTTGAACCCGAACTAGTGAATGCCTTTAAACAAACATTCGTGTTCGGCTGGGACAGCGTAAGATCGTTCCAACCTTCACCATTGCTGCTGATATAACTCTGACCGGACGAAGCTGTTGCTCCCGTAGAATACCCGTTTATTGGTAATTCTATCGCCACTGGTGTAGTCGACCCGGCAGATACCACCTTAACCGCGACTGAGAAATGGTCACCTTTTTTAAGGCTGACCGGATTATCAAGACGGATGGTATGATACCCGGGAATACTGATTGTCCCATTCTGTTCTGACACATAACCACTGGAGCTTATCGGTCCACTATCCGGGTTCATGAACACCTTTACCTCATATGCTGTATTCGTTGCCGACGTATAGAACCCGACGGCCTTCAGTTGTTCATTTCCGGCAGAGGTAAAAACATTTGCATAGTATGCGGTGTCGGTTCCGAACCCGAAATTTGCAACCCATCCAAACGGATCGTACTGGTAGACCCGTGAATAGTTATTTGGTGACTCTGCAGTAAACATCGCATTATCCCTGCCAATGCGGGTATCATAATACGAGATATAGAAATACCCTGCATCTCCCCACGTCATGCCCCAGCTGTTCCTGGCTATAAATGCACCGTTCCCAGGGGGTGGGTTATCGAAATTCCCGGATGAATAACCGTCATCCCATCCGACAATATCAATAGCATGATTATATCCACCTGATCCGGAATAGTAATATGACGCGGTACGTTGCGTGTAGGATGATGATTCATACCGTAACGTGGAGTATACCGCACCATATTGCCTGAGCGCTGACTTAATCAGGTCGTTATCGAGAGATCCCCTTCGTGTTGGAATGAAAAATACATCCTGTACATGTTTTTCAGCTGAAAGACCTGATGCAGAAACTGTGGTCCCGTAAGAATAAGGGTCAGCAGCTTCGGACACCGGACCTGACCACCGGGCAAGGTATGACGTTGCCATAAAATCATTGCCACCCATGTTAATGGGCACATCGAAGCCATGCAGGTTCTTTTCATTATTCTCAGAAAAATCATACCTTTCCCCTGGTAACAGTGATGATTCAAGCGATGCAATGGATGCAAATGCCCAACAATTACCATCCTGGCCCTGGTTTCGAATCGGGCTTAGTTTTCCCAATGTACGGAGATCATAGCTGTCAGAGCTCGCGGTGGCGATAAGAGTAGTTCCAGGTGTTTGTGCAATCCCCGCGCCTCTCTGCAACGCGTAACCGACAACTTCAGGAACGTTTACATTGTTGCTCCAGGTCCCGGAATCTGATACTCCGGACAGGTCGACGGGTGCGGGGATCAACCCCAGCCCGTGACCTTCCGGGCTTTCGGACGGTACGGTAGATCGGGTATTTAGCCAGGTATTGTAAGCAGAGCTAAAAGGAGCAATATACGTGTTATCAGCCTTTATCATTACGGGAATTGCAGATGCACTGGCTGTAAATGCACAAGAAAATCCTGAGAGGATGATGACGGTGAGAAATAATGAGATTATTGCACAAATTTTCATATGTTTCCTCGTTTCTTTTTATCGTAAGTATATAACAACGGGATTTACGCAGTGACCCGCAGATTTTCCTGATTCTGAGTAATAGTGATAGATGCTATAATGATATAATACCCGAAGGAATTGACAGAACTTATAGGTTACATTATCAGCTTATACGGTGTGAACCTCCAGTGAGATTAAAAACAGGAATCCGTTCACACCCGGAAAAATTAGTTGATAGAATTTTTCCGGATCTTTGCTGATGCCAGCTTTTCGATTGCTCCGGGATCGACCTCCCCGGATAGAACCAAATCGCCCGCCTGCACAGCACTTTCAAGGAATGATTTTCCAATAAGGCTTCTTACAATCAGGGTGGTATAGCCTTCTGGACTCCCGACAGACCCTGCGGAAATATCGGAGAAGAGCGCGGTGGTATCAGTGCAATGATGGCAACCAGTCCGTACCGTTTCATCGAGTTCTTTCATAGGGAATGAAAACGTGCTCCCGTCTTTCATGGTCACTTCGAGTTTCCCACGGACATCGAGTTTTTTTATCTCCCACGTGGCTATATTATGCTCTGATTTGAGTTTCTTACCGACAAGTGCCTCGTAGTCAAAACTTTCAGTACAAAATAACCCGATAACCAGGCGGATGGAACGGGCATACGGTTTTAAAAGGTCATTATCAGAGGACCTTATCCTTGATACGGCCTGCACGGTACAAGGTAAACCGACAATTGCAATCTTATTGTATTTGCGGTTTACAACTGCGGTTTTAAGCGCAGCGAGAAAAGGAACCCACCAGCTGTACCGGCTCCCGGCATCGTGTATTAGCTGCTCACTGGAAGTAATGACGACGGATAAAGGCCTCATTGTAAACCGATCTTCGGCTATGGTGACAACGGCATCAATCATCCCGGTATCAAGTGCATGCGCAAGAATTCCGGTCACCGCTCCACCACTTTGTCTTCTGGGGATATTACGGGTCGTTTTCACCGCGAGGAGGTCAATATAATTTCCAAGGGTTTCTGTTGTAGGGGGGACTGTTCTTGGGCATACTGCATAACACGCACCGCAGGTCACCCCGTCTGTTACCTGCTTACAATATCCGGACTGCACCGGGGCTGATGTATCGCCAATTTCCCGGAATGTAATTGCATCTGCCGGGCATACTGCAACGCAGCCCCCACATCCCGAACAACTCCCGGTTTCCCATACTTCTTTTTTTAAGTCCTGGTATGTTTTTTGTTCCATCGCCACCACTACTCCCATGTATACTTATTCGCAAATGGTCGGCTGCTAGCCGGAGATATCCGCGTGTAATTTGATTTCAGAAATGGAGCAGGGTCGATCCCAAATTTTTCTGCAAATTCATGGATCAACGGGGTTATTCGTGCAATCTCCTCACTATTGCAGAGATCTTTCTTTGTTCCAACCCCGACACAATTATCACCGATCTCACCCCTGATAAATATCTCTCCGCCATGAATTCCACTTCCGATACCGCGTTCATCATTCATGGAATCAGGGAACTGCCGGAGAACCAGGATCATGCCCCCGGCCATATATTCACCAAGGAACGAACGTGCTGAACTACCCAGGACGAGTATCGGGCATTTGTCCAGATATTGTTTCATATGGATGCCCCCCCGGTAACCGATACTATCGCGGACAAATACTTTTCCACCCCGCATGCTATGGGAAACTGCATCACCTGCACTCCCGTGGATGACAATGGAGCCGGCATCCATCGTGTTACCGGGTGCATGGTCGGCATTGCCATACAATGTAACATCCGGCCCGCTCATGAACATCCCGAGGTCCCCACCGGCTACCCCGTGAAGGACAAGCGATACCTGGCCTTTTAAGCCATCCGCGATGAACCGTTGCCCCATGATATTTCTGATGATTATCTCCTTTGCCCCTTCACTTACGGCTTTTCTGATCTGCTGGTTTAACGGGGTATAATGAAGGTCTTTCGCATCGATCTCGACAGTTTTCATTCGACTCACGCACCCACTGATTTCACATCAAGCACAGTCATAAGCGCTTCATCGAGCATGTAACTTCTTAAACGGTCCCGGTTACCCCGGAGACTTTCGATACTGTTGATTCCTGCTGCACCCATCAGCTCAGCAAGTTCATCAGTCCAGCCATGGATGAGATTGACTACCTGTTTTGAACCGATCTCAGGGTCCAGGCGGCTCACGAGATCAGCCCGCTGTGTCGCAATCCCCCATGCACAGACACCTCGATTGCATGTCCCACATACCCGGCACCCGAGGGCAATTAACGCAGCTGTACCGATATATACTGCATCAGCCCCGAGTGCAATGATTTTTGCGACATCGGCACTTTCACGGATCCCGCCACTCGCGATAATTGATACCTCATTCCTGATACCCTGCTGACGAAGCTTTGCATCGACACTTGCAATAGCTGCTTCCACAGGTATCCCCACATGGTCCCGGAACACCCGTGGTGCAGCACCCGTCCCACCACGGAAACCGTCAATAACTATTGCATCAGCTGATGACCGGGCGATGCCGGCTGCAATCGCTGCTGAATTATGTACCGCAGCAATCTTAACAAAGACCGGTTTTTTCCACTCTGTTGCTTCTTTTAAGCCCCGGACCAGTTGCTTGAGGTCTTCGATGCTGTAAATATCGTGATGAGGTGCCGGGCTGATTGCATCGCTTCCTTCCGGGATCATCCGGGTAACGGAGACCTCATTATTGACTTTTTCCCCGGGAAGGTGCCCACCTATCCCTGGTTTCGCACCCTGGCCGATTTTAATTTCTATTGCGGCGCCACGCTCAAGGTAATTGATATCCACACCAAAACGGCCCGAAGCAACCTGTACAATCATATTGCTCTGGTAGGGATAGAGACTCTCGTGCAGCCCTCCTTCACCGGTTCCCATGAAGGTCCCGATTTCACTTACTGCTTTTGCAAGGCTTGTCTGGGCATTGAGGCTGATTGCACCATAACTCATGTGCCCGATCATAATAGGGGTCTCTAACATGAGATTCGGGACAAGGGCTGACATTAATTCGACATCCCCGTTTTCCTTTGTCAGAAGATCGAGGTGTGAGGGTTTTTTTCCTACGTATGTGCGCAACTCCATTGGTTCACGGAGTGGGTCGATACTAGGGTTCGTCACCTGGCAGGCATCCAGTACCAGCCGATCGAAGATGACCGGGTACGGGAGGGCATTACCCATCCCGGCGACAATAATTTTTCCGGTCCGTGCCTGGTTGAATATCGCTTCCTTCACCTCAGTCGTCCAGAGCGGGTGACTCCTGTAATCAACAGGGCGCTCTTCGATAGATATTGCATCCCGCGGGCACATCGCAAGACACCGGTGACAGGCAACACAATGCCTGGGACTGACCCGGACAACGCCGTTCTCCATCCGGAATACCCCGTAGGAACAGTTTTCAACACACCGTCCACATGCCATGCATTGTTCCTGGTTAATTCTCACCCGGAATTTCATCGGTACAGTACCGATACTCATGCAATCAACCTCCCGATCACAGGCGATCCGGCCCTTGGCATCATAATATGTTCAACATCAGGTTCCATTGTCCTGATTGCCGCTTCTTCGCTCGATATGTAGAGACGGTTGCCATATTCCCCGGATACAAGCGGGCGTAGTTTTATCCTGTCCGTAAACCCTACAATTGAGGTTTCATTTGCCACAACAATTGCAAACGGACCGTTCATGAGCGCCGGACCATAAGTCAGTCGTATCGCGGTATGGAGGAGGCGTTCCTTTTCAGGCATGCGATCGATTTCATCCCAGAACGGGGGAGCCAGAGCCTTTACCGCCATTTCAGCAGATAAACCGTGCCTGCGAACGAGGAGGTCAACCAGGTATGCGACGACTTCGGTATCGGTAAACATCGTGCACTGGTACCCGTAGCTCTCAATATAACGCCGGTTGGTGCCGTATGAAGTAATTTCACCATTATGGACAACACTCCAGTTCAGGAGGTTGAACGGGTGAGCGCCACCCCACCATCCGGGTGTATTCGTAGGGTACCGGTTGTGGCCAAGCCAGATGTATCCTTTATATTCATGAATTTTGTAGAAATCTGCTACATCCTCCGGCCACCCGGAAGCCTTGAATACGCCGATATTTTTACCGGACGAAAAAATCAGTACACCGGGCATCTTTGTATTCACTTTCATGACAATGTGTGTCACGATATCCTCTTCAGGTGCGGTACTGCGGGGCATCAGTGTCGCATCAGGTTTGAAGAAATATCTCCAGGGCGTGTGGACTTTCCTGATCTTTGCGTGGTCACTTGTTGGAATTTCCTCATCATGGACAACGGTCCCCCATTCGGAAAGTAAGCTATCCACAGAACCTTTCGCTTCGTGAATATTGTCAAAAAAGACATGAATCGCATAATAATTCTTAAACTCGGGGAACACACCGTATGCAACGTAACCTGCCCCCTCTCCGCTGCCTCTTTCATCCATTCTGGAGAGGGCCTGCCTGATTGAGGACCCATCCATCAACTCACGTTTCCTGTCAATAACACCAATTATGCCACACATTGTTACCACGTATGCCCTGTTGGCTGATTATTATAGGGATCAGTATAATTTGATTTGCTCGTTGATAAATCTCATATATGGGATACAGTATCCTTCCACCGATTCACTACTCAAATGGATCGTGATGTTGCTGGAAACGACCGGAGACTATCCAATCAGTATGCTAAGATTAAAAAGAAGTTTTGAATTTATTTATCGTAATAGTCCTCTGGACGATTATATATTCCAAAATCATGCCTATATGTATCATTTGACAAATCCTGCCTGGGTCTGACTACAAAGTATACCCATTGGGTTTGGGTTATCGTTCCATTACTAATAATATCCGAAAATAACTTTAAATCGATAATCCAGCCCAGATAGAATTCAAAAATTATTGACTAGCTGGGTGGTCCTCTTGTAGTAACTCATGATATAACCATAAACTTTTTATATACAACAGAAGGCAAGTGCTTATATCGGTATAAAAACCAAACTCTCTTGTTTGAGCATTGTCGCTCGGACCCCCCCTTGATTTTTGTTCAAGGCTATTAAAAGAGAGCATCAGGAGAGAGTTAATGAATCTTAGACAACCGAATGCAAACGAAGCGACCGGAACGGTAAACCGCTCCCGGGACGTATCGCCCATGTCAGGGATCTGTACCCGTTGCATCGATGGATGTAAAGGAGGCTGCGAGACCTGGTTATCATCATTCCGCGGACGTGAAGTCCTATACCCCGGACCTTTTGGAGAGATCACGGCTGGGGCGGATAAAAACTACCCTGTTGATTATTCACACCTGAATATCCAGGGATACGCGGTAGGCGCAAAAGGCCTGCCCGAAGGGACAGAAATCGGCCCTGATAGTGCAGTATTCTCATCAGTTGACACCGAAACCGAGTACGGATGGGATAAGAAGGTAAAGATGCGTATGCCCATTTTTACCGGGGCCCTCGGGTCCACAGATATTGCCCGGATCAACTGGGAACATTTTGCCATAGGGGCGGCAATTTCCGGTATTACCATTGTCTGCGGTGAGAACGTTTGTGGGATTGATCCAGGCCTTAAACTCGATAGTAAAGGTAAAGTGTCGGAATCCCCTGAAATGGACCGCAGGATCGGCATTTACAAGAAGTTCTACGACGGGTATGGGGAGATGCTAGTCCAGATGAATGTCGAGGACACCCGTCTCGGGACAGCCGAATATGTTTCTTCAAAGCATAACCTCGACACCATCGAGCTGAAATGGGGCCAGGGTGCCAAGTGCATAGGGGGAGAAATCAAGGTAAACTCCCTGGAACGGGCAATTGAACTGAAAAAGCGTGGATACATTGTTCTGCCTGACCCAACACTTCCAGAGATCCAGAAGGCCTTTAAGGCGGGAGCAATCAAGGAGTTCGAGCGACATTCCCGTCTCGGGTTTGTTACAAAAGATGGGTTCCTCGAAGAGGTAGACCGTCTCCGTGACATCGGGTTCAAACGGGTCACCTTAAAGACCGGGGCATACTCCGCAGTCGAACTTGCAATGGCAATTCGTTTCTCGGCAGATGCTAAGATCGACCTCCTGACCATCGATGGCGCTTCCGGAGGTACCGGTATGAGCCCGTGGCCAATGATGAACGAGTGGGGGATCCCTACGTTTTACCTGCAGGCACTGGCCAACCAGTACTGTGAGAAGCTGAAAAAGAGAGGCATCAGGGTACCTGATATAGCGATGGCCGGTGGATTCTCCGACGAACCAAATGTTTTCAAGTCACTCGCGATGGGAAGTCCCAATGTGAAGGCAGTCTGCATGGGCCGTGCGCTCATGATCCCCGGGATGACAGGAAAGAACATCGAGAAGTGGATAAAAGATGGCGACCTTCCGAAGTCAGTTTCGAAGTACGGGACAAAGGCCGAAGAAATTTTCGTCTCTTATGAAGAACTGAAAGAGAAGTACGGGGCACGGTTTAAAGAGATCCCGATGGGTGCGATCGGTATCTACACCTACGCACAGAAATTCAGGACCGGCCTCCAGCAGCTGATGGCAGGGAGCCGGAATTTCAATCTCAAGACAATATCCAGAAATGATGTGATGGCCTTAACAGAGGAATCGAGCCGCATATCTGGCATCCCGTATGTGATGGATGCATACAAGGACAAAGCTAACAGTATCCTCCTTGACTGATAGAGAACTGAAATCACTGTTCCTTCAGGCCAGTGATTTATTTTTTTTGATCATAGATGTGATTAGACAGGATCCGGGCATTTTTTTAAGGTACCTGGCTTTTTAGAAGTTGATTATCGCCTGTTCTCGCTCCACCCTGCCACCAGGGGACCCTGTGAGGGATTAGCAATGCGACTTGATCAATCTGAATACTTCATGGACGGTGAAATCCCTGATCAATGAATATTCCCTTGGGTGAAGGTCAGGGTTATTTTTTATCGCCATCTGTCATCAAACAGGGTCTGCCTGTTTTCCTTTATCGATTAGGGAATTGAAAAAGTTTCGTTTATTTTAATTACAATAGAGATGGAAATATCCTTCCACCTTTATAATCGAAGAATTTTAAAAATAACAGGAAATAATCGCCTATTCCGAGAAATAACCCCAATTATTTGTTAATGTCTGTAAAACGGAATACGTAATTATAAATAATGTCAGAGTTTAGTTATTCATAATGTCAAGCAAGAAAGATGTTGACCAGATGCTCGAGCGTATCGATGCAGACCTTGTAAAGTTTGTACGCCTCCAGTTTACTGATGTGCAGGGGCAACCAAAGAATGCTGCAATACCTGTTGAACAGGTAGAAAAAGCCCTCACTGAGGGTATCTGGTTTGATGGTTCTTCCATTGAAGGCTTCACCCGGATTGAAGAATCAGATATGCTTTTAAAACCTGATACAGCGTCGTACACTGTTCTGCCCTGGAGATCTAATGATACCCGTGTTGCACGGTTCGTCTGCGATGTATATACATATGGCAACAAACCATTCGAAGGGGACCCCCGGTATATCCTGAAAAAGACAATGGATGAAGCCGCAAAGATGGGTTTCTCCTTCAATACAGGTCCTGAACTGGAATTTTTCCTTTTCAACATGGTGGATGGAAAACCCTCAACACAGTTCTCTGACCAGGGCTGTTATTTCGATCTTGCCCCGAATGACAAGGGGGAGAACGTTCGCAGGGAAATCGTGATGGCACTCACCGAGATGGGATTTGAGATTGAGATGTCCCACCACGAAGTAGCAGCAAGCCAGCACGAGATCAATTTCAAGTACCGGGACGCGGTCACCACCGCAGATCAGATCATGACCCAGAAATTTGCAACAAAGGCAATTGCGCTGAAACATGGCCTCCATGCATCATTCATGGCGAAGCCAATTGGTGGGATCAATGGCAGCGGTATGCATACACACGGGTCGCTTTCAAAAGACGGAAAGAATTCATTCTTCGATCCAAAGGCCCCGAGACAACTGAGTGATATCGCCCTCTATTACATAGGCGGGCTTCTGAAACACGCGAAGGCCATTACAAGGGTTGCAAACCCGACGATCAATTCGTATAAACGTCTCGTCCCCGGATATGAAGCACCATGTTACATCACCTGGAGCGACGCGAACAGATCGGCACTCGTGAGGGTCCCTGCCGCCCGTGGCAATGGTACACGTGCAGAATTCCGCAGCCCTGACCCGATGTGCAACCCCTACCTCATGTTTGCCTCCATGCTGGCTGCAGGTCTTGATGGCGTCAGGAATAAAACCATGCCCCCAGAAGCGACAGACAAGAACATTTATCACCTCACTGCAGCGGAACGGGACAAAATGGGCATTGAAATGCTCCCGGGAAGCCTCACAGAGTCACATGACTACCTGATGAAGGATAAAGTGCTCACAAAAACTCTTGGTGGACATATTATGGACAGTCTGACCTGCACCGCACAGATGGAGTCTGATGCATTCCGTCTCGCAGTCCACCCTTGGGAACTTGAGCGCTACCTGGCGAACTATTAATTTTTTTTAATTCGTCAAAAAAGAAAAATATATATAGTCTGGTAAATAGGATCCTTCCATGGGTAGGGAGTAGTCGGACTAAAACCGGAACGACAATGAAACAACATGGCCATGGTGCTGAAGAATATAATGTCCACGAAACAGGTGGGAGCATTGTACCTTTGGGTGATCAATTATCGATTGATAATGGAGCCTGGTTTGATATGGAACATACAGCAGGTGCTCAGATAATTCCCCTGGAACCCTGTAAAAAGATCCTTGTTTCGTTACATGTTACCATGGAAGATTTTGAACATGGATGCGACATCTCCCGGTATTGCAAAAATCATCCGGACCAATGTTTGAGGCACCGGGACCAGAAGAAAGGACTGGAATAATGTACCCAGCATGGAAATTTCACAGAAAATCAGGTGATTATATACATGGCAATTGACAGTGGAGATACCGCGTGGCTCCTCGCATCAACCGCCTTAGTGATGTTGATGACACCAGGTGTCGGGCTTTTTTATGGGGGTCTTGTACGTAAGAAGAATTTCATCTCCATGGTCGCGATGTCTTTCGTGGCGTTTGCACTGGTAAGTATCCAGTGGATTATTATTGGCTATTCAATCGCATTTGGCGGAGATGTGTCAGGGGCCATGGGAAATCTTTCCCTGGTAGGACTTGAAGGAGTGGGGATGGACCCCGGCCCCTACAGCGTTGCAATTCCCGGTCTCCTCTTTATGGCATACCAGCTGATGTTCGCCGCTGTTACCATGGCAATCGTAACCTCAGGTATGGCGGAGCGGGTAAAATTGAGCTCTTTCGTCCTGTTTGCACTTCTCTGGACCACGCTTGTATATGACCCTGTCACACACTGGGTCTGGGGAGGGGGATGGCTGAGCTCACTTGGATTCCTTGATTTTGCCGGCGGTTCAGTCGTCCATATTACTGCAGGGTTTTCAGCTCTTGCCATTGCAATAGTCATCGGCAAACGAGCGGGTTTCGGGACCTATGCGATGGAAGCGCACAATATTCCCATGACACTCCTGGGTGCCGGACTGTTATGGTTCGGCTGGTTCGGTTTTAATGGCGGAAGCACGCTGGCAGCGAACGGGCTCGCTGTTAATGCTCTGGTGGTCACCAATACTTCAGCCGCTGCCGGAGCACTCGCATGGCTGTTTGCATCGTGGATTAGTGGTCATCCCAGTTCTCTTGGGATGGTGAGCGGAGCGATTGCAGGCCTTGGTGCTATCACACCATGCGCAGGATATGTGGGACCTTTGGTCTCGATCCTCATTGGAGCAGTAGCAGGTATTCTCTGTTACCGGGCAATGCTCTGGCGTATGAATAAGAAAATGGATGAAAGCCTTGATGCCTGGTCTGTACATGGGATAGGAGGCCTTTGGGGAACAATTGCTGTCGGCATATTTGCATCTGCTGCTATCAACAGTTACACGGGTCTGATGTATGGAAATGTCTACCAGTTTCTCATACAGGTAGGAGGCGCCCTGTTCATCATGTTCTACGCATTCGGTCTGACATGGGTACTGGCAACAGTTGTAGACCGGGTAATGGGCTTGCGGGTGACTGAGGAAGAGGAGTATGTAGGACTGGATCTATCCCAGCACGGGGAACGTGCATAATCTAGAAAGGAGGTGATGATATGAAGATGATAAAAGCAATTATCCGCCCTGAACGCATTGATTTCGTTAAAAAAACCCTCGAAGACCACGGGTTTTATGGTATGACGGTTACCGAAGTAATGGGACGAGGAGACCAGAAAGGGATTACGCTGCAGTTCAGGGGCGGAACAATGGCTATCGATCTCCTCCCAAAGACATCGATTGAAGTGATTATCAGGGATGACCATGCAGAAACAGTTATCAGCCTGATCCAACAGGCAGCAAAAACGGGAAAAATGGGGGATGGAAAAATATTCCAGATACCCGTGGAAAAAATTGTCCGCGTGCGGACAGATGAAGTGGAGGTTTAATATGTAACCCATATCATCCTCCCAACTCTCTTGTGTAGTGCTCTCTACACACATTAATCCGGGGATTAGACTCCAACTATCCCCGGATTAATCCTGTTTTGCTTTTGTCGTTTAAATATATGGCGAAATACTAAAAATAAGTTCCAGCGAGTCGCAAAAAACACGGATAGTTTTTATATTTATTCATAGTAGTACAAAATAAATAAATAATTATTAATACTATAAGAAGTACCCTTCTTTCTATCTTCCCTGTTGGTTTTACTTATCAGCCGACCGGTACCCCAGGCAGAAAACAATCCCGGTTCTACAAGGGGATTCTTGTCACCTGGAAATCAACGGATCGGTTCAGACGGGGGGGTGCCCATACGTAAAATCAATAAGGGCGGGACATTTTTTCCGGTCCACCCCATAGACCACTACCCGTAATCCGTACGATAACATCGGGTGACAGCGGGTCTTTTTGGTGCGGTACAGCAGCGGAACCAAAGAGTCAGAAGGAGGTAATAAAAATGGTCGAAGTGTTTAAATCAACCGGAAATATGGCATATGACAGTGAATGGTCGGGGCCTCAGGACCCGATGCGTTATTCAGAAGTCCTCGAGTGGCTTTCTGACCGCCGGGAGAGTTATATCGGGTCATCATATTATTATATCCGGTCGGGCGGGGATAACCCGACGATCTGCCGGTTGAATATTTCAGGTGGCAGCCTTTATTCTATGGAGGTGATTGACCACAGCCAATATGGTATCACCGATGAAGATATTGATGAGGCCGTTCTCTACCGGGATGAAGAAACCGAAATTCCTGGTCATTACCCGATCAGTATTCATATCGAAAAAAAATTACGCACGATCCTTGATATCTAAATCAAAGAAAAATTTCTTTTTTTATTGGAAAAAATATCGGAAAATACCGCATAGTATGGTTACTATAAGGACAACTACCCGCGCGATTTTATTATAATACAAGCAAAAATTTCTCTTTTATCATGTTTAAATTTCGGAATAATAGATATTATTATAATAGATGGAAACAAACTTCCTTCTACCAGAGGAGGTACCAATCGAATCATGATACCCCGGATAAGGGTAAGTATCAGGACATTCACCTCTCCGGTCCCTCCTCTGATAAGCCCTCATTCAAGAATTTGAAGAAGATCAATTTAATTCCTGACAGAAAAGTAAAATTAAATTATGGACGCTACCTTTCGTTCAACAGGATGGTGAAAATTACATGGCAATCGATACGGGAACAACAGCCTGGCTCCTCGCAGCCACGGCACTGGTAATGCTCATGACACCCGGTGTAGGATTCTTCTACGGCGGGCTGGTACGTAAGAAAAATTTTATCTCAATGATAGCCTTGGCATTCATTGCGTTTGCACTCGTCAGTATCCAGTGGGTACTAATTGGATATACGCTGGTGTTCGGCGGGGACACGGGGGGTTTCATTGGCAACCTTTCAAATCTTGGTCTCGAAGGAGTAGGGATGGAGGCCGGACCATATAGTCCCGCAATTCCGGGGTTACTCTACATGATTTTCCAGCTTACCTTCGCAACAGTAACGATGGCAATTATAACATCAGGACTTGCTGAGCGGATCAAACTCTCATCATTCATAGTATTCGCGCTCCTTTGGACCACGCTTGTGTACGATCCTCTCGCACACTGGGTATGGGGTGGCGGATGGGCACAACAGATGGGTGCACTTGATTTCGCAGGAGGTACCGTTGTTCATATAAGTTCGGGTTTCGGAGCGCTGGCAATTGCCCTTGTAATCGGTGCCCGTTCGGGTTACGGCAAGTACATGATGGAGCCTCATAACATACCAATGACCCTGCTCGGAGCTGCGTTACTCTGGTTCGGCTGGTTCGGGTTCAATGCCGGCAGTGCAATTGCGGCCAATGGCCTTGCTGCGAATGCATTTGTTGTCACGAACACGGCAGCCGCTGCAGGGGCCCTGGCCTGGATGTTTGCAAGTTGGTACCAGGGGAAACCAAGTTCTCTAGGGATGGTATCAGGCGCAATTGCCGGCCTTGTAGCAATTACTCCTGCCTCAGGGTATGTAACACCAATGGCATCGATCGCAATTGGTGCCTTTGCAGGTCTCTTATGTTACGGCGCGATGCTCTTCCGTATGCGGAAAGGACTCGATGAGAGTTGCGATGCATGGGCAGTTCACGGGATGGGAGGGCTCTGGGGAGCGCTCGCAACCGGTATCTTTGCAGCAGCCGCGGTGAACGGGTACTCCGGTCTCCTGGAAGGAAACACACACCAGTTTGTAGTAAATGCGATCGCTGCCTTTTCTGCACTGATATATGCATTTGGGGTTACCTATATCCTTGCGTGGGCCGTAGACAAATTCATGGGACTGCGTGTATCTGAAACTGAAGAATATGTGGGACTGGATATATCCCAGCATGGTGAACGTATCAATGCATGAGGTGAACAGGATGCAAAAAATCGAAGCAATAATAAAACCAGAGCGGTTTGAATTCGTGAAACGAGCACTTGAGGAGAATAAAATATATGGACTGACTGTATCAGACGTAGAGGGGCGGGGAGATCAGAAAGGGATCCTGCTCCAGTACAGGGGTGGAGAAATTACAGTGGACCTCATTCCAAAATGTAAAGTGGAAGTCGTGGTAAGAGATAAAGACCTCCAAATGATCCTGGATCTCATTATCACAGCCGCACGGACAGGGAAAATTGGTGACGGGAGAATATTTGTATCACCTGTCACGAAATCGATCCGTGTAAGGACGGGCGAGGTTGAAGAATAAACCCCATTTTCCCTTTTTTAAAGTTTGCAGAATAATACTTATGCTAATTTCCCTCAACAGGGGATTTTGAACTAAGTGTTACCGATTCATTTCGTAGTATTGCTCACCCATAATGATTTTTAGATTTCATTTTAGACCCGGACTTGCATATTTTGTGATAATTTCAATACATTAATCTCCAACTACCAAGCAACATCTGGTACTTTGCATATGCACCGGCGAATAAACACGGACGAAGGATCTTCCCACACTATTGCAGTAATATTAATGGTTACAATCACGATTCTACTCGCCTTGCTGGCCTATCTTATGTTTCAGATGCCAAATATGGAAATATACAAACCACCCTCATTCCTCGAAATAAAAAAAGTATACAGTACAAACGAAGCAGGGATAATAAACTACGACAGCAGGGTACTCCTCTATCATCATGGTACAGAGCGACTGGAGAATGACCGTCTTAAGGCATCTTTTTTCAGAAATAACCAGAAATTGGACTGCCGTATCAGCACCATGAACGGCCATAATTTCATCCCCACAGTCCACATCGGAATTCAGACAATGGGGGGCTCTGGGTGTACAGGGACATGGTGGGAACCTGGTGAACAAATTATGATAGACTTCACCGACGGTACCTTTCACCCGGGAGACAACATCAGGTTTGAAGTGTATCAAAAGCCATCGGGCGCTCTTATTTCAAGTTATACCCATATCGCATAAATGCCCGGGCACTCAGCCTTGCCACCCTTACAGGCTCCGGAATTTTGCCATCAAGTGTGAAATCATCGCATATCTTTGAAGCATCCGCATCAGTGATCCCCCACGATCGGAGATATATCGTCCTGCCGGTTTTTAGTACCACAGGAAATCGTTCACCCAGACGTATGTACATTGAAATACGGTCTGAATCACCTGGAAAATATTTTCCAATATCTTCCATAAGACCTTCTGATGATTCGTAGGTAACACAAATAATGGGTAAATTAAGTTCTTTATACAACCGTAACGGATCGATAATGTTATACCAAGATATAAGACATCCACCAAGAAGAAGGACGTTTATATCACTTCTCGCGAGTTTTTTTACCAGGGACAGTATTGAATCTGTTGCGTCAGTACCCCCGACAGTGACAGTCCCAAACCCGATACCATCTATCCGGAGGTCTTTTCTCATTGCGACACCGCAGATAACCGATTGCTCTCTCCCGGAATAACTCTCGGCAATACCCAGTGCCCGGATTCCTTTTTTGGAGATATGCATGAAAGCACTTATGTCGATGAATCTAATATAGTAATTGAATGAATATCGAAAAAGATAAGGTCTGCATCCTTATCCCGACATTAAATGAGGCCCCGACGATCAGGGATCTTATTAATGAATTCAAAGCTCTGGGCTATCCCACTATCGTAGTTATGGACGGGAACAGCCGTGATGCAACCAGGGAAATCGCCGTGGAATCCGGCGCCCGGGTGATGGTGCAGTCTGCAAAGGGTAAAGGAAATGCACTGATAGAAGCCTTCCATACTATCGATTCACCCTATATCCTGATGCTTGATGGCGATGGGACATACTCTCCACAGGATGCAGAAAACATGCTTTCACCCCTGTTAGAAGGATATGACCAGGTGATTGGGAACCGGCTGATCCCGGATAACCAACCCGCATTTTCAAGGCTAAATTTATTTGGCAACCAGCTTATCAACCGGCTTTTCAAACTGGCACAGGGAAAGTTTTTATTCGATATCCTTTCGGGATACCGGGCATTTACCATTCAGTCAATTAAACAGCTCCACCTGAAAGAGACCGGTTTTGAGATTGAGACAGAGATATCTGCGGAAGCAGTACGAAATGACCAGAACATTAAAATTGTACCAGTCCGGTATTTTAAAAGACCCGGGACCAATACAAAATTAAACCCGTTCCACGACGGTCTGAAAATTACGACGACGATATACAGGCTTGCAAAAAGTAACAACCCGATGTTCTATTTCGGTTTAATCGGGGTAATGATCATGATCGCAGGGTTCTTTACCGGGACTTATGTTCTTTTCGAGTGGTTCCGTGGAATTGATCACCTGCCACTTACGGTCCTTACCGTTTTGTTGGTAGTCGTGGGATTCCAGGTTTTCATGTTCGGTGTAATAAGCGATATGCTGCTAGGATATCATCGCGAGATTATGTATGAGTTACAGAAGGTACATTCACCAAAACGCCCTTAAAACGGGGAACCGACAAATTCATTTCTTAACAAATCAGGCCAGTAATTTTTTCTTTCCCTTTTAATTCATTCCTTGATACCAGATACCTTCTAACCCGATAAAATAACCTTTATCAGTCCAAAAGAACAATACGGTAGTGAAATCTTCGCGATAATAGTCTAGCGGTAGGACAGGAGCTTCCCAAGCTTCTAACCCGGGTTCGATCCCCGGTTATCGCATCTATTTATGGCCGAACACGAACTTTTTGCTATCAGGATTATTGCAGAGAATACAAAAGGTGTACTTCGCGATATTACCACCGTTGTCGCCTGTCATGATGCAAATATCATGATGATACACCAGGAGGTATTTGAATCGGGGCCGATGAACCACCTCGCAGAGATATATGTCGAGTACGAAGGCGGGTCCGATTTTGAAGAACTGATCGGTGAACTTGAAGGGATTCCATCGGTTAAGGGTGTAAAGCCCTATAAACCATTTTCCAACATTTTCGGGACCAGGGTCATAATCATAGGGGGTGGAGCCCAGGTGGCGCAGGTCGCACTTGGCGCCGTTAACGAAGCTGACCGGCATAATATCAGGGGTGAACGGATCTCGGTCGATACCATACCGCTCGTAGGTGAACGAACTGTTGCACAGGCAGTCGACGCGGTAGCAAGACTCCCAAGGGCAGCTATCCTCGTACTTGCGGGATCATTAATGGGTGGAGAGATTTCAATCGCTGTCGACCGCGTCCGGGAAGCTGGGATACCGGTTATCGCTCTGAAGATGGCAGGTAGTGTACCGGAACATGCAGACCTCGTTGTCACTGACCCGATTCAGGCAGGAGTTTTTGCCGTCATGCACGTCAGCAGTAAGGCAGTGTTCGATATAAACAGGGTCCGCGGCCGGGAGTTCTAGATGGACGTAATAGAGAAAGCCGTTAAAACCCTGATGACAGATGGATTGGTCGTCTATCCAACCGAAACGATTTATGGTCTGGGTGGTGACGCATTTTCCGAAGACGCAATCCTTAAAGTCTATGAAGCAAAAAACAGGTCCCTTTCAATGCCACTATCGATTGCCGTTTCTGATCTGGATATGATGGCCGCGGTCACTCAAATCGGCCCGCGGGAAGAGGAATTCATCAATAAATTTTTACCCGGACCCGTCACCGTCGTTGTTAAAGCACGCTCGTATCTCCCTGCCATGCTGACAGTGGGGACAGGGATGATCGGTGTCCGGTATCCGGCACATCCTGTTGCGATCGAACTGATTTCCCGTTTCGATTCTCCTGTAACCGCGACCAGTGCAAACCAGTCCGGGGCAAAGGACCCCATAACCCCGGGTGAATGCCATGTCCCCTATGATTTCCTTATTGACGGGGGAATTCTCCCCGGAACACCGAGCACGGTGGTAGATTTAGTGAACCGGTGCATAATCCGGGAAGGTGCACTTATTGGAGAGGTCAGGAATTACCTCTCAATAATGGAGTGAACCTGGATGCTGCCACTCAGGCTCCGCGACTTTATCGAAGACCATGACGGGTGGCTGTATGCAGTTTCTGCCTATGACAATACCGAACGTATCGGTTGCATTTTACGTTATATACCAGATCCTCACGGAGAAAGAATTAGCAGGACGGGAGCACGTTATCAGAAACTTGATTTTGAACCGTCGTTTAAATTAATCGGAGAGAGAAAACCACACTATCTGGACATTATCCACCGGGTACCTCCAACCGATGTGAAACGGATTTACAAACCGGAAATTGAGCTCCCTGCCATAGTATCCAGAGATTCCCGTGTTAGAAAACTGATGAAATTATTTAGTGTTCCAATTTCATCAATGGGCTGCACAGGGTCACTTCTTTGTGGACTGGAGATAGAATCTTCAGATATTGATTTTATTGTATATGGAAGGGACTGGTTTGCAGCCCGTAGACAACTAATATCAGCTGTAGAAAAAGGTCTGCTTGAACCAATGAGTGAAGAACTCTGGGAAACGGTATACAGAAAACGCAGACCCGAGATTTCCTTTGAGGATTTTATCCTTCACGAAAAGCGAAAATGGAACCGTGGCCAGATTGAAGGGACGTATTTTGATCTTCTGTATTCCAGGGGATATGAGGAGATCGGCAGTGCCGTTTCCGAAAAAGGGGAGATCCTTGGGTCAATGACTATCGAAGCTATTGTGACCGATGCCTCATATGCATACGATAATCCTGCAGTGTATTCTGTCTCACATGAAAAAATTTCCAGGGTACTCTCATTTACCCATACCTATAGCGGACAGGCAGTTCGCGGCGAGAGGATCATAGCTCAGGGAATATGCGAGCGCCACGGGGACGAGTACTGGCTGATAGTCGGTACTACCCGGGAAGCAAGGGGAGAATATATCAAGTCCATTACCCTGCTGGAGCAGTAAAAAGTGATACATTTATAAGAGGTAGTTCACTTCCGGTCAGGAGTTTCACATAAAAAAGAAGGAACTTTTTTTGAGGTTTCTCAAGTCAGAAAAGATCTGAAAGCCGGGTAGGTCCAGGGTCACATCGCCCCTGGTAATAACAGGTCCCACACGGGGCATGGAGTGGTTTTTTAGGGACACTCCCTGCATATATATTCGCCAGGACCTTCCGTATCGAATAAAACTTCCTCATGTCCCGGGGTTGGATCTCATAATAGCGGCTTATTCCTCCAGGAATATAATCTATTGAAGCTCCACGCAACTCCATCCCTAATAGTTCCGACAGGCAGAGGGCATAACCCAGCACCCGTATCCGGTCACCAGGATAAATACCCTGAACCGGTGGTTTCACAGACCTTGTTACTGAAAAGTAGGGAGCTTCAGTATAAATCCTGTCAACTGTCCCGCAGATCCCGAAACGATCTGACGTCACAAAAAGATCATATTCGGATGCAGCCCTCCATTCCTTATTACAACAGTGATCAATACACGTGTCATAATACGATTTGTACGAGGGATCAATTCCTGGCGCCACCCTGCAGATCTCCTGCCATATCTCATCTCTTTCAATACGGCTACCAAGGTGGTAGGAAATCTGTTTGCATATAGTATACGAGGAAGGTTCTACCCATGGGTTTGAACGGTTAAAAAATACACGGACAGGGCATCCTGCTGCTGATGCGAGCTCTGACACCGGTATGAGCTGACTATTCATCAGAACAGGTCCAGAGGGAGAAGAAGAACGGGATTATACGATTCAATCCTTTATCCATACCGGGTAATAATGGATAAAACCTTGGATAGATTGCCCTCATAGTGGTTTCCTGTGGACCATTCCGGGAAATCCGGTTGAACAGGTGATAGAATGGACACCATGGGGCCTGAACAGACAGTATCACCGCTGCACCTCATCAGGCGTTATCCCGAGATCAGAGAACTGACGCCTTATCACCTCAAGTCGCTCGTTTTTACCGGTAAGGCTCTCTTTCATATCCCTGACTGCCGAGGTTATCTCTTCATATTTTCCCGGTTCAAGGTTTTCGTTTATCGCAACATGTTCAAGAATACGAAGAAGCCGCTTTTGTACATCGGTAGCCCGACACAGCATCCTGTATTCCTTCAGGGTTTCCGGGGTGGCGCCACCTTCTCCCGCAATCTGCATATGGGTCTCCATGCGGTCGCGACGCTGGAAAAAGCGTTCTATTGCACCATACAGGGCCCGGCGGGTGATAGGTTTATTAATATAGTCCTCGATAGAAAGCCCGAATTTCTTAGCTTCTTCAGGACTCAGGGGTTTTGCAGTCAGCATCATAACGGGAATAGACGACATAGAGGGAGGACCCGATTTTATCTGTTCCAATGTCTGCCACCCGTCGATTGGTTCCATCAGGATGTCAAGGAGGATCACATCAGGCCTGGAAGTTTCCAGGATTTCAAGCGCTCCTTCACCACTTGTGGCAGAAAGAACACGATACCCTCCTTGTTCAAGCATATTAACAAAAATGTCAACAATCGAAGGGTTATCATCGACAACAAGGACTGTATACATCAGAATACCGCTCCTGCTTCCCCGGGTGTTTCGATCCCGGGAAGTTCCCGGATAATTTTCCTAATCTGTCCAAGATTAATACCAGGACTGGTGAGAATACAGAGATATTCATCGTAGTAGGGAGCGATGATAATATTACCGGCAGGGATCTGGAGTGTCACCTGTATAAACGGCCCGGTTCTCATGACGGAAGATAGTCCTTTTGAGCTGTTAATCAGGTCCTCTGCCACGTCAACAAGGTTTTCAGGATTGATCTCCCCAATTGAAAGGACATTAATACCACGCCCGAATATGGTGACAGCCAGCACTCCGGGAAGGTTGATTATCTGCCCAAGGATTAGATCCCCAACATCCGTCTTCTTAGAGTCCAGCAATTTTCCTATAGTCCTGAGGGGTACATGCGGGAAAAGGGAGAGGTCATTTTCGTCATCCTCTGATAACGTGAAGTTTTGGGATAACCCAATATATGGAATAGTATCGTTAGCAAATGTCGAATATTCATTCAACTCCATTTCATTTGCAGAAAGACCATCTTCTTCTGCTGACAGGGGGATCTGAGGATTACTGCTATCAGGAGTTGTTTCGGCGGGTGAAGGTTCAGCGGAAGGACCAGATAGCTCCTTTACTGTCCCATTTGTTTGTTTTCCTGGTGACGGCTGAACTGCAGTCACTTCAGTTGCAGAAGCAAGACCAAGAGCAAGGGTCATTTCCAAAGCAGTATACTTCCTCAGTTCAAACTGGATAAACGGCTGGCTATGGAAATACTCATATGCAGCGTGGCCATTAAGGACGTTTTGACCGTGCCTGAAATAATATGCCAGTGGTTTACCCATATTAATCAGGATAAACCCGCGGCTTCCCTGGATTGTCACGAGTACGAGACCGGCAAACCGCGCAGTATGCGAGAGTACCCACTGCAGTGAGGCCCGCATCTCTCCAATAGATGTTCCTTCCGGCAGATTTTTTATCATAATATCATTAATAATCTCTCTCTGTTCTTTTTCAGTTCCAGGTTTATCTGGGCAATATTCGCACTTGGTTTTGCAATTAATACGATGAATATATGTTCTTTTAACGGTGCTGACAGGAGGATATGATCACGGAATTCAATAAATACCATTGAAAGCGGTTCTTTTCCAAGTTTTGAAGCCATTGATTTTGACTCTTCGAGGACAAACGAGATTACTGCCGCAAGTTGGCCATCATCGAAATCTCCCGTTTTCTGGCTTTCCACAACCTCACCATTATCCCGGATAATTGTAACAGATGAGACGCCGTCAATTATTAAGAATTTATTAAGGATATCTTCGAACATAACCGCTTTTCAATTATTGTGGTCTCTTGTTTTTATACATATCACAGTCTATGAAGGTATGCAGAGTAACGGTATAAAAACTGGTCTGAACCCCGGCATGGTTTACACCTGAAACCGGGGCAGGACGTGATCCCTCATATCCCTGAACATTGGACATTGAAATCGGCAACCCAGGTAATTGAAAGAGTGCGAGGAAAATTATTGTAAAATCTTTTATTCAGACCTCTTTATGACCTGTATCATCCTTTGCTAGTGTATCGAGAATGCGGTAGGTGTTGATGAGCTTGTTAAACGAAGTGACGAGCTCACCTATTTCATCATTTGACATAACATCAATTTCTGCGGTTTTTATCTCCCCCTGGCTCATATGTTGCGCTATATTTGATAGTCTGACAATAGGGCTCGTAATACTGCTTGCGAGGAAAAAACTCCACATAAGGACGATGGCGAGGGTAACCACAGTCAGCAGAATAATTGTGGTCTGGAGACCTAAACTTGCTGTTATACTTGCAGTACCTCCCATTGAAACGATTCCCAAAAGAAATATCGGGATTGTTGCCACAAACAGCATGCTAATCATGAGCTTAAAAAAAATAGGAATTTGGATCCTGATCTCTTTTCGTTTCGTGTTACCACTATCCTGAACCATGATGAATACATCCCTCTCAACAGTATTAAGGTTTTACAGTGATGCATGATAATGTATATCATTATCTTCACTCAATGGGAAATTCGGATTATGGGGTATTTGAAAAAACAGCTGTTTGATTCTTTTTAATTGTTACAGGGTGCCGGTTTTCCGTGCGCCCTTGTGTGAATAAAAATGTTAAAACATGAGAACGGTATTTTACCGTATGTCCTTGCCCTGAAAAGGATATCCCCAACCCATTCAAAAAGTCAGTACTGTTTTTATGAATTCAGAACATAGTATTCAGCATGACGAATCAGGAAATATCAGTAAATATTCCACAGACCCTCGACCCGGTCTACAGCAACATGATCCAGATAGCGTACAAGGAGGATGAATTCACCTTTGTCTTCCTTCACCAGTTACCCGGTGTTAACCAGGCAAGGGCCAAGGCTATTGTGAGTATTACCCCGACCCATGCAAAGAACCTCCTTGCGGTCCTTGAGAAAACAATGGCAGATTTTGAATCAAAATTCGGGAAAATAGAACCCAAAGGAGAGCGTCCGTCGGTTGATAGCGTGACGACGATAAGGGGTTACTCCTGATACCGTTTTTTTCCGGAAAGGTTCCGGAATACCACTCTAAATGTTAATAAATGCTGAACTACTATAGATATAGGATATTTTTGCCGCCGTGGCTTAGGGGTATAGCGGCTGATTCGTAATCAGCAGGTCGAGGGTTCAAATCCCTCCAGCGGCTTCTTTGTACAGGGTTTAAATCGGTAACAGCTCTTTTTCTTATAGAGAACTCCTTTGGTATTGAATATCTCCCCGGTTTACCTTAAAACCAGATGCACTTGCAATTCTCAATAGTCTATGGTCTGAAAAAGAGTCTGCCGATAATTTCATCAACCAGGGTCAGGCAGCTCAAACTTCTAACAGAGCAGACAGTCTGGAAATCTTACTTCTGGCTTTTTCTCAATTCGAAATCCTGAATATCCAATAGACCCATCGTTACATCGGAGGTTAATACTTTCATGAAATATACGAATAAAATTCTTGCAGGGTTGCTGATTTTTATTGGGACTGCCGCATTTTTTCTGGTATCATTCTCTCCGAAGCCTTGTATCCAGGGTACCATGTAACACAGGTGATAAGCGACCTGGGTGTCGGCCTCACTGCATGGCTGTTTAATTCAACTATTTTCATTTTCAGCATATTTCTTATTATCAGACGCGATACTTATGAAATCGGTAAAGTTCACATTTGTAATTCTATTCGCCCCTTACATCAAGTTAGGGGCAAGAGTTACACAATCACCTTTTTAAAAAAGGGTTATAATTTAGACTGGTCGTACGCTTTATTCGCGCCAGACGGGATTATTTTTTCTTTCCCTTTGCTGTTCCACTGGTATTTCTTTGATTTATCCTTTCCTGCCTGTTTTTTTGTTTCATCGTTGGGCTGTTGATCAGTACAGGGTTCAATCGCGAGGAAACATTCAACCGGGTCTTTCCCACCTGTGCAAAGGTTACTTTTAAAATCATCACATTCCTCGCAGGTGGGTACTCTTGACTCGAGTAGTGAAGGAAAATGAATCTTCCAGAGCTCTGAGTCGATCTTTCCCTGCTCGAGGAATTTACGTACGTGTCGCGCTGTATACTTCATGAATACTACTAGGTAATCGCGGCTTTTATTCCCTTCTTTCGTTACAGAAATCTGCCGGTTGAGAAATCTGATAGATCACCCGATGAACAAGGGAGATTCCCCGGCTTTTCGTCGCTTTAATAAATAGTACCTGATTAGTCCGGCTTAAAAAAAAGGCTACCCAAGGTTCATTACAGGTTTCACCTGAACGGGAACGGTACGGTTTACCATAAGCGCGTTTTCCTCCGGCATACTGATTGTTACGGTAAATGGTGTCGATGGGGGGAGCGGAGTGGAAGGGTAGACAAATAGTACAAACGCCTCGTTAGGTTCGAGGATATTGTCCTGGTCAGCACCCTGGTATGGGATAGTACTTCCTTTCTGGACAATTGCCCATCCTGGTTTCTTCATGGGCTGCCCGCTATTCCTTGGTACAACTTCCCGGCCCGCAGGGCTTGAAAAAATCACCGTGCTTTTATCGAGGTCTACACCTGCTCCCGGTTTCCATACATACCGCAGGGAGTCAAGTTGGATCTTCATCACCACTGCGCCGAGTTTGTTCGGACTCGGGGCCGGGGTTGTCACCTGTACCGGCCCGAGTATACCAGAAAGATCTGCATATCCTGTCACATTACTGGCAATGACGGGAGAATCCGCCAGTTGGTTCAGTCCGGAATATGCCTTCTGCCCGCTTGAGTAACCCGGAAGTATGAACCATGAGAACATTGCCAGAGACAGGAGTATTGCTATCGCCAGGGCGCCAGCCATTGTCCCTATATTCCCTTCATCGGGCGAAAACCTTAGGGCCATTCAATAGTAACCTGATGTTCCGAAGATAAAAAATGGATGCCCGGGATACCAGGGACCTGGTAGGCCTCGTCTTTCCAGGGTCCGTTATCGCTAGCACCCGTCAAAGTTAACCACGGTATTACTGGATATTCCTGGTGCCCGACAACCTGTAGCAAGGTTTTATTAATCCTACCAGACCGAAAATTACCTACCAGCAATGACCCTTCAATCTATCCGGATAGCCACCACCCATGCTGTTCCAGGCAATCAGGTCGTAACTCTTGATGAACTGAAGCAGCATATTGCTATGATAGATCAGGTGATTATCCCTGTGTACTCTGTCCACGATCCCCGGCAACCCCCGATAGGGAGAGTAGTTTCAGGTGTTATTAGAGGATTGGAAGATGGTGAATTTGCCCTCGATGTCACTGTTGAATTATTTGGCCCTGATTTTATCCCAAAAAGTGGGACGTCTGCAGATAAAAGGGTTGTAACAGTGAACATGCCCCAGGGAAAGTTCGGGGTCTGGTGTAATATGATCTCAGTGACACCGGAAAAAACAGGGCACCTACGGGAAATTAGTGAAATTCTCGGGACTGCTGTGTCGTACCGGAGTAGTACAGAAATGTTGCAGGAAGAACTGCCCATCCTGATTATCGGCGTCGGGGTAATCCCGTTTGGGTATATTGCAGATACCGTTTCCCGGCGGCTTGGTCTGGAAAAAGTACACCGCCTTACCGCGAAATTAATCCGGATTTATACGACTCCGGGGGAGAACCGGTCAGACTCACTGCTTATTTATGACCTGGATGTTACGGACAGGCAGCAACGGTCCCTGTTAATTGAAGTGATCCTGACGAATCCGTCTGGAAAGGACATAGAGTCCTTTTTTTCCGGGGGATTAGGCGAACTCGACCGCATATTACCACCATTTTACCTGAGCAGGTTACACCCGAAGAAAATAGTGATGAATTACAGCGACTGCAGGTTCAGGGTTTTATATGCCATCCAGGAGCAGGGAATACCCCTGATACCACGTTCCGATTCCTTCTATGGCTGACTGTTGAACCAGTCGGCAGTATAACACATTCAGTCCCCGACTGGTCAGGTGGCGGTAACAATCTGCAACCCCGTTTCAACATGGAAAGGATGGATGCATTTCGCGATTCACAGCATGAAGGGAACAATAGGGCATGGAGCTGATAAATAAATATACTATCACTTCATGCGAATATATTCAGAATAAGTTTCTAAAGAAACAAAAATCCCGCTAGTTAAAAAATTTCCCCGATAGGGTGGACTGAACACGATGAAGTTAATCCACATATTCATAATTGCACTCGCAATCTCTGCTGGTATACTATTACCGGCATCAGCTGCCGGTGATCCAACTGTACAGATCAGCGAATACCAGGTGAACCCTCCAATAATGATGCCTGACAGTCTTGGGACAATCACCGTAGTCGTGAAAAATACGGCATCCACCGCATCCATTAAGGAGAACGCAGGAGTTTTTGCCAATGATTTTACGACAACCAAAGTTACGGATATCAACGTGAATATCGAAAATGTCCAGCTCGAGGGAAAGGGGATCCTGGTCATTAGCAAAGATTTCGAGCGGGTGGGGGAACTCGGTCCGGGTCAGTCGCTCCCGTTGACATTTACCATCCGGGCGCCACCAGTGACCGGGATGTACTATCCTGAAGTGTGGGTCGATACCACGGGTGGGAGGAGCACCCGGTTCCCAATCCCGGTTAACGTTAACACTCCTGTGGGGATCCAGAAAAGGGCTATTATGATCGTGGAAAGTTCACTCCCTGATACAGTGAACCCTGGTGACGAGATCCCGGTAATGCTTGTTGTCCGGAACGGGGGTGAGACCAGCACGGATGATGTTACTGTCCGGATTAATAACGTAAGCAATATGATTGCACCGAAGACGACTGATTTCTACCATATCGGTGCGATAAACGCCAATGATTCCAGGACGGTTAACCTCGTCCTGTTGTCTGACAGGAAAACCCCCCCCGGTCTGTTCCGGGTGCCGGTCACGCTCCAGTACAACTGGATAGATGGATCAGCGCATGTAGAAACAACTTCCATTGATGTCATGGTGAAAGGAAAGGCCGAGCTTGGTTTTGTCTCGGTTGAAACAAGCCCGCGGAGGGTAATTGCAAACCAGCCGTTTGACCTGACTATCAGGATAGAGAATACCGGCACCGGTGAAGCAAAACAGGTGGTTGCGACTGTAGACCTCCCGATGACCGGTACAAAACAGGCATTTATCGGCAAGATCAAGCCTGGCAATGATGCACCTGCTGTATTTTCGCTTGACGGCGCAAAGGGTGGCACCTATGAGTATACAACAATCATCACGTACGTCGACGATCTCGGGACTCATACGATTTCCAGCCCGATGTCAGTCAGGGTAATACCTGAAGACAATACCGGGATGTTTCTCCTTGCCCTGCTGATCATTATCGTTGGTGGAATCCTTGGGTACAAGTACTGGTACCTGCCACGGAAAAATGGCAATGGAGCCCTTCCATGGGTAAAAAAGAGCTGAAAGTCGCCTTCCTCCTCGCACTGCGTTCACTCCAACGGGGGAGCCGCTCAAGCACGATCCTGACCGTCCTTATTATCGGGATGTGCTTTACCAACATGATATTCCTCCCCTCCATGTTCAGCGGGATTGGCCAGGGCATTACAAAACAGCTGGTGGATTATGAGGTCTCAAATGTCCTCGTCAGTCCCAAATCGGGCGACCAGTACATCACAGACCTTGATGCCACGCTCGATCTGATCAATGGCATGCCGGGGGTGCAGCGGGCATCCCCCCAGTATTCCAAAGGGGCTACCTTCAAGTACCGGCAGCGGGTTATCGGTGTTTCCGTGCGTGCCATAACTCCCACGGATGAGAAGGAGGTATCACCGGTATACACGAAAATGGTGGCCGGCAGTTATCTCGGGGAGGACGACACCGGTGAGATCATCATCGGCAAACCGATAGCCGGTGATTCCTCTGTCCGCCAGGAAGATGAATTCCAGGAGTCCCTCGGGGGTGTCCGGGTCGGGGACTCGATTACGGTTGAGTACGGCAACGGGTATACGAAAGACTACCGGGTCAAGGGAATCTATTCCACCGGGTGGAGTCCGGTTGACAACGCAGCGTTTGTAACCTGGACCGATATGGAACAGGTGGAAGGAAAGACACTGGACAGGGCAAATTATATCACCGTAAGAGCGAAACCAGGGTATTCCGAGCAGTTCATCAAGAACGAACTCCTCTCTTACGGGGTGGGTGAAAATGGCAAGGTCCAGACAATGACAGACCTGCTGAGTAAAAGCGTAGGGAAGGTGCTCCAGAGTTTTGCTATTATCAATATGGTGTCCCTGATGGTCAGCGTTATCATTACGACGGTTGTGCTGTTCATTGTCATTACAATCAAGACTCTCAACAGCCGCAAACAGATTGGGATCCTAAAGGCAATCGGCGTGGACAAGCAGGTAATCATGCATAATTACGGGTTCCAGGTCATCATCCTCGGCATCCTCGGCATTATCCTTGGGATCATCATCACGCTCGCGCTCGCGGCATACATGTATGTACATCCCATCGTGACACCCGAATGGTCTGCATACCTGTATATCACACCATGGGATCTTCTGACCAATTCCGTGGTACTGTTCTGTGCAGCAGTTGTTGCCGGGTATGTCCCCGCGTACCAGGTCTCCCGTGAGGATATCCAGACTGCGATGAGGGCCTGAAATGATCGAGATTACTGATCTGCGGAAGACCTATCGTATGGGAAACGTCGAGGTCAATGCCCTTGACGGTGTTACGCTCGGTATCGAAAAGGGCGAATTCCTCGGCATCGTAGGGGCAAGCGGCAGTGGGAAAACAACGCTCCTGCATATGCTCGGTCTCCTTGACCAACCTACATCGGGAAAGATTGTTATTGATGGTCTGGATGTATTAGCTCTCACAGATTATGAGAAGACCATGTTCAGGCTTTACAAGCTCGGGTATGTCTTCCAGGACTATGCATTGGTCCCGGATCTTACGGTGATGGAAAATGTCTCCCTGCCGGCAATGCTGCGGCAGGACCGGACCGAAGAACAGATCCGCAAAGACAGTTACGGGATACTCAGGAAAATCGGCCTCTGCGACCGGCGTGACCACCTCCCCCGCGAACTTTCCGGCGGGCAGCAGCAGCGTGTTTCAATCGCACGTGCGATGGTGAATAGGCCCGATATCCTCTTTGCAGATGAACCATGTGCAAACCTTGACTCAGAAAACTCGAGAATGGTGCTGGACCTGTTCAGGGAGATCAATGAAGATATGAAACAGACGATCGTTATGGTCTCTCACGAGGACTGGCACAAGGACTATTTCCACCGGATTGTCCAGTTAAAAGACGGGAAGATTGTAAATACCTGAAGTTTGGAGGGGAATATCCGGATGTGGTTCTGGCCGTCTCTACCTTTTAATTTTGAAAATGCACCCTGTTTTCTGCCAATGATGTAAAGGAGATTTAGGGGATCTCCGGAATTAGTAGATTCAATATTACGCTCATGGGCGGTACGAAACCGGTAAGGTAGTATGGTAGAGTTTGGTTTTATTTGATTGAAACAAACCAACGAGGGAACAAGATGTGAAGCCAATGAAATTAATAGGCCCTCGTACCGAATTGATGAAATGTGGAATTTTTAGTTCTCAATCCAATACCATGATTAAACGCATCATCTATTACTTTTCGATACTATACATACCCCTTCAGGAGACAGAGTCTGTATGCAGATAGATAGTCAGAAGCTTAAAAGTTCAGGAAAATGGTATTCATTAGCTCCTTCAGTTACGAGGATTCTTATAAGAGCAGGAATTATCATTGTTGCTCTCATTATTGGATATTTTATTTTCTACACTGTTCCGTTTCTTACTACAGGCCTGACCCTTTATACGCTTCTTCTTATTTTTCTGCTATTGTTTTACAATAATATGGAGTTGTTTTTACTACGTTTTTTCCGTTCACACGTCATTATTTTCGGATCAAGCTATCTGGTACCTGCACTTGTCCGGAATTTTCTCATCCAGGGATTTCAGGTCGTATTGGTTGAAAAAAACATCACCCAGGATAAACTACATGAATACCGTGACTTAGGGGCCCGGGTAATTCAGGGGGACCCCACAGACCCGGAAATTCTCGAGATTGCGGGGGTCCGAAGGGCCAGGTACCTCCTGTGTGTCAGCGAGGATGATGGTATGAATGCCGAGATTGCATTACGGGCCTATGCCATCGTACAAAAATCCCCGGATAAAATCGTCAGCTGTTTTGTCCATATAGTAGACCCCAATTTATGCAGTTTACTCTCTACCAATCAGCCCGAAATTATTGATGATACGATTTTCAGGTTGGAATTTTTTAATATTTATAAAACCGCAGCATATATTGTCCTGAAGGATTACCCCCCATTCCCGTATCTTCCCTCTGACCCCCCAGATATACACCTGCTCCTGATTGGGGGAGGTCGTATGGGGGAGAATCTTATCATTCATTGTGCAAAAAACTGGCGTGAAAGGTATGGAAAGACCGGGAAAAAGTTTACCATAACCTTGATCGATAATAAAGCGCAGACGATCAAGTCCTCACTTACAATTCGTTACCCGACACTCTTGAAGTACTGTGAAATAATCTCTGCAGAAATGAAGGTATTTTCCCCGGAATTCCTCAAAGGAGAGTTCCTTATCAGTAAAGCTAATAATTGCAATGTTACTTCGGTGTATGTATGCCTCGCTGATGAATACCTGGGATTATCAGTTGCGCTTGACCTCATACGACAGATAAAAGTCCGCGGTGTCATTCAAAGGATCCCAATAATCATCAGGACAAAATATTCCGATGGCCTCACCTCCATCCTGAACAGGTTCCCATCGGGTGATAACGAACCCGCAATTATCCACGCGTTTCCTGTTATTGACCGGACATGCGGTCTCGATCTTATCATCGGAAGTACTCATGAGCTAACTGCACGAGCTATCCACGAAGAGTATCTACAAAGAGGGACCGAATCTGGCCTTGGCGCTCTCACAAATCCCGCGATGAAATCGTGGGAGGAACTTCCGGAATTTTACAGGGAAGCAAACAGGAGACAGGCCGATGATATTTTCAAGAAATTGAAGATGATTCAAGTGACAATCATTCCTCTGACAGATTGGGAATCCCCATTGTTCCAGTTTCCACTAGGGGAGATAGAATTTCTTGCACAGATGGAACATGCACGATGGATGAAAGAGAGGTTGAATAATGGTTGGAGTTACGGACAGATCCGTGATGAAGGCCACATGAAACATCCATGCATGATACCGTATGAACAACTATCTGAGGAAGAAAAAGAAAAGGATCGCGAAAGCATTCGTGCAATTCCTAAAATAATCAGGAAGGTTGACCTGGACCTAATCTCTCTTAAAAATAAATGAGGAGTACCTTTTTATCTCTTCCAGAAAATCTAATTATGCGTCTTCGGAATCACCATGAACTACGTGTACTGTTTATCTCACTCCTTATCTGCACGTTTCTATCAGGATTTGCTTTTGCTGATTACTCTGGCAATGATGCCACTCTCCTGACATCTAAGGGTTTCGATTTATATAAACAGGCCCGCTTCAACGAATCCCTTGATTCATTTAACAGGGCTATTTTACTTGATCCCTATAATGAGCCTCCCTGGTACGGGAAGGGTCTCGCACATTTTGCCCTGAAAGATTACCAGGGTGCAATTACAGCACTTGACCGGGCCATAGAACTCAGTCCAAAGGATGAACAGGCCTGGATGAAAGAAGGTGATGTATTCACCGCCATGGGAAGAAAAGATCTTGCGGTCAACGCATACAAGAGAGTTACCCTGCTTAACCCTAATAATTCTGATGCAAAAAAGAACCTTGCTGCATTAAGTACCCCGTCTTCTACTGCGACGGTCACCACGATCTCTAGTCCCATGGTGACAGCTACCAGCACCACCGTGACTAATACGGTCACAGCATTACAGACACAACCGGTAACCCCAATAGATATCCCGATTATCCCTTCTATTCTGGTACTTCTCGTTCTGGTAGCATTAATCTTGATATGGTATTTCCTCGACCAGGTCAAAGGATTCTTCCGGAAAAAATCGGGGACCTTGAAACAGGAATCTAATCGTTTTGCCATCTTTGTTTCGGGTATACGGAATCATATATCCAGATCCTCATCGTCTCCCCAAGAAAAACCGGTAGGTGCCCCTCCGGAAAAGGCTGCGGGAATGCCGGTCAAAATTCCCACAATTCTCATTATATCCGGGGTTTTGATCATCCTTCTGGCAATATTCTTCCTGGCCTCCGTATTAAACCCACTGGGGAATGTGGGCCTCTCCAAATCAGCGGGTTCCTCCATACCATTGACCACTTCAAATGCAGAACCACTCAGGGAATACCGGGACCAAAGCAACTATTTTTCCATCGGTATACCCGAAAAATGGTCTTTATCGGTTTCTGATTCGATAGTCGCCTCAGATACATCTGACGGGGGTATAACTCGGGTCAGAATTCAACCAGTCCACCTGAGTGGGAAATATAGGAGTATGACTGCAGGAGACATCGCCAATTACCTTATTGGGAAAGACAAGCAGGGATATTCACAGTTTACGGTCGATGATGTACGTGCATCTCAGGATGGAAAGGTCCTCGTGGTCACGTCTTCCTTTTTGAAAAATGGGATCAGTATGCGTGGTGTATACACCATATTTGTGAACACCCCGTATGCCATTTTGAGCAGCTATGAGACCCGTAAAGAATTGTTCAGCGGAAAGGAAGGCCTGCTTAGGGCAATTATTGAAAGTTATCGGCAGGAAAACCCTCCCGCACCTTTGTCAACGACGCAGGTGAGTTGGCAAAGTACCATTGGGCCGTTACAGCCCACAGTCCAGACCGAAGGAATTCATATCCTACTCCCAAAAGGTTGGAACACTCTGGTATTGCCGGGATGTTCGGGACTTGTTGCCGTAGACCCGGTGACTGGACCACGGGGGGTAGTATTTTTGAACGGGCTTCACCAGAGTATTCAGCCGCTTCCGCCAGGTGTGACACCGGAACAATATCTCACGACCTACATGCCTGAGGACTTCTCCGTAGGAGGAAAAACAGTTTCCGATGTCAGGATCCTCACCTATGAGAACCTGGATGTGTCGGCCCTTAACCAGGGTAATATAAATGCAAAACCTATGCGGATCTCGTTTAATTCGAATGGTGTTCCCTGTACGGGTTCTTTTACTGTGGCAACATATCAGACCGGCGTTTCAACTGCCGTGGCATCTATGTGGGGAATTTTTTCCACTTCGGACCGATTTACCGCAGATGCCCCAGAACTCCTGAAGATCTTTTATTCGATTGATTATAGCAGTTCCACACTTCATGCATGCATGGGTAACCTGAATACCGCATGGGAGGGTGCCCATAAAGTGGGAGATACTCTGACCCGGAATGCCGATCAGATGAGAGAAGAGAACTTAAAACTCTACGAGGGAAAGCAGGAACATAATGATGAATTCATGGAGAAATTTACCGATACAATTCTAGATAGGGACCGGGTATATAATCCGGATACCGGTGAGGTGTATGAGGTAGACCCCAATTTCTATACCTATTACGATATAAACCGGGACCAGTTCAAATACCAGGACATGAGAGAACTCCAGCCGGGAGAATGGTTGAAATATTCACCGCTCAATGGAGCACTTCATATCCAATAAGATGAATTGCCATTTTTTCGTTGCGGTGTTGGGGGAGAGCGCAATTCAGTGACCTGATGATTATCCTCTATTTTTATACCGTTATTCTGTGTAAGGAGGGTTATTTGCTGTCTGAAAAAAAAGTTTGGAAATAGCCCTCAAGCAGGGAAGGAAGAACATCAAGTCGAGATGCGATCAATGACGATATATTCCATGGATTCTGCAGTGAATAGGTTAAAAAAATATGGGCTCTGTAGAAATGCTCTGATAATTTCTAGCGATTTCGGGTTGTTCCGAAATTAACCCACGCTCCCGGGGCTCCGCCCCGCCGCTGTGGCGACCCCGGTTGGGATTGAGACTATCTAAAAATACCCTGAATTTAATGTGC
>CAIKOD010000163.1 GCA_903828975.1 uncultured Methanomicrobiales archaeon | reverse complement strand
TATATTTTCGGTTTATGTTGAAATTGATTTTGTTGTGATAGACTGATGCTGGAGTCATTCAGCCCAGGATCTCCAGCTTCCGCCAATTGTTGTACTGGTGGTCGAAGTTCCAGAGTTCCCGCTTGAAGTGGCTTAACGAGTGGAATTCCTTGAGGGCAATAAGTTCCTGGTAGAGCGTCTTGTGATACCGTTCGATCTTTCCACGGCCACGCGGGTTGTATGGTCGACCGAAGATCAGTTTGATTCCGTGATTCTGTGCTTCAGCTTTGAAGATTTTGGAGGCAAACTGTTTCCCATTATCGAGATAAATTTCACGAGGAATCCGTCCGGAGCGGAGAGCCCAACGGAGAGCATTGACCGCTGATGCAGCATCTTTGTGAAGATAGACCTTGCTCTTGACCCGATATCGAGAGCAGTCGTCAGTAAAACCGGTGACATAGACCTTACCGACGCCCCGGATACGAAACTGAAAAGTATCACCCTGCCACATGCTGTCAACGTGACGACGTTGGAATCGCTTGCCCGCCGGTTGGGGTTTTGCCTTAACACGAATTAGAAGTCCATGCCGTTTGAGGACCCGGTGAACGGTTCGCCAGGAGCAGGGTAGAGCAAACTGATGCTTGATACGACGGGCTCCCCATGCAGGATATTTCTCTTTGAGTCGGATTATTCGTCTTTCCAACACCGGAGATATTGTACGCGGAGACCGTTTTGGCCCGGTCTTCTTTGAATGTAATCCGTTCTCCGGGTCCTGGCTATGGGCCTTTGCCCACCGTCTCACCGTCCTTTCGGAGATGTTATATGTCTCTCCGATCTCCTTTGCAGTCCGTATCCCTTCTTCATAGAATACGACTGCTTTGGTCCTGATCTCCATTGTCGCTTTCACCCGCAGGCATCTGATCGGTGCTCTTGAAAGCGGACATAAATTATGTCACTGTTTTAGGACAGAAACTCTGGCACACTACACTTAGTTCCTAATTGTGCAGGCTCAGGAAGAATTGTCACGGTCCGGCGAGGGGAAATTTACCATTCTCCAGGTAAAGAAGTCATAATGGAGTCTTTGACAGAGATCTGTGTTGTCTGTCTTGTTGGTCGGATAATATCTTTGGTATTATAAATGGGTCCTCAGGTAGTCTTTCCAACAATTATCCCGGCGTCCCGGGACTAGGAGGCCCCTGGCTGGAAGAATTATGTCCACCATTGCCCTTGCAATGCATATGGTAATCCCCAAGTGTGTTGCAAAAAAGGAGTTCCCGGACTTAACGAAAAAAGTATTCTCAATCGCGAATTACAATTTTTTAAAAGAACAAGGATTTTGGAGGAGAACTCCTCCGTTATTTCCCTATTCCATGTTCAGAAATTCTATACAATGATTGGTCCGGACTGCCACTTGATTGACTTGTGGAATCCGTTGATAAAGCCGTTAGCACTGGTGTGTTCAGAGTAGGTCATATCCTGACTAATCGTGTTACTATCTGTCCTGCCTTCCATAGTGTGGGCATTTACATATGCCTCTGCCGATCCAAATGCTGTGACTGGTCCTGTAGCTGTGTTGTATGGGCTGACAGCGAAGTCATAGTTCACGACATTTGCAACGCCTGCGTCAGTGCCGACAAACCTCTCGTTCGCATCAGAAGTAACTGTACCAATAGCCAAGTCGAATTTGCTTCCTACCATGATGATGTTACAGTATGGTGGGACAAATGCGGATTGGGTTGGTCCGAACGGACAGGTCATAACGTCTGATGTCCTGGTTGCTGAACCCATACTATCAAGCGTCATTTCCTCTGATCCGACTGCGTGGCCACCATCGTCAATACCGGCGAAGGCGAGCGTGGTAACCGGACCGAAGTTAGATCCACCGAGGATCTGATTTCCTGTGTTCAGTACCGAGTTTTTCGAGTAGTCAGATAGTCCACCTCTCGCATTGAGAGTTGATGCATATGATGTGGTTTCCCGTGTCTCACCTGCTCTTAACGTACCGGTGTGGAGACCTTCGTTGGTGGTAGTCATTACCACTCCGGGGAGTAACGCGGCGGCATTGAAATACGCTTGGAACGATAAACCCGTAAATTGCTCTAGGGTAGCTAATGAGCCTGAGGGCATGCTCCATTGAGTGACCATAACATCACCGGGGGCGGCAGCTAAAAGGATTTCTGCCGGGGTGGCGAAATGCCAGGTTATGGTACCTCCCAGGGAGTTAATCTGCGCTACAACAGCAGCCCAGACGCCAGGCCCAAATGCGCCAAGATCGTCTGGAAAACCTGTAGCGGTAAGTGTTGAAATTTGCATTGGGTTGTTCGTGAGTTGCATTGCCAATGAATCTGTCTGTGTGAGTGTGCCATAGACAACTGCATCAGTACTATCAACTATTCCTGTAGATGAAGGAACTGCGCGAACGGGCTGTTCAGCCGTTGCGACACCAATGAATGCTACCATTAGTGCGAGTGCAACGATGAGTAAGCTTATTTTTTTCATTTTTCTACCTCCATCTTATACGTGATTAGTTCCTGACAGCCAGCCGACGGCCTTGGTGAATCCGCTTACTTGTCCACCAGCACTAGCCGATGACTTGTACCGAACTGTCTCGCTAAGACTCGTGGCGCTTGCTTGCCTGGCTTCCTTGACATCTACATCGATCCATCCCGATGCACTGCCAAATGCTGGTCCCTGTCCTGCTTGGGTGGTTATTCCCTTGAGATTGATCAGGTAGTTCAGGGCATTCGGAACGCCTGCGTCATTGCCGATAAACCTCTCGTTAGCGTCAGTATGAACCGCTCCAACGGTCATGTCGAAAGCGCCTCCTGCCTGGACGAGGTCATCGTACGGTGGAATTACTGGGCCGACAGTGACTGGTCCGAACGGACTGACCATAGAAGCTGCTGTAGCAGTTGCCTGGCCTAACGTGTTAAGGGTAATTCTCTCGGTACCTGCTGCGTTACCGCCGTTACCACTTACAGCGAAAGTAAGTGTGGTTTCAGGAGCGAAGTTGCTCTGCCCTATTAACTTGTTTGCAGTGTTCAGATTTGATGACCTGATGTAGTTAGATAATCCGGTTTGAGCGGTGATGCTCTGGTCATAGGTGGTTACTGCTCGTACCTCACCAGCGGCGAGTATACCAGTGTGCATGCCCTGATTTACGGTAGTTGCTGCCCATCCAGGGTTTGTCAGCATAAGTCCCTCTATAATTGAATATTGGACTCCAGGCCACAGACCGGTATCTATTTCGAGACCTGCACCAGGGGGGAGTGTAAGCGAATCAATTACAATGAGCCCAAGATAAGGTCCAGTTCCCATATGCCAAACGAGAGCACCTCCCAGAGCCGCAATCTGTGCTGATGATACAGCTAATTGCGCCTCGGTGGCGGGGGCATCCAAGAACAGTATTGGTCCACCACCACCGAATCCTGGTGGTCCAGCCAATGTTGTAAGTTGTGTTGGGTTTCTCGTAATGGTCATTCCCATCGAGTTCGAATCCAGGAGCATGCCGTCTACATTTGCTGTCGTGGTAGTAACCATCGACTGCTTTGAGAAGACTGCCGGGACGGGCTGATCTGCCATCACGAAGCCTGTGAATGCGATCAACATTGCGAGTGCAATGATGAGCGTACTTATTTTCCTCATTCTTTTCCTCCTACATTTTATGCTGATACTCCTCAGCATCAACCAATCATTTTGTTAACTGATACATAATAATGTTTCTCTCCTATTCCTGTAAAAAAGGGGGTATTCCAGAGAACCGGTTTATTTAACCGGGGATTTGGAACATGTAACCGGGTGGTTATATCTATCCACAATCAGTTATCCTGTATAAGGAGGCCTAGTATCCAACCCGCAGTCATGATTAATATGGGTGCAAATAAAGTTCTGCTGGCATGGTGCGAATCCTATGGAATGGGGGACTCCATACCCCTAGGCCGGAAAGAGGTGTATTTTCCATCGGGCCCCAAACTCACTGTATAATTATACTCGCGCTTATAAAAACACCAGAGATTACCTGATTGACCACGTTTTTCCAGCAAACTTCACTGGGAACGAAACCCAAATGG
>CAIKOD010000162.1 GCA_903828975.1 uncultured Methanomicrobiales archaeon | reverse complement strand
TGCCTCGTATATCTGGAAGGAATTGCATGCCAATGGTCGGTCAAACTTAGGTGTGACATTCATCCGGCTTGCAAAAGCACTAAGATTACGTGAACATCGGGGTTTGATGAGAGCCGACGGTCCTGTTCCGGTAATTATTCTTGTATTAGGATCAGTTCCCGATGACGATTGGGAGAATGGGCTTGAACAATTAAATGCACAATACTGGGGAGAGAATGCAATCCGGTTTGCAGTTACATTTGATTCGTGTGTACATGACATAATGACTCGTTTTCTTGAGAAGGGTGATAATCATTCACATTGTCTGTCCATTGATCAGATTGATGAATTGCCTTCACGTATCTTGGCGGTTCTTGAACAAAGGTAAGTCTGTGTTGGTAATGAATAAAATTGCACTGCAGAAAATCTCTATCAAGCTGACAAAAACTCTGTCAACAAAATGGACATTAATTGTGGCACTCTACAACTAAGCATAAAAAGGCATCGCTATTTTTAGTGATTCGTTGAAAAATCCAGTTAGAAAACCCTCAAAACGATGAGCCTGTCTAATTAGGATCTACGCATAAAAAGCCATCTCTATTTTTTGTGATTCGTTGAAGAATTCGGTTTGCAAACCCAAAAAACGGTAGATCCAGCGACATTTCGGTACTTTTATATAGGTGGCTTGAGTGCCTCTATGGTTTTATTCATAAAAGAAACCAAAGGACTCACATTAAGTGAGATATTACCGAATCGGATACCTATTAGCCAGTATCTGCAACATATTGATTTGTATCATCTCGTGAGGTATCTTGAGGAGAATTGTTACGAGGGAGGAGGGAATCACTTCCACCATGATCCCCTCATTATGCTAAAACTGGTAGTTGTGAAGTTATTTCGGAAGTTATCGTACAGAGACTAAATTCTTACACTACCCACTAACTGACGAAGATTGCCGATCTCTTGCCCAACCATGGACAGGAAACGGGTATCTTATTCCAGCTCCTTCCACGCTACATCATTTTGTCAAATACAGGCTTAAAGAGGAAGGTTTTGAGATGCTCATGGAAATTGTGGGGACAATGATCTGCCGGGAATCGGGTGTAGGTGCCGGAGTAATGGATTCAACCCCATTAGAGGCTTCACGATATGACAGCAATGCGGAGAACAATCCACACTATAAATGCAAGATGGACAGGGCGCATATCTTTCATATTGACGATATTCCAGTCTTCTGCTGCTATTCAGGGGGAACAGAATCTGATTCAAACTATGCATTCCCGATGATAAGGGGATAGAAAAGACGAATCCTCAATTATCCGCCGTCTTTGCTGACGGAGGGTATGATGCATTCCAGATCCACGCGGATATCCATCAGATCCTTCGTGTGAAACCGTACATCGATTTCCGCGATACTGCCGTTATTCATAAAGAGGGGGAAGCAAACCGCATTGATCACTGGGTAAACAAATTATGGAGAAAAGGTGGGTTGGTACATGCCACGCTATCACAAAAACTCGAATTTCTCTACAAAAATGGGCGACAGGAACAGGTTGGTATGTATTTGAGAAACCAAAATCTTCGCGATCCAACGTTTCGTGCGGTATACAAGAAACGAGGAGACTGCGAACGGACCCACAATAATATCAAGTCAACTGTAAAATTTGATGTCAGAAAATTGAGAAATTCCAGTAAAAAACTCCATGTCCTGGCTAACTTCGTGGCCTATCAAATTCTCGTCCTGGGACATCTCCAGAATAATATTCTACCCGTCCAACAACTCGTACTGTATTATTGAGTATATCAGATATTTCACCGCATGAACGCGGTTCCTAGAGCGGAAGCTATTTCTTTCGGCTCTGCGTTTCTGGTTTTTTAACCTCTCCTGATTTTAGGACGGCTGGATGCACGGGTATTTTCAGTAATTGTATGAATCAGGTGGTTGTACCCTTTGTTCGTATTTGGATATTTGGGGATCTGTCCAACGATTATCATAGCTGGTTGGACAGGCTCCTTCCTGACTCTTAATGATACTCATAAGGTTTTTAAGGCAGGGAGCTGACATTAATAATATATTGCAAAATGGTACGATAGCCATTTAGGAGAGAATATGAACACAATAAAAATAATTGGTTGTTTTGCGGCATTAATTGTGATGGTCGCCCTTGTTACACCTGTCTTAGCTGACCCTTATTTTGGGCTTATTCAGGCAGGCAGCTCGTACGACCTGACCCAGGGAACGGTTACTTCTGATGCGAACGATATGTTTATCGGCTCTGACGCAGGCGTACCAATGAGCCTGAACTACGAGATCAAAATCATGCCATACAGCACACCAACGGGGCAAATCCCGGCGAGAGGCTCAGCAAGTGCGTTCTACAGGGTACATACAATGGAAGGCAGGGCAGGTAGTAACACGGTAAGCCAAGAGATTACCTCATCTTCAACAACGAGCGTTAACGGAATTATCTACGGATTCTCCAAAAAGTTCAGCTGGCAGTCCGGACCGCATGCGGTATAGAGTTTTTGAACCGGGAATAGGGAGATAAGGAAGGAACACTCCTCCAACATCCTTATTCTTTTAACACATTTCTAATTTTCCGGTAACCAGTACTTTTCTTACATGTTCTGTACCGGGGAACAGGGTTCCTTATCATGCCACAATAGCGGTCCCAAATGTTACATAGAAAACCTCATGATATCCAGAAGTAATCATTGCCATGCGATAACCCAGGGCATCTGCCGACACTCCTCGGGGAGACGGGGCAAAAACCCGGAGAAACAAAGAAGGTACCTGGACAAAAAAGGGCAAAAAATCTCATTTTGGATTCAAGCTTCACACGAAAGAAGACTGCGATTTCGGATTGATACGGGCACTTCAGACAACGACTGCATCTGTTCATGATAGCCTGATCGATCTGTCAGAAGAAGGTGAAGTGGTCTATCGGGACCGGGGTTATTTCGGTGTTTAACCGAAGGGTTTTAATGCATCTTTGCAACGTGAAGTGAGAGGGCATCCAATCGGCATCCGGGATATCCTCAGAAATAAACGGATTTCAATAAAACGATCTCCTGGTGAGAGACCCTACGCGGTCATCAAGAATGTGTTTCATTCCGCTCATACTCACGTGACTACGGTTGTTCGAGCTCATGTGAAAATGATGTTTGCTGCGTTCAGTTTTAACCTGTACCAACTGGTGACTCTTAAAAAACAGGGTGCCTTCTAGCGTATGCTCTACAAAAATCAGTTGAAATCAGGGACAATGACTTGAAAATTTGAGTGAATAACGTACTTCCGCCCTCTATTTTGGATCTATATTATCCAGTATCTGAATTTTCTCGGGTTTATCGGAATACTCACCAGTTCAGCAACAAAGTTTCTGTCACCCTGTAAATACAATTTTTCATCTCTTTTTTCTGGGTCCAATCGTAGTTCCCCGGGAGTGGGCCGGCCGCGTTGCACGAATGCTACAATTCTCGTCTGAAAAACGAAAACAACCCGGTATATTACAAATGGTTAGGAAATGCGTGGTATCCGGTATCATGCATTACATTATTGCCTGACAATGTACCAGAGAATAGCCTTTTTGGTTGTGATGTAAGAGCCGGAACTTTTCAATAACAAGATTATTCTGTTAAATTCTGATAATTGGTTATCCGTTTGAAACTACAGGTTACATTAATTTTAAATACTTCTATAGCTAAATTTCGATGCTTACAACTTTATCGATCTAGGTGGCAAAGATGAAGACAAAGATATCGATAGGTGTGATCATCATAGCGATGGTGATCCTTATGGCAGTCTCTGGCTCGGCCATGGCTGCCCGTACTGTACCGGCTGGTAATGAATCTTCTGTTATTAACGTGCAGACTGCAGCGAAAGTCGATGGTGCTTTCCAGGCACGCACAGAACTGGCCCTCCAGCAGGGCACAGGTAACCTGAGTCCTCCTCTCGGGAGTGGCGACCAGATAGCAACTATTGTCTATTCTGAGAACACCATGGGCATCAGTGGTGATACGGACTACACAAAGAACACGCATATTAACACCGGTAATGTGGTCAATGGCCAGGATAATGTCCAGACAGACAGGATCCTCACGTATGATGCCGGAGTAGGCGGCATATTGGTCTCGAGTGAAAACGTCCTTGTCCAGACGGTTGCGACAGAAACTACAGCGGATCCGGGTTGCTGTGGGTGGACAGCCAATGAAACATTACCGGCTGAGGACGAGATAGTCCAGGCGGGTAGCTCAATGAATGTGGTCGAGGTTTCCGCACATTCCAGCAGCGGTGTACGGGCGATATCCGATTCCCCGGGAACGACGGTAGAGCTCGATTACTCAATCGATGCTCACGGGATCAACCAGACTCCGGGCACCATGGATAATCCGGCAATCGGAAGTGCAACAGCCTATGTTGATGGCATGATAATGGCTGGCACAAGCAATGGCACAGGCACAGGCCCAACTCCAAGCACTCTCGTGGAATACCATGATGTGACATCGGTTGACGGGCTCTTTGACCTGTCCAAGGAAGTAAAATACACATCTTCACCCAACTAAGCGGGACAACTCAGGGACCTGAGTAACGGGAAGATCAATCAGTATCTTCCTTTTTTTCATGTTAAATACGGGGAGGTGTTTATTTTCAGCGAGTACCAATTATTCGCTGTTTTTTTAGCTTCCCGCTTTATAGTCCCGTCCTGCTGCCATAAATCCAGGGCATCCAGAGCAGACGGGTTACTTGTTTATCGTGGAGATCATATTGACCCCGGGAAATTTTGGATCTCATAACAACGCCCTTTGTTAAGGAAGTGCCGGGTATCATGCGCATTCAGGTTTTTCAACGTTCCATCCGGGTTTTATACTGGGGATATATAATCCAGCTAATCCTGCTCTTAATTCAATAGTGGCAATCCTTGATGAATAGGCCACCTGGACTTCGTGTATTATGAAAAACCCAATGGTTCTCCGTTCAATAACCTACCTTTATCAGGGTTTAAATGGAAAATCTATTATGAAATCTGGTTGGGCACTGATCGTCACAGCCCTATTTATCACCTCCTTTTTTTCCGGGTGTATATTCAACCAGGACTCGTCGGTTTCCTCCGGGTTACAGCAGGCAAAGGTGCTTTATAACGAGGGAAAGTATAATGAGTCCCTTGCAATCTATGAAAATCTTACGGTAAAACAACCTGCTGATGCCGTTCTTTGGTCCGGGAAAGGAGAGGTCCTTCTTAAAACTGGCCGGTACAATGATGCACTGGCATCCTACGATATTGCCCTGAACATCAGCCCGAAAAGTGCAGTCGCATGGAAAGGTAAAGGCGATGCACTGGCGTTCCTCAAAAATTACAACGGGTCTATCGTAGGTTATGATACCGCCCTTGCATCAGATCCCACGATGGCCGAAGCAGCCATGGGAAAAGGAAATTCGCTCAGGGAATCAGGCAGGCTCAACGAGAGTATTACCGCATACAATGAAGCAGTTACTATCAGTCCCGGGCTCTCGTCTGCGTATAAATTCAAAGGGGATGTCCTTTCAATGCAGGGAAAGAACCAGGAGGCATTCAATGCATATGATGAAGCCCTGAAGGCCGGGCAGGACCCTGCTGACATCTGGAAAGCCAAGGGGGATATTTTCAAAGGACTTGGAAGATATAACGAGGCGATGAGTGCTTACAACAACTCGATCAGTATCGAGCCAAATAACTCAGCAGTCTGGAGTTCGGCCGGCTTCATCTATAATAGTGCCGGAAAGTACAACGAAGCGGTTATCGCCTATAACCGATCCCTGTCAATTTCTCCGTATGATTCAGCAGCATGGGGGTACCGGGCCTATGCATTGAACAGTCTCGGGAAGTTCAATGAAGCGAACCAGTCTGCAGACCGGGCAATCAGCCTTGACCGGAATAATACGCAGGCACTGAGCGTGAAGGGATATGCATTGAACAGTCTCGGGAAGTACAAAGAAGCGATCGACGAGTATGACAAGGCAATTAATATAACCCCTGGTATTGTAGTGGCATGGACCAACAAAGGATATGCGTTGAACGCGCTAGGAAGATATGATGAGGCAATGGTCGCATATGACAATGCCCTGAAGATAGACCCTAACCTTTCCATCGCCTGGGGATATAAATCAAGTATTTATATCCAGATAGGAAATTCAACAAAAGCCCTCGAGTCAGCTGACCGTGCAATAAGTCTCGACCAGAATAATACTATCGCATGGACGAGTAAAGGGACAGCTGAAACACGGCAGGGCAATTTCGAATCCGCGGTGAAATCCTATACAAAATCTCTTCAACTGGCTCCAAATGCCAGTATCAACTGGTTCAACAAGGGATTTGCCCTTCACAACCTCGGGATGTATGAGGAGGCGATTGCAGCCTACGACCAGGCACTCGCTACCGATCCAAACAACACCATGGCCTGGATTTACAAAGTTTCAGCCCTCCAGAGACTTGACCGCCAGGAAGAATCAGCCCGTGCGTATGACAAAATACTGAAGGCCCAGCCAAACAATACCGTTGCATGGATGAATAAAGGATATGCCCTTTTCCAGCTGGGACGGAATGACGAGGCAATTATTGCATACGACCGTGCACTCGACATCGACCCGAATAATACAAGAGCCCTTTCATACAAGGCATTCATGCTGTTCACCCTCGGTAACTATCCCGTAGCCATACAGACCTATGACAAGGCCCTTTTGCTGGAACCTAATAACACGGATTCGCTCAATTTCAAAGGGCTTGCACTTACCAGTTCGCATGAGTATGACAAGGCATTGAAAGCGTTTGAACAGGTCGTCCAGGTTGATCCCAGTAATGTTGTAGGATGGACAAATATTGGCTACGTCTTATTCCTCCAGGGCAATATCGACGAAGCTATCAAGGTATTTGACAAGGTACTCAGTATTGACCCCAATAACCAGGAGGCATATTATGATAAAATTCTGGCGATACGAATTAACTGGCCCTATTACAGGGGGTAATTAATAATAACCGGGGGTCTGCAGAAATTCTTTTTTCCGGGTCTCACATTCCGAAAAAATCCCTTTGAGAAAAAAACGGTTTCAGTTCAAAATGCGTCAGTGCACCCCGCTGCAAGCTGCGGGGTATTCGGATAAAATAATTCCCCTCTGGGTTTAGTGTTTTTTTGCAGTATTTATCCCGGGGTATGTTCAGATACTCCATGAATGTTCGTATCCTTTCCTGTCCATCACGTTTCCATCAAGGAGTACACAATGGTCCCGGATAACAGTTCCAATAACAGAATAGGAAAAGCCTGCAGGTGCTACCCAGTCACGGGGGACCGTGAATAATAACTCAAAGTCCCCCCCGCCATAGAGTGCCAGGGTTATTGCATCGCCTGAAGGGACGTCGTCAGGAGAAGGTATTTTTTCTGAATGAATGGAGTACCCGCAGGAGTTTGCTTCGAGCAGGTCATAGAGCGAGATAGAGAGCCCGTCACTGATGTCCATCATCGATGTCGCACCAGTCCTGCCGAGGACCTCACCTTCCTGTACCCTTGCCCTGGGCTCCATGAGCACGTTGTTATACTGGTGATATCCTTTGAGCGCTGCCTGGGCACGTCCAAGGACCCCGGTCACACAGATGAGATCCCCAACCCTTGCACCGCAACGCCGGACAATATTGTCCGGGGCTACCATACCGATACCGCTGCTGGCAATCGTCAGCTCTGTATGGTGATCGATGTCGCCACCGGCAATGTACCCACCAGCCTCTGAACAGCAGGCCCTTGCACCTTTTAGGATTTCTCCAAGCCTTGACGGGTCATCAAGCCCTACCGCTAAGAGGAGGATTGCAGGGGTCGCACCCATGGACGCAATATCAGAGAGCGTTACCGCTGCACTCATCCATCCAATCTGCCAGTCAGTTATCCCGGCAGGAAAATCTGTTGTTTCGTGGAGCATGTCCGTTGTAGCAACGAGGAGTTGTTCGCCGCAGGGAATTACTGCGCAATCATCGAGACAGTGCTCCTTACCAATAATTGCATACACTTCCTGCAACAGGGCCCGTTCATCCACTCTTCCTCATCTCCTTTCCCCGTGCGGTCTGGTAATCACGGAAGATCCCCTCGATTCGCCTTGCATTCCGCTCGTTCTCATATTCCTGGTGTTTTTCCTGCCAGTGTTTCAACGAGCTTTCAAAAGGGATTTTTCCGGCACTTCCAATCTTTCCCCTGATAAGAATTGGCAGATCTTCACCGTCAAGCAGGGGAATATCCTGTTCCATGCAGGCCGCCCGGAGCTGGGGGTCAGCATGCGAAGTAAGTCCCGGGCCCGTGATGACCGCTTTGACTCCCATCCCCCCGATCTCCCGGACCACACTCCTTCCCCACCCGTCTGTCCGGAGCACATAAAGGACGTCCCCCTCAGTAACCCCAAGGTCATCTGACAGTGCCCTGACAGCGTCCCTGGTAAAAGCGCCAAGTATTTTGACCGGGATCGAATCCGGGCTCCCTGCCAGTTCATCAATCCTGTTCTGTCTCTCGATCTTCTTTTTCTGGTTCCGGTTCGAACGCTCTTCACGACGGAGCCTCTTTTTCAGCGTCTGTATCGTTAAGTCTCTTTTTGCAATTTCTGCATCTTTTATGATATCTTTCCCATGAATTGACCTGATTTTCCGTATCCGGGACTGGAACCTGATGATCTCACGCTCTTTTCCCTTGATCTCCTCCTGTAACTCCTGGACATACGTGCGCAGGCGTTTTACTGTCCCATCGAGGACCCTGACCCTCTCATCAGATTTCCTGTCAGCCTGGACAACGGGGCCCTCAACTTTCGAGGGAGGTGGGACAACTTTCAGTTCTCCAATCACCTGTTCCAGTGAGTGCCCACGGATCATGCCAGCCCTGACCTCATCAAGGTCCTGGCCAGGGGGTACACGTTTCAGGACATGCTGAAACTTGTGATTATAGTGCCGGTATGCCTCGAGAGCAGCTGATAACGCGTCCCGTTCGTGATCATTCATGTACTTGTACGGTTGCGTATACTCCAGTTTTGCGTCCACGCTCACATCAAGGCGTGGTGCATAGGCGACCGCATTGAATGCACGCCTGACCTTTTCAACAGAAAACGGCATATCACGGACATCGGTCGCCACCACAACGGGTTTTCCAACCTTGTAGAGCGATTCAATGACATCTGACAGGGAGGTCTGCCGGGAACTGCTCAGGTGGAGCAGGTTTCCCTCAAGGTCGAGGGCGGCAATAGCGGTGGTCGTGCCGGGGTCCACCCCTACAATAATAAATTTCGGGCGGACCGAGAGGGGCCTGAACATGATCCGGTCAAGTCGTCTCCCGCTTATCCGTACCTGGACATCTGCCCCACGGTAGGTGGATACGGGTACCTGGTCACGCGGGGCAAATACCCGGAACGATACTTTGCTGCATCCGCCAAAAGCCTTTACTTCCTTTTTTTCATACTTCAGGCCCGACGCAACGAGGTTCATTTCGATCTCGCGGGCCCTTTGCAGGACACCGCCGTGGATCTTTCGCACGTACCGGTTCTGGCTCCAACCACCTTTACCCGGGGACCGGTTACGTGTTACGATCACATCAGAGCTGTTTTCAAAGGCGATTACTTCGGCCCCTGCACCAAGGGACGCCACCCTCGCAATAGTCCGGGCCTCGTCAAACGGATCGAGCCGGTTAAAACTGATATTGTACCGGCTTGCTACTTTGATGAGAGATTCCCGCCGGTCACCACCGGTCACCTGGACAAGGCGTGTGGCCGGGGGCAGGGACTGCATGAATGCAAATAACTCGTGCTGGTCAGTGGAGACCTCCTGGAGGCTGTCCACAGCGAGGATATCCGGTTGTTCCTGGGAGAGTATCCGAAAGAGCCGGAAGGACGAGACCCCGTCCTCGGAAATGATCTGGTCGCCATGGAGCCTTACCAGTGCATAGAGAGGTCTCCGGGACTTTGACCTGACAGAGCCCCGGATGATATCAATCCCGAATACCTTCAGCTGGTCACGCATCTCATTGTGTCCTCGATATCGTATGACAACTGGTATTTCCGTAAGAAGTAGGTGAGGATATTATTGATATCCCGCCGGAGAATCGTATCTGCATTAGGGTGGTCGGTCTCCATCCACTGCGGCCAGTCAATCAGGGTACAGCCACGTTCATTGACCATAATATTGAATTCAGAAAAATCAGCATGGATTACTCCAAGATGATACGCCTTCCTGACCTCCCCTATTATTTCATCAAGAAATTCTTCCGGCTCTTCGACCCTTGCGTTATTGAGATTTACCCCCGGAATGTACTCCATCACCACAATATGCCGGTTCTGATCGACAGGGAGCGGTACCTTAACAACCGGGTGAAGTGTCTTCAGGGCAAGGAATTCCCGTTCTGCGGACTGCCGCGAGGTAAAAATCCATGGCGAATGGGTCTGTTCTGGTTTATATTCACGGTTGAGGCGCACGGACTGGAAAGACCGCTGCCCTACGTGGTGGAACTTGAGTGCCACACACCCGAGGCCCAGCCCTTCATACACCACCGACTCCTTACCAACCCCGATCATGCACCCAAGTGCCTGGATTGTGCCTTTTTTCGTAAGGGTCCGAAGCGCGAGCGCATCATACCCCATAAAAACCAGGGAGTACCCGTCATACGGGACAGCGTTATACCTCACCATCCCTTTCTGCATCAGCCGGCTGATACGGAACGTTACCTCTGATTCTGCCAGCCCTACGGCCCGTACCAGTACTTCAAGCGGGACCCACTCGTAATTTCTCATGAGCCGTTCAAGCGCCTGGAGTATGTCGATCTCGTACTTATGGAGTGTCCTGATATGATCGGCGGAAATTGCCATCTGTGCTACACATTTTATCTATTTGGATGATAAAGGTTGATCTGGTAGCAGCATGGGGTGCAGCAAATGTGGAAGACCCGGGGTTATTTTCCAGGAGTATTCCGGCCTGCACCTGTGCCAGCAGCACTTCAGACAGGATCTTCTTCATAAAGCGAAAAAAACCGTGCGGCAGAACCACTGGCTTGTTCCCGGAACGAGGTATGCCGTTGCACTTTCCGGAGGGCCTGCAAGCTGTGCACTCCTGGATTTTATGCATACCCTTGTTGGAGAACGGACAGATATCAGCCTGATTGCAGTAACATTGCACAATAATGAACCGGATTCGATGGAAAACGCGAAGACAATAACTGAATCATTGGGTATTCCCTGGTTTATTGTGCCGGATGACAATGCAGAAATTCAACGGGGGAACAGGTTTTGTGCACCAGATGGATCCCCGTTTCCTGCCCATGCATCGACAGAGTGCCAGTTGAGGCACGTGGCAGAACAAATGAAGTTCGACGCGCTAGTCCTCGGGTACACACTTGAAGACCATGCTGAATGGGTACTCCGGAATGCCATTTCCGGGAATACCTACCATAAATCAGGTTATGCAACAAAAACACTGAAGCGGGTGCAGATCACCAGGCCTTTTATGCATATTCCACGGAAGGAACCGGACCTGTATACGCAGATTTTTCTGAATGGTTGTGTTGAAAATGCAGGGGCAGATACTCGTGTAGATGACCCGATCAGTTTACTGCTGGCACGGTTGTACAACAGGCACCCGGGTGTTCCCTATGCACTCGTCAATATCGGTGAACAGGTCAGACAATTCAGGGACCGTGTCTCATGAAAATAACTAATTCAAATATTTTTATAATGCATCCTGAAAAGAGAGGTGCTACCGGGTATGGGTGACACGAGGGGGTTATTCTGGAGGCTGGTCCACAGTTCACCGGAAGTAAAGATAGGACTATATTTTATCCTTTTCTTTCTCCAGATGGTGGCATATACCGTTTTGTTCAAATACCTCTACCCGGTACTCGAACAAAAACCAATATCCTGGCCCTCATCACTTCTTTTTGTGGTGGAAACGATCACCACTGTGGGGTATGGTGAGCTCCTGCCATTCCAGAACCAGTACACGGTATTCCTTGCAATCATTATGATGATCACGGGGATTACCCTGATCTTTATGATTGTCCCGCTCCTCATCGCCCCATACCTGACAGCCATTCTCAGGGCTTCGCCACCCCAGCGGACACCTCATGAGTTAAAAAACCATATTATCATCGTCGGACACGGGGAGCTTACAAAGGCGCTCGTTGAGAGCCTGATGATAGCTGACAACGATATTGTCATCCTTGACAAGGATGAAAAGGCTGCCCAGGAAGCAGCCAGACTCTACCGGAAAAGTGTCTACACGGTCTGGGGAGATTATAATAACCCGTCGACCTGGTCAAATATCTGGACAAAAAATTCCGGCACCGTCATAATATGCGAAGATGAGCGCACAGCGGCAACAATTATTCTCGGTATCCGGGAGTTGACAAGGGGGAAGATTGTCGCCGTCGTTGACAAGCTGTCTTTTGACCGTTATCTGCGCCATGCCGGTGCAGAGTATGTCCTCTCACCGAAGCATATAACAGGCCGTATCCTTGCCCGGCACGCCGAGCTCACAGCCCACCACCCGGCGGCCCTTGATACATCAGGTATCGACCATGCAATCCTTGATAGTTCAGGCAGCTACGACAGTGTATTGAAAGTGGTCCATATCCCGGTAATGCCCGGTTCCAGGTCTGCAGGCAAAACGTTAAAGGAGATTGGACTATACGAAAAATACGGATTTTATACCCTGTTCATGGCACGGAGCGGGAAATTTGTCTTCCACCCGGGGGACGATGAAATAATTGACCTCTCAAGCGGTGTATTCCTGCTTGGAAGGGCAGACAGGGTGGAAGAGCTGGTTGAGAACGAATTTATATCCGGACTTTCAGGAGAGAATTTTGCCGTCATTGCAGGGTTTGGGGATGTGGGGAGGTCGGCATACCACGATATGACCGCTCTTGGTGTTTCCTGTATTGTCATTGACCAGAAACCGCAGGGGGTCCTTGGAGTGGAAGGAAATGCAGAGGACGAGGAGGTCCTCCGTGATGCCCGGATCTCTGAGGCACGGTACTGCATTGTCGCACTCAATGATGACGATGTGAATATCTTCACCACGTTAATGGCACGCGATATGAACCCTTCACTTCGCATTTTGGTCCGTGCCAACGATCCTGCTTCGGTCGACAAACTCTACCGGGCGGGTGCAGATTATGTCGCCCTCCTGCCTACCATCGGCGGACAGGTAATTGCCCGTGTCGTGCTCTCCGACAGCGTGCACGTGATCCTTGACCTGCCAAACGGGCACAAGGTGATAAGGAAACACATGATGAAGAACGCCGGTATGACCGTCGGCTGGGTTGAACATAAAAGTGGTTCCCGGATTATCGGGCTCGAAGGAGATAACAGGGCAATAGTAAAGCCTGTACCAGGAGAGGTCGTCCTTGAAGGTGATGCGCTGATTACAACGGGCGACCTGCACCAGCTGAAAAAATTTATCCGGCTCTGTTAGTGAAGTGATGATGGTATGAATGAAGACCGCGGGTGTGCACTAGGCCGAATCGAGCAGATGATCCGTTATACCGTCTGGAACAGCGGGGCAGGGGGTGTGGTAATCGGTATCAGCGGCGGGGTGGATTCCGCGGTTGCGGCTGTGATGTGCTGCAGGGCATTGAGCGGAGAAAATGTACTGGGCCTCACGCTGCCAAGTGCGGTCACGAGTGAGGCGGACATCCGGGACGCAATGGACCTGTGCCGGGTACTCGGGATACGGCACGAAATAGTGACGATAGAGCCGGTCCTTGATGCGTATCGCTCCTTGCCAGGCTACACTGAGGCTCCGGCCATCCTTGGAAACCTTATGGCACGTACCCGTATGACACTCCTCTATTATTACGCAAACCGGGACAACCGCCTCGTCTGTGGCACTTCTAACCGGACGGAATACATGCTTGGTTATACCACAAAATTCGGCGATAACGCCGCAGATTTCCAGCCCATTCTTCACCTCTACAAGAGCGGGGTCTATGAAGCCGCGAGGGATATCGGGGTCCCGGAGAGCATAATCAGGAAGCACCCCTCCGCCGGACTCTGGCATGGCCAGAAAGACGAGGACGAGATCGGCCTTAGCTATACCGAAATCGACGGCGCACTGGTCGCACTCGAGGCAAATGGCTGGAACAGTGAAAACCCGGTCCAGGAAAAAGTGCTGTCGATGGTGAAAAAAAGCGGGCACAAAAGAATGACCCCGAGCCTTCTTTTTTAACCCTGCAGAACACCATTGAACCGGAATTGTTCAGGGTAATTCAGGAACCGGAGCGCGTTTTTCTCACCAATTGTTCCATATAGTGGCCGGTTATCAATAGCTGGAAATCCTGCAGCATTGCATTTTTTGATATACCGTAGTCGTGGGTGTTTTTGATACGCCGGGTTTTTCACATAACCCTGGTGTTCCATCCGGTAATACACCGCCCCCCGGAGGTCTTCATAGTCCGCGTAAATGCTTTCGAATGCAGTAGAGACAATATTAGCCATGAGAAGGGTGGTATTGCCAGGATTTATGGTAACATGACCATACCCGGGCGGAATCAGGATAATGTCACCCTTCACGGCAGTAACAACAACGGCATCTGAAAGCGGTTTGTCCTGGAGAAGATACTCTGCTGACCCTTCAATAATCTCATAAATTTCCGGGTATCCGACACCCTGCGGATTATCGGGGTGATAATGCCCTTTTGTTTTTACATATTCCCCGCACAGGACTGACGGGGGGATAACGGTAACATCGTACCTGAGGTCCTGGTCCCGGAGCCATTCCCGGTCCACATTCGAGCGGGCGAGGTCCCGGTACATAAAATAGACGGGACCTGTAACGGTGCAGCTTCTTTCTGCCAGCACCTGCTTAAGGTCTTCTGCCAGGCGCACCTGCGGTTCCGGCAGTGGCCCGTCCCACGTAAACATCACTTTTTCTTTCTCATTACAACCAGATAAACCACTGTTATTAGTAAGGAGGCCTCGTATCCAACCCGCAGTCATGATTAATATGGGTGCAAATAAAGTTCTGCTGGCATGGTGCGAATCCTATAGAAGGGGGGACTCCACACCCCTAGGCCGGAAAGAGGTGTATTTTCCATCGGGCCCCAAACTCACTGTATAATTATACTCGCGCTTATAAAAACACCAGAGATTACCTGATTGACCACGTTTTTCCAGCAAACTTCACTGGGAACGAAACCCAAATGG
>CAIKOD010000161.1 GCA_903828975.1 uncultured Methanomicrobiales archaeon | reverse complement strand
TTCTTCTCTCTCCTGGAATTAAAATGGCAGGATGCGCGGGTGTTTTCTGTAATTGTATGAATCTGGGGGTTGCATCCATTATTGATATTGGGTTCTCTGGTGGTCCGTCCAACAATTATCCCAGCTGGTTGGACGGGCTCCTTGTGTAAGTCTAGACCAGCAGATACATGAATTTGTTCGGTCATAATTAAGCTCTGATTATGGGCAGATCAATTGCCTTTCGGGCCAATTTGGCATTCGAGATCACGTCGCAGTACGGCCTGCGATGGCAATTTATCGGTTAGTTTTTTTACCAGGATCCAAGTCCTAAAAAGAAGACAGCCTGCTCTGCCCATAATCCTAAAAGAGTTTATTCTGCTTGATGATTTTCATGCGTAAGGCCTGTGACCGCAGGTCTCATAGGTGTTTTTTTAAAATATGCAGGGTTTCTACAGAGCCGTTATTCCAATAGTTAGTCACGTTCACTGGGCTCATGGCCCGCATCCTGCCAATGAATATTTTATTGAATGTGGGGCATTGAGGGCGTGAAACCCCCTCCAGTCAACGAATCCCCTCTTTTTTTAACATATACAGGGTTTCAACAAAGCCCTTTTTTTATTCAATTAAACAACTCTTGAAGTTGTAGAGAGTTCGATCCCTTTTTCGGTGATGAGGAACGGTATCAGCCGTCTCGGAACCGCCATGCCGGTAATTTTGTGTACTGCGAGCTGGCGTTCGATCTCGTTCATAAAGATTACTTCTTTTAATTCGAGGATAATGTCCACGGCCCTCATAACAAGGATCTCTTCCACCCGCGGATGGAGCTCGGGGTAGAACGTAAACACCACATTCGCGTTCCTGGTTACAGCGACATCCCTTGCCGAAAGGATGCATTGTACCCCGGCGTCGATACCGAACTTAAGGATCAGCGAGGAGAGGGAATCAATCACGAGTTTCTGCCCGTTCAGGTTTGTTATGAATTCATCGGCAGTAAAACCCCTGCCGTCGATCATCCCGGGTTGCACCTCTGCATCAAGCATGATGTAGGTGCCCTCCTCACCCTCAGACTGCCAGAACTGCCGGGCCAGGAGGTCATTTCCGGACACCGCTGAACCCAGTGCAAGGACCGTTGTCCCGGTTGGAAAACCACCATCCAGAGCCTGGTCCAGACCATTTATACCAGTAGTTCTTTTATTTTCCCTGGACAGAGAAGGAAAACCCCCGTATGGATTATTGGTTTATATAGGATTATAAGCCTTTTTCTGAATCCGCGCGATTATCCATACTTCTCGCGCAGAGCACGCCGGAGCAGTTTCCATCCGTTCACCCGGGGAAGGTTATCGGTAATTATGAACCTCCGTGGGATTTTATACCCGGCAAGGTGCAGCCGGCAGAATTCGTCGAGCTCTTCGGGAGCGACATGGGTCCCGGTGCGGGTAATCACCGCGGCTACTGGTAGTTCACCTTTCCTTTCATCCGGGATACCAAAGACCGCGACATCGGTTACCCCGGGATGCTGGATAATAACATTCTCAACTTCGGTCGGGTAGATCTTCCAGCCCGACATGATGATCATGTCTTTTTTCCGATCAGTAATGAAGAGGACCCCTTCATTGTCCAGGTGCCCGATATCTCCGGTGAGGAACCAGCCATCCGGCCGAAAGACCTCCGCTGTTGCCCCGGGCATATTCCAGTAACCTTTCGCAACTGAAGGGCCACGCAGGGCAATCTCCCCGGTCTCACCCGGGCCAAGTTCCAAAACCGGGTTATCCAGGTCCACGACCATGACTTCCGTGTAACCTACGGCGACACCCACACTCCGGTAACCGCGGGTAAGGTGCGGGTACCCGGGTAAGGTTGTGGTGCCTGACCCGATCACTATCGTTTCTGAAAGGCCGTACGAGTTCGCGACCGGGATGTGAAATCGCTGATCGAACATCTCCCATATAACCGGCAGGAGCTGTCCTCCGCCCGAAATGATCACGCGGGCATCGGCAAGCTGTTGTTCGGTACCGGGGGGACCATGGACAAGTGAGTGTATAACGGGGGGCATACCGGCAAGTATCGTCACCTTGTACCGGCTGGCCAGCGCCAGGTATTGTTCAAGATCGAACCGCTCCATCATCACGTATGTGCCCCCGGCACGGAGCACGGCAAGGCCCCATGAAAGCCCGACATGGCCCATCGGGTAAATTCCAAGGTATATATCATCCGGAGTGACCCGGAGTGCCTCGCATTCCGCATCGAGAGCAGTTATCCAGTTCCCGTGCGTGAGCATCGCGCCTTTCGGCCGACCGGTTGTTCCGGCTGTATACTGAAGCTGGCACAGGTCCTCAAGGCTGCAGTTGGTCGCCCGCATCAATGCAGGAGCCTCAGGAAAAGAATTCCATTCGACCGTGTCCGGGCCCCTGGCCCCGGTACTGATGACGTGGCATGCAAGAGGATGTTGTTCCCGTATTTTCTCAATGATACCGGCACCCCCTGGATCGGTAATGATTGCACATGCCCCTGCATCAACGATCGCATGGAGCAGCTCTTCCTCGCGGTACACGATATTCGTGGGCACGGCAATACCCCCAATACGCCAGATCGCAAAATAACTGATAAGGTACTCAGGGGAGCTATCGAGATAGATGCAGACGCGATCGCCCTTTCTGACCCCAAGTGATGCAAGGCCCATGGCGATACGGTTCATCTCGCTCCTGAGGAACCCGTATGATATCGTGACATTTCCCGACGGGCAGATCAGCGCAGCTTTCGCTGCAGGAACACTTTTCGCATCAAGGAGGGTGGTGATATTTGACATGGTGAGAACACGTTTTTCGTCCTGGTAAAACAATTTTGACGCTGCGGTATATAGGTTTTCATTATTTGACTGGCGCCAATATTCGCTTTTCGAACGGAGTCCCGGGTAAATACCGGTAATTCCGGGGACCGCAAAACAAAAAAACTCTCATTGTAACAATGCTCTACTACTATCTTACCGGCGGATTATTCCGAAATTTACTCACGCTCCCGGTGGTTTCACCCCGCCGCTTTGGAGGCCCGGGTTGGAATAGGGACGGTTCTTCACGTCTCTGAAACTTCAGATGGAACCCGGCCCACAGGATATCTTTCTGGGGGTGAGGGCAGGGAGGGGGTGAAACCCCCTCCTGTCTAAGCAGTCAGGTCAACTTATTTGGCATGAAAATCATGATCAGGGGAGGCAGAGATCACCCAATCCCCGGATCAGGATCTTTTAGCACAATAGCAGCCTCCTGAAAGATCCTTAAGATCTCTTCCAATGTAACAATTGAAGGAATTCTCACTTTAAC
>CAIKOD010000160.1 GCA_903828975.1 uncultured Methanomicrobiales archaeon | reverse complement strand
GAGTTCCTCTATACATCAGAAACAGCGCTCCAGTATATTGTCTACGGGATAATAGGAGGGTTTGGCTGTATATTTGCCGGAGTCGGCATTCAGCGTTACATTAACCGCTGGATCATAAGCCAGCAACCAGAGGAAGAGTTCATCGAAATAATCTAGGGTCCGGAAATCACGGGAATCGGATTCTATCGTTTTTCGCATACATGCAGTTGATTTTTGTTCTAGGTTTGCACTTTTTTTGGCATTGGCGAAATTTAGCGTTCAGGGAAAAACTCCGTTTATAGTACCAAATAAATTCCCAGCCTTGTGATTGCCTGACTAAAAGTTGTTCCAGTCTATACCATTTTTGAGATTTGTAGACCGCTTAACTGGAATTCCGGAAGAGGGACTCATAAATCCGCCTGTTCAAACCAGGATTCGAATAGCATTCCAAGGGATGCCGGTTTTTTTCCTTATGTATTCAAAATGCGGCTCTGTTGACATGCTCTCAAATCTATCTTGAGGATCAGGGTAATCAAAAATTTACCCTACGCTCCCGGAGCTCCGCCCAGCCGCATTGACAACCCCGGTTGGGATAGAGAATGACCTTTAAGACTCCGAAATTTTCAGGAATACGCAGTTGGAGCCTGCCCAAAGGATATCATGTCGGGGGTGGGACAGGTAGATGTTATGCTCCCTCCTGGTCTTACGTATTTTTCCTTCCCTTTTCTAAACACGAAGGGTTTCCAATGAAAACAGACGTGATGCCAAAAGGCCACAAGCATACAAAATGAAAATGCCAGGGGGGGATTTTCATATTAAATGCCTGAACGGCCACCAATATGAAGAGATTTTGAACCTGGCATTTTAATGGTCCGGGTATGAACTTCCCGTTCATGTGTGTTTCAAAAAAGCGTGCTATGAGCCTTTGGCTCATTGATGAGCATGAAAAGGTGGCCTTTCAGATTATTTTACCGGAGTTTTTCATATCAGCTAAAAAATGCAATAAATCCAGGGCTTGAACTGAACCTGATAGAAATTATTTACCGGTCGAAAAATCCCATACCATCAGAGAACTTTTTAGTATTCCGGTATTCCCGGGAGACCTGTGGCGAAACAACCCGTAGATTTGGGATTACAACATTGAACTCATGTTCCGGGAACCAGTAGATCCCCTTGCCATAATCATAGGAAATATCATTAATCTGGATTTCTGCACTATTCATCTCCACATTTTTTACCGTGGCATCTTCATAATTCAAAACTTTTAATAACTTATTTTTCAGGTCCTGCTTGCCAAGAAGGTACACTATAAGCTGGGTACCGGGGTCAATGGTATAATTAACCTTGATATTCGCCTGGTCCTTCTCGAGAATGATTGTCATATCATTAATCTTGATGTAACTGTACCATTCATCATTCGCTGCCAGGACCGGCATCGCCATACACATGATAATTAAGCAAAGAACGGCGATGGCTCTTACTCTCATCATTACTATATTTCGGCGCACATCTTATATCCTTTCTGGTGACTCTGGATCATAGAACGGAAAATTACGTGCCATTTGCAATAATAATAGTAGAATGGAGTTTAAAATTAAAAATTGTCACAAAATGATAAATTTTGTTATTGATTTTTTAAATCGCCGCCCTGTGAAATAAGGATGATCTCGATGCTTGAAACGTTTGTCTTTCCACTATCGGTATCGATCACCTCTGTACACGTGATGATCTCTTTTTTACTGACCCCTTCCAGGAACCGGTTCAGTGAAATCTCAGCCGTATCCACTGCCCGCGATATTGCCTTACCCCTTGCTTTTATTGCAACTTCCTGTGCTCCATTGTTGAACTGAGTGACGACTGCCAGAACGTAGTTCATGACTGGTTTGTTTCCCACGAATACTGTATTGTCTTTGATCATGTGAGTGGTCCCCTGTCAGAGGTATTTTTTGGTGTAAATTAATTCAGCATTAAGGACTGATGCCCCAGCTGCCCCCCGGACGGTATTATGCCCCATCGTTACATACCGTAGTCCTTCACGGACTCTTCCTACCGATACGGTCATCCCATTCCCACGGAGCCGGTCAAGTCTTGGCTGTGGCCTGTCAGGTTCGTCAAACAGGTGGACTGATTGTAACGGCTGGGTAGGAAGACCGCTGATAGGGGGCGAATAAAGTCGGTATGATTCGATGACTTTCTCCACCTTCTCCTTAATATCGATCCAAACCGCCATGGTATGACCGTCGATTACCGGTACCCGGTGACAGCTTGCGCTCACAGTAAACGGTGCATCCTTCACTTCGGGACCTTCAAGGGTCCCCATAATTTTTAGGGACTCAGTTTCCATTTTCTGTTCTTCCCCGCCGATGTAGGGAATTATGTTGTCATAGATCGCCATGGCAGCAACACCCTGGAAACCGGCTCCTGAAATAGCCTGCATGGTTGCCACCCTAACATCTGAGAATGCAAATGACCTGAGGGGGGCAAGAGACATGACAAGCATAATTGTTGAACAGTTTGGATTTGTGACGATGAACCCGTCTCTGCCATTATCCCGCTGGACATCTATAAGGCCCAGGTGATCAGGGTTTACCTCAGGGACGACAAGCGGGATATCCTTCTCCATACGGTGTGAGCTTGCATTGCTGCAGACCCCGATACCTGCATCAGCGCACATCGTCTCTACACTCCCGGCAATATCTGCCGGCAATGCAGAGAAGACCAGGTCAACACCTTTCAGGCTCTCTGTGGTAGTAGGGCTTATGCGGATATCGCCGAATTTTTCGGGAAATGGCACATCCACCCGCCAGTTTACAACGTCCCGGTACAACTTTCCTGCACTCCTGTCAGAGGCAGTGAGAGTCTTGAGGTGAAACCAGGGATGGTCAGCGAGAAGTTGTACAAACCGCTGACCTACAGCGCCCGTCGCGCCTAATACTCCAACATTGATCATAGATAGAAAATAGCTATATCATTGGAGTAATTAAATCGTTTGATTTTTATTCGAGGTGGATTGCCTCTGATGGACATACATCGACACAGGAACCACAATCAACACACAGTTCCTTGTCAACCTTTGCCTTTTCATTATTCATTAAAATTGCCTGGGCCGGGCACTCATCGACACATGTCTCACAGGCAGTACATTTTCCTTCGTCAACAATTGCAGTCATGGATAGTATCACTTTGTCCTTTAATATGGGCATTAAAAATATAAATAACGTATCGGTATTACCAAAAAAATACGATTAGTTGGCTGATTTTCGTTTAAGGTTAAGGACCTCGTCCATCCCGTAGATGCCGGGTTCCCGGGAGACGACCCAGCGTGCCGCCCGGAGCGCACCCTGTGCAAATACCGAGCGGTCATATGCACGATGGGAGAGCGTAATCGTTTCAAAATTGCCGGAAAACATCACCGAATGGTCCCCGACAATATCCCCGCCCCTGATAACATGTACACCTATCTCGGATTTTTCCCTCTCCTTCATTCCTTCACGGCCATACTGTTTCCTGCGTTCTCCGAGTTCCTCATCAAGGATCTGCAGGATTGTCCGGGCAGTACCACTTGGAGAGTCCTTCTTATACCGGTGGTGCGCTTCAGTAACCTCTATGTCATAATCGGCGAGCAAAGGCGCTGCATCACGGATGAGCTGCCAGAATATGTTCACCCCGATACTATAGTTGCTAGAGATAACCGCCGCTACATTCCCATTTATCGCGGCGGCCATTTCAGCCCGCTGGGCGGGAGTAAAACCGGTAGTACCGATAACAAGGGCAGTGCCGGCTTTCGCTCCGGTCTTCACATTCTGGACGGCCGCATCTGCGACGGTAAAATCTATAAGTATATCAGGTCGCTTCTCTTCAAGCAGCCTTGCCAACTGCGATGATTCGACAACATCGACTCCAAAAAATGACCCGGGTTTGAGATCAATCCCCCCGACAAGGTCTAGGTCTGCCGACTCATTCACCATTCGCCCGATTGTCATGCCCATTCGCCCGAGTGCCCCGCACACAACAACGCTAGGCATAGATATCGAGGACCTCCTGGAGTTTTTTAGTCTTTTCAGCATCCAGGTCATCAAGTGGTGGCCGAACCGGGCCCCCCGCCATACCACACAGTGCGACCGCCTTCTTAACGGGTATCGGGTTGGTATCGATAAACAGGCCACGGAAGAGAGGTGATAATGCGTAATGGAGGTCTAGCGCCTCTTCGAGCTCCCCTTCACAGAAATGGTCGAACATTTTAACCATCAGGGCCGGCTCAACATTCGCTGCGACCGATATTACACCACTCCCACCCAGGCAGAGAATTGGCAGGGTGAGACCGTCATCACCGGATATCACCATGAAGTCCTCATCAAGAGTACCTTCGATAATGCGTGATACCTGACCGATATCCCCGCTCGCCTCCTTGATCGCTACGATATTCGGATGACGTGCAAGTTCAATCACGAGATCCGGCAGGAGGTTCTGCCCTGTCCGCCCAGGAACATTGTACATTACAATGGGTATACCGATATCGGCAATCCTGCTGTAATGCTTGACCAGCCCTGACCGGTTCGGTTTATTGTAATACGGGCTTATTACGAGTGCACCATCTGCTCCGAGGTCCTTGGCAGCTTCAGTGAACCTGATTGCCTCAGCAGTGTTGTTTGACCCGGTACCTGCAAGGACCGGAACCCTGCCATCAACTTCATCTATCGTGACCTCGATTACCTGCTCATGCTCTTCAAAGCTGAGCGTGGCTGATTCGCCTGTCGAACCACAAGGCACGATACCGTGTACACCCTGCTCCAGGAGAAATGCAATGTTTGATCTCAGACCCTCAAGGTCAAGATCCAACGTAGAATTTCTTTTAAAAGGGGTTATAATTGCAGGAAGAACTCCCTCAAACATAATAAGGGGTTATGAGTGTCTTCCCGTATTTATTTTCCGTGTAATGTACCCGGCCACCCGGTTTCTTACACGTTTGCTGGATATTGAAGTCATATCGGTGACGACCTGCTTGTTCTCATCAAAATTATTGGACATTTTGTCACCGAATCTCGTAATAAGCTCGGCTCCGGTTGATTTGATATATGACGGCTTGATTCCCATGTTAACATACCTCAGGTTTGTGCTAATATTATTCACACTGATAGCATAAGAATATTATTTGCAATTCCCTGTGGGTCTTCTCCAAAAAGCCTGATAATTGCCCCGGTATCACCGGTGCGCCGGCTGTAAATCGCATCCGGTACACCATCACGGCAGCACTGGGCAACACCCCAGTCCATCGTCCTTATTCCGGGGGGTTCCTTCCGGGGATCTAATGAACAAATCTCAAAAAATCTCCCGTCCATTGTTTTCACTGCCGCAGTTGTGCAGGCAATAATCGCTGCGCTCCGGATACGGGGGTCAAATTTCATTGCAGTAAGAAGGACGGTTGCAATCATTCCTCCACCACCAAATCCGACTTCAGGTGTATCAAAACATCCGCTTTCAAGGCACAGGCCTCCACGAACGCAGGCAATATCAGTATCATCCCTTGCACCTTTCCGCGCATACGCCAGCTGCGCACCGCCGGTGGGGACGAGATCCTGGCGGATGGTCCCAGCAAGAAGTGATGCAGCATGGGATAATTTCTGGAGAATATCAGCCTTTTCATCGTTTATCATAATCAGAACCCCCTGGCGCACTGAAAGCATGCAGGATACCGCCAAATCCGGCTCACATCAGGATTACTCATGGTTAAAGATATAGGACGCCCGGGTGAATATCATATATGGATCCAAGACTTCTTGATATACTCGTGGGCTTATCAGGCCTGATTTTTTTTATTGTCCTCCTGATCATGCTCCCCCTGATGATGCCCGCGGGGATCGCGTATATTTTTGCTATTGCCTGCTTCATCCTCGCGATGAGCGCCGCCGGCATTACGATCAACAAGCATATTACCTGATGGAACAGGGGCATTTCTTTTATCTTTTCTCTTCTTTTGCTTGTAATAATTCAACGGATGACTTACGCGTTCGCAAAGCAGGTCTTTTTTCACACAGACACCAGTTGTCCTCATAGCCGCGCATGATGGCGCAGTATATTCTGTGCCACCCCGCCCGGATATATGCTCAACCTGGTACATCGTACGGCTGAGGTCGAAGTCCGGGGCCCGGCAATAGAGACCTATGATGTCAGAAGAGTTCATGCCGATATTGTGAAGAAACGCAGTAAGTGCGAAACGCCCGGGGTGCGAGATATTTGTTCCGGCGGAAAGGGCAAGGATCAATGCCTGCATGCACGGGGGAAAACAGGGCTCCTCAACAGAACCGAACTGTTCCAGCAGGTGCTGCTGCTCTGCCTCGCTGATTTCCTTCACGACAGATGCAAGCACCTCACAAATTCCCGCCGGGACAGGAAGTGGGAGGTTCCGGCTGATGGTGACCCTGATGCACTCACGCAGTATTTCGTCAGTCTCATTTTTTTTCACCTTCACCATCCCGTGTTCAATATCCCGGTTCACCAGTCTCCATCGTTCTTCCCGCATCCCTGCTGATAGTTCAACATAGGGAACAAGAGGCACCTCATCAGCGCCGATGTCAATTCCAAGACTGGTCGCAATGAAAACCTTTTTGCCAGGTTCCTCGTCTAGGAGGCACTCATAAGCTTTTTGCGCCTCGCTACGAGTGAAGCGGTCAATAATCATCCTGTCTTTCATACAGGAGATAATCACCCGGGCGAGGGCATACCCGGAGACTATCACTTTGACACCATCATGATCTGTCGGAAGTGCAGGGCGGGCATTTGTCTTCTGACCGGACTTCCCGGCAATCGCGGATAAAATTCTGTCTTTTGCCTGTGCAAGGGCTGCTTTACCCGTTGATGTGCAAAGGAAGCGTTCGGGAGAACCCGCGTAACCACTCACAAAATTTTGTGACTCTTTTAAAAATGGATAGTTAATAAAATCTTTTTCATCTATTCTGACCCGCATTTAGTCGGCCTCAATCCGTGGTGCGAGGAGGTACTCGACATGGCCGTTACCACCGGCGATGTTGAAAGAAAACTTGACAGGATGATCGACCCCGATGTGGATTTCCACTTCATCAGTGCGGCTCATCACTTTACCCATGTCTTTTAAATAATCCAGGGAGAAGAGAGATTTGGCCTCAACACCGTTGATAAAGTTGACTTCATCCTTCCCGAATTCACGCCTGATATGATCGGTATCACCTTCGGCAGCCATGAAGAAAATCTGCTTTGCCGCATCTATGCCAAGCGCTATCTTATCAGATACCACTGCTGCCGCCTTAATTGCTGAATTAAGTTCGGACCCCGGTATCGCTACCTTTCCGGGTAGTTCTATCGTAGGAGGGTTCGGATCCTTCCGTATCGTATTCTCATCGAGCAGGGTAATTGAATATTTGTACCCCTGGAAACTGACCTGCAGCTTATGGATATCATCGGTAAGCTCGAGGGTAATCAGATCGTTCTTCGCCATCATCCCGAAAATATTTTTCATTTTGGCAATATCTATCCCGAGCTCGCTCCTCGTCGCTGCAAAAGATGAAAATGCCTCCTTTTTCAGAAGCAGGGAGATCATTGCGACATTTGCTGTATCAACCGCGCGTGTGCTGATCCCATTCTCGTCAGTATGGAGCCTGCACTCGGTAACCAATGCCGAGATGGCATCTATAGATTCTTTAAGGATATCTGCATCAATCGTTGCTTTTAACATCACGCACCCCGAATATCTCTAATATAAACTATCGCTCATATTTTTAATAATATCTGATTTAGTTTTAAGCCCTTAAAGAGGGCAGACATGGACGGACACAATGGGTTCACAATGGAGCAGGGATAAGGTGTATGTGCGGGCAGTGAAGGAGGGTTACCGCTCGCGTGCAGCATACAAGTTGCGGGAGATACAGGAGCGGTACCACATTATCCGCGAAACAGACAACATCGTAGACCTTGGGGCATCACCAGGAAGCTGGCTCCAGGTAGAGCGGGAACTAACCGCAGGGATTGTTGTGGGCATTGATCTCTCATATATCCCCCCGATAGAAAATGTCATCACTATTACCGGGGATTTTACGCACTCCCATACTCTTGAAGCAGTCCGGCCGCTCATGCCATGTACAAGTGTCGTATTATCCGACGCCTCACCAAAATTATCAGGCCAGAAGACATACGACCAGGCACGTGCAATAGAACTCGGAGAGAATGCACTGCTATTCGCAGAGAGAATCTTAAAACCTGGCGGCAATTTTGTTGTCAAGTCATTCCAGGGACAGGACTTTAATACCTTCATCTGCCGGGTCAGGGATCATTTCCTCTCCGCCAGGACGTTCCGTCCTCATTCAACACGAAAGGGAAGTACAGAGATCTATATTGTCGCAAAAAACTTTATAGGACGCGAATGGAACAACGAATCCCTGAAAAACTGCACCAATGAGACTGAAGGACCCTTATAACAGGCCGGTCAGCAACCTTCGCGTGAGTGTGACCCCGGAATGCAACCTTTCCTGCATCTATTGCCACCGTGAGGGAGAGAGAGCACCAACGGAGCCGCTCACTACACGGGAGATTGGTAATGTCCTTTCAACCGCTGCAAAATTTGACATCAGAAGTGTAAAATTCACGGGGGGCGAGCCATTATTACGGGAAGACCTCGTCGATATTATCAGACTGGTCCCGGATTCAATGGAGAGTTCAATTACCACCAATGGGATCCTCCTGGCTGATTATGCTGCTGAATTAAAACAGGCTGGCCTGTCACGGGTGAATATTTCACTTGACAGTCTCAACCCGGAGACCTATAAAAAAATAACCGGTAGCAACCGGCTTTCTGATGTACTTTCAGGTATTGAGGCAGCCCTCGAGGCAGGTCTTACCCCGATCAAACTGAACATGGTTATGCTCCGGGGCCTCAACGATCATGAGCTCGAAGATTTTTATGCATATATCCGGAACAACCGGAACCTTATCCTCCAGTTAATAGAGCTGATGAACCTCGGGGGGTGTGAATGTCATTCTGATCTGTTAGCCCTTGAAGAGGACCTTGCCGGCAGGTCAAAGGTAATACTTACCCGCAGGATGCACCACAGGAAAAAATACTGCCTGGACGGGGCCGAAGTTGAAGTGGTCAGGCCGCTCCATAATACTGAATTCTGCGCATTCTGTAACAGGTTACGTGTCACCTCTGACGGGAACCTGAAGCCTTGCCTCCTGAGGGCAGATAACCATGTCAATATCAGGGGTAAAACAGGCATCGATCTTGAAAATGCCTTTATTGAAGCGGTTAAACGACGGGCTCCATTTTACCAGTAATGGAGATCCCCAAATTGGGTATCCCACGTTCCCGGGGACCTGTTGTTTATACTGTCTGCCCGGGAAAAATCCGGAATTTTTATACAATTTCAAGGGCTAATAGCAAGCGCATGAGTGATGTAAAAGAATATGCAAACATCATGGAATACCTCTATACTAAGAACCTGGTCCTTCATGATACCACGATGTTCCACCCGGTGCTGAGATTTTTTTTTATTGATGCCCTGGCCCACATAGACTACACACTCGGCCTCCTGACTTATACCTACACGTCACCCAGGAATGTCATGTCCGGAGAATATCTCAGGTGGAGGATAGACGAAGAGAAAATAGGGGACAGGGTTCATTTCAGAAGGTTCATCAACTGGTTAAAAGAGACCCACCCGGAGAGGTTTGAACGACTTCCTTTTCTCTGGCAGGTTATCTACGACAGTACTACAAGGGCAGATTACAGGAGTTTTCGCATCGTGATCGACCCTGACCAGACCAGTCCGCTGCCTGCAGCCTTCTTTGCAAAGGCGGTCGATGAATTTTTCAATAATGATTTTTTAAAGAGCCTGTACAGCGATGCATCACTCAGCATGCTCTTTGAAGAATTTAAAAGGGAAGTAATTACGACCGGGAAATAATATGGACGTTGTGCACCTCACCAGGGAACTCGTGAAGATTAAAAGTGAAAACCCACCCGGGAATACCCAAGAGGTCATCCATTATATCAAGGGATTTCTTGACAGTCTCGGTGTCCGGACTGAGGTGATCAGGAACCGGGGGGGGCGGGACAACCTTATCAGTGCACACCTGAACCATCACCTTCTACTCTGCGGTCATGTTGATGTAGTCCCTGCAATGGCTGATGGCTGGCGGCATCCGCCGTTCTCAGCGGAGATCGAAGAGGGGTACCTTTACGGGAGGGGTTCCACAGATATGAAGGGGGGATGTGCTGCACTCCTGTCCTCGTATAAGCGGCTCCTCGACATGGGAAAGGAACCTGATGCAGACTTCCTTTTCGTATGCGATGAGGAGACGAGCGGTACCTATGGTATCAGGTGCGTTCTTTCCAAGGATCTCCTCCGTCCATGCGATGTCCTTATCGCAGAACCATGCCCGGAACTGAACCCGAATATCGGGGAGAAAGGCCTCTGCAGGATTAATTTGCATTTTCGGGGAGAACCGGGACATGGTTCATTATACCCTACCCGCGGTGTGAGTGCCGTTATGGAGGCTTATAATACCCTCGATTATTTACGCACAGTACACTGCCATGAGTACCATGTGGGAGGGGAGGTTGACGCGATTATCGAGCAGTCTTCTGCGGTCCTCAGGGATATCCTCGCCGTTGATGAGGCAAAACACGTTCTGCGGCGTGTCATGTTCAACCCCGGAAGGATCGAGGGGGGAGAAAAAGCCAACATCGTCGCCCAGCATTGCGACCTTCAGCTTGATATCCGGGTCCCGTGGGGGTGTTCTATACCGGACCTCATCGCAGATATTGCCAGACATTCACCAGGTGCAACCGTCGAAGAGGTGAGCATCAGTGACCCGTCGATGACTTCCCCGGATTGCAGGCTTGTTGAAGTCACCTGTAAAGAAATCTCACGCGTTTATGGATCACCAGCCCAGCCAATTGTCCAGTGGGCTGCAAGTGATGCGAGGTACCTTAGGACGGAGGGGTTCCGTGTTGTTGAGTATGGACCCGGGGAAATCACTTCACTCCATGCCGTAAACGAAAGGGTTTCCATCGAATCGCTCGCGAAAGTAACTTCGGTCTTTGAAGGGATTATCAGGGGTTTCACCGCCGGCGGGGACTGAATACCGGTTATTAATATCAATCAGATCATCAGAATATTTTCATCAGATATCCAGCGTGACCAGGGGTCACTAACAGACCTTATCCAGAGAACCCCGGGAAATATGGGAAATTATCATTTACTGTTTCTTTCTGGAGAGCCCCTTAAAAACTTTATTTCCACCCCCTGAAATTCATCGTAACAATTTAAGGGGGGATCCGCTCTGTTGACATTCTTCCTGCTGAAAAAAATAAGAAGAAGGGATACGTAGACAGGAGGGGGGTTCACCCCCTACCTGTCCCACCCCAGATAAGATGTTCCCCAGGCAGGGTTCAACAGCCTGGCTACGGAATAGTTAAGAGATTCAGATGCCTCCCCTATCCCAACCGGGGCGCCAAAGCGGCGGGCCATGAGCCCCTGGAACATGAATAAATCAGGGAATAACCCCATCATAAAAAAGGTATAGTTAATAGGATGTCAACCGAGTTAAAAAACGCAGGATTGCTGTATTTTTTTTAATCCTCTCGTAACATCCGGTCTATTGCCCTGGCCGCTGTTTTTGCAGAACCCATTGCCCATATCACGGTTGCTGCACCTGTTGCCACATCACCGGCTGCGAAAATACGCGGGACAGATGTCTTTCCTTCTCCGTCCACCTTGACGTTTCCCTTCTTCGCCCGTGCCAGCCCCTTAATTTCAGATATTAAAAGGGGGTTCGGTCCCTGGCCGATTGCCTCAATAAACATGTCCGCATCGATAATAAAGGACGAACCATCTACCGGGCGGGCAGCTGGCCTCCCCGTTTCATCAGGCGTGCACATCTCCATCTGTACACATTCAACCCCGGTTACACACGATTCCCCGATAACACGGATGGGACTGGCACAGGTAAGGATCTCAACACCTTCTTCCTTTGCATGGGTTACTTCGTCAATTCTTGCCGGAAGGTCCTCCTCGCGGCGGCGGTAGACAAGCGTTACCTTGGAACCGAGGCGTCTTGCCACCCGTGCTGCGTCCATTGCCACGTTCCCACCACCTGCAACAACGACACGACTGCCCTTTTTGACCGGGGTATCAAAAACAGGGAACTGGTCAGCATGCATAAAATTCACCCGTGTCAGAAATTCATTGGCTGAATAGACCCCGTTCAGTTGCTCCCCGGGTATACCCATAAAGGAGGGGAGACCTGCACCGGTGGCAAGAAACACTGCATCGAACTTTTGCAGTTCCGGGACCGTAATACTCCGTCCTGCAAGATGGTTGAGCCTGATTTCTACACCCATTGCAAGCACCTGTTCCACTTCTGCCCTCACAATCTCCTTCGGTAACCGGAATTCAGGGATCCCGTACATCAGGACCCCCCCGGCTTCATGCAGGGACTCAAACAGGGTGACCTTGTGCCCGAGCCGGGACAGTTCTGCTGCAGCAGTCAGGCCGGCAGGACCCGAACCGACTACAGCCACATGGTGCCCGGTAGATGCCTGCTTTTCCGGTACGCTCGTGCCATGCGCACGCTCCCAGTCAGCAATAAACCGTTCAAGTGAACCGATTAATATGGGCTTTTCCTTGCCTGACAGGATACATTCACCTTCGCATTGTGTCTCCTGGGGACAGACACGGCCGCATACGGCTGGGAGCATATTATCGGCCTTGATAATCACTGCAGCGTTCCTGAAATTTCCAAGCGCTATCTCGGCGATAAACGCGGGGATGTCGATGCAGACCGGACACCCGTTCACGCATTTCGGTTTCTTGCACTGCAGGCACCTCTCTGCCTCAAGCATGGCCTCATCCGGGGAGAACCCCGGGGATACTTCAAAGAAATCGTGTACTCTCTGCCCGGCGGGGCGGTCTTCCATGACTATTCACCCCCTTTACAACTGCATGAGTGCTCATGGTATTGTTCAAGTGCCTCGCGTTCTTCAGTCTGGTATGTCCGCTGCCGCTGCATCAGGAGGTCAAAATCAACAAGGTGGGCATCAAATTCAGGCCCGTCCACGCAGGCAAACCGGGTCGTTCCCCCCACCTGGACCCGGCATGATCCGCACATACCCGTCCCGTCCACCATGATCGGGTTCAATGACACGAACGTTTTCACGTTGTAGGGTCTGGTAATCCCTGATGTTACCTTCATCATTATTGCCGGACCGATGATCCATACACAGTCTATAGTACGTTTTTCAAGCTCTGCCTTCAGGACATCTGCTGCAAACCCGTGGACCCCTTTGCTGCCGTCATCGGTTGTAATGAACAGTTCATCACAACACGCCCTCATCTCGTCCTCAAGGATAAGGAGCCCTGCGTTTCTCGCGCCAATGATCCCTATCACGTGGTTTCCTGCGGATTTTGCGGCCCTGGCAATAATCGGGGCACTCGCGATACCAACGCCACCACCGATGACCGCACAGGTTCCATACTTCGATACTTCACTCGGGAGACCGAGGGGGCCGGCAATATCCCGGATCATGTCACCCTGGCGGAGGGTTGCAAGGAGTTCTGTGGTCTTGCCAACGGTCATAAAAATAATCCTTACCGCGTCACCGTCTATCGCAGATATTGTCAGGGGGATCCGTTCCCCGGCCTCATGTACCCTGACAATTAAAAACTGGCCGGCTTTTGCATGGTGGGCCACATGCGGTGCAAATACCCACATCTGAAAGACCCGTTCAGCAAGTTGTGTCGCCTTTAAAACCCTGTACAACGATATTACACCTTCTGGTACTGCCGGAACAACCTTCCCGGTCTGGCGTATAGTACTTATTGGTCGGTACACATCTTTATTTTACGCACCCGTACCGCCACACCACGTTTCGAACGCGTCATCTCGCGGGCTCCCATTGCAGCCCTGCCTGTGCCAAAAACCCTTGGACCGACAACAAGCACCTCGTCCCCTTCCCGTATGCACGGGTCGGCACTCACTATACCCGGCGCGAGGATATCCCCCTGTGGGACAAAATCCGATATTTGTACCCTGTAACATTCACCAAGCAGCTTCCAGCCTTCGAAGGTAGGTCTTATCAACCCTGTTCCTGTGTCAAGAGAGAACATCTGGACACGGTTCCGCGAATACTTTACCGCCGGGTACCGCCCCCTTGGCATCAACCCTGTAGTGTCAGGGACAGTCCCGAACTGCCAGGAACAAATTCCCCTGAGGAGGTCCTGCTTAACACGGCGGCACCCATCAAGTGCAGCATCAAGAGCTGCGAGGGAGCCCCCGTCGGTAGGTCTCCGGCCGGGGCATGTGTATTCAAGGTCAATCCCTGCAATTTCCGCACCAGTCTTTGCGACTTCAAGGGCACCACCGTCCAGGTGGGCAATTACGCGCCGGTAGCAATTTTTCTGGAGGTATTCCCCGATGACTCCTGATATGAAGGCCTTCTCTTCCCGGTCCCAGTAACCTGTCACCGGGACATCGTAGTGGGCAGCGGGGTACACCAGTTCAAGTTCCCTTGGGACGAGTCCCACTGGAGATGTCACAATTAATTCGTGGGCCCTACCCTGTATTGCGCGTGTAAATTTGTTATGACTCTGGGAAAGGGAATAGGGTTTCCTTGCAGAACAGGGTAGCATTACCGCCGTATCTGCCGGGGGAGGCCTGTAACGGTCCACGACACGTCGTGCGAAGCGACGGATCTCAATACGGTTGAGCGTCTCACCAGTTGTCGCACCGAACGCGACCTCTCTTGCAACCGGTACAACCTGTTCCATTACATCATACATCGAATCAAGATGCCGCATAATTGCAACATGCGTTGAATGCATCCTGCACCTGGACTCAACAAATTCCCTGAGGCGGGATGCAGCGATAAACCGGGACACCAGGGCCAGTTCTTTTGTCAATGCCATACGGTTATGCAATTTGATGTCGGCAGACCTGCAGCCTTCACAATTACATACCCCGGCATCCATCCATTTCCGGTCAAACTCCCCTTCAGGAAGGAGGAAGACACCCCGCGCTGCCGCGAGATCACAGGCAATGAAATCAAACAGGTCAAACCCGGAATAGCAGAGGATATGGACATTCGAAGGTACTGCAGCGCCAGGGGCATACCAGAGCGTGTCGGGAGGCACCGCGGCTTTCATCGCGGTAAGCCAGGTCACATAATTCCTTGGATTGTTCAGGACGGTATGCCATCCGGGTACCATCACACAATCACCTGAACCTGGCCCCGGGGTATGATTCGGGTGGATCATTGCCGGAATAACCGGTCCGTCAGGCCAGTATTTTCCTACAAATTCAGGTCCCGCAGAAAGGGGGATGTTTGATAATGCCGCCTGCTTAAGGTCTGGGAATAATGTCGTTGTATCAACCGCTGCAGGGAAGGTAATACCCGTTCCATCGATAATATAAAAGCCGGACCTGGCCAGCCCGTCCCGCCGTTTTACTTCAACGCTGCTCAATTAACACCTCCGGCAATTCCCGGCCGACAATGACTCCCCATTCCGTACAACAGCGGACGCTGACGGAGATACCGGGGTTAGCATCGATTAATGCTCTTATCCCACCGCACCCGGTTACTACCATCTGCTCATCCCATTCAGGGAGCTCGCACTGCCCTATCGGGAAAGTTTCCTTCAATTCAACAGGGTAAGGACCAAACGGTGGCCTGAAGAGGAGTACCGTATCGTAACCCGCTACACCATCCGCAGGGAGCCGATCAAAAGTAACAAGCACGCGGGGGCCGACAGAAAACCTTGGTATCATCATCTGGTAGCGTAGTACTTCTGTGCGCCTGCAACTTTCATCACCCCGGTAGAAAAAGCGGCGTTTTGAGATGCGATCCCGCGTAGCAAGTTCTTCGGCATGAGAAAGCAATGTCCGGTACCCTCGGAGGAGCCGGGGGTGACTCCGGCAGCGTTCGTCCACGAGTTCCCAGAGGACCCCGTCAGAAATGGCCTGGCGGATCCGGGAAATCTCCGTGAGTGTCACGATCAGGTTATGCCGCGCAAGGAGCCGGGTTTTTTCCGGGGACTCACGCATTTCGTCGGCAGAATGGCCCCTGCACACTTCACAACTGCAGGGTAATTCCGACAATTCCGCCAGTTTTTTACTCCCGTGTGTCGTGAGGTAACGCCCCTCTTTCGCGTACAACGCATACGCAGCCGAGTCAAAGAGGTCACAACCCATTGCCACTGCCAGCGCAAACATCACCGGGTGTCCTGCACCAAACAGGTGTACGCACGCGGAGGAGGGGATACCCCTTTTTGCAGCCATAACAACCCGGACGAGGTCCTCGTAACGGTACGATTCCATCAACGGGACAACCGCTCCAATAGGTGTGAAGGTAAAGCCCATCTCCCCTGCCATCCGTCCGGCCTGTTCACGGAGGTCAGGGAATGATCCCCCCTGGATGGGGGCTGCCAGCGGGGCACCAGGGCCGAGAATTTGCCCGGCTTCCCGGAGTCTTTCCATGGTGATACCAAGTTCTTTTTCGGTCTGTTCCCGGCCGGTATCAGGGTGTGTGGGGATATCCAGCGGGACGATGATGTCGCTTCCTATGGATCTCTGGAACAGGAGCGTGTCGGAATTGGAGACCTCAACATCCCCGTATACCGAGAGCTGGAAGGATCCCGAGTCAGTCATAATTATCCCGTCAAACCCGAGGAGATCGTGGAGCCCGCGTGCAAGGGCCGGCTCCCGGAACTCCTTGCTCCGGAAGAAGATGTACGCATTGGTGATCAGGGCTCCTGCACCAAGCGATTTCATTTCGGCGGGGGTTATGAGTGGCAGGTGAGGGTTTACGACAGGAAGAAGTGCAGGAGTTTTCAGTACTTTTTCTCCGACTTTCAACCGCCCTGTACGGCCAAAAATGTCCTCCTCAAGTATTTCAAATGAGATTGCCATTAAGAGACCTGCTCATGAAAAATCTGCCCTTCAAACGTAAGAATATCGGTTTCGGATCGCTTCCAGCAATTAGCGGGTAGTCCGGCTTTCATGCATGTATGGGACAGGAATTCTTCACAACTCCATGAATATTCGGTTGCCACCTGCGGTAGCAGGAGCCCGCTTCTTCCTCCACTGCGCGCAATTAACCCGTGTTTCCCAATTATCACAGTATGAGGCCGCATCTCTGGTTCCACATCAAGTGGATCGGGCGGCGTCAGCACCGTCACTTCAACCCTGACCTTGTCCAGTTCGGAGAGAGCCACAGGGGGGAACCGGGGGTCCTCGAGTGCCGCACCCGTTGCGGCGGATGGTATCGCCTCCCTGAGCGGGAGTATCGGATAGGGATACCCGATACACCCCCGTAATTCACCAGAACTGGTAATTGTCACAAATACCCCTCGTTTTTCAGAGAATACCGGCGGTAGACTGGTTGAAGGGACGGGTCTGCCGCGAACGACGGCCTCTATTGTTTTCCGGGCCATTGTAACAGCCATCGTGCCTTCATCAGCAGTTAGCATATCCATTAAGAGTAACTGACAGTCTAAAGTCACACCGTTTTCATTGTTTTTTTTATTGATCGATATTTCAGCCCTGATCCTTATCTTTCGTTAAGAATTGTTTTATTTCTTAAAAGTATAAATTTTCTTCTCTTTAAATCGGTATTTTTCCAAACAATCTATTGAAAAATGCGTAATCTTGAATAAGGTGCAATATTGTTAGATTTAGTATACCAGAACAAGGTAATCGTCACAGATACACAGTGTTTTTCAGAAGATACCAGTATCAGAGAAGTGTTTTGAATTGGTCTTGACCAGATTTCAGATTTCTATAATATTCCGCAAGTGATAACAGAAATAAGGCATTTTTACTTACCGCGCGGGGAATAAACCATTACACTCGGTTAACCGCTGACGGAAGGCGATAACCAAGAGCGACCCGAGTAGTCCTACCATTATTATCAACCCCCGATGTCGATGTCAAACTCATTGTCAAGACTGACAATATTGTCGCGCAGGAAAATGTCAACCCCGATGTCAATGTCACAACTCGTTGTCAAACCTGACAATATTGTCGCTCATGGAAATGTCAACCCCGATGTCAATGTCATAACTCGTTGTCAAACCTGACAATATTGTCGTTCAGGAAAATGTCAACCCCGATGTCAATGTCATAACTCATTGTCAAACCTGACAATATTGTCGCTCATGGAAATGTCAACCCCGATGTCAATGTCATAACTCATTGCCAAACCTGACAATATTGTCGCGTCTGAAAATTGTCAACCCCAATGTCAATGTCATAACTCGTTGTCAAACCTGACAATATTGTCGCGTCTGAAAATTGTCAACCCCAATGTCAATGTCATAACTCGTTGTCAAACCTGACAATATTGTCGCGCGTGAAAATTGTCACAACCTCGATGTTAATGACATGATCAACCGCACAAAGCGAATGGTCACATGACCTAATAAAAGACCTCTAAATAGAAATTAATTAAGAAAATTCGGCGTAACATTATATCACCACTCTACTTCATCATCAGCCTCTGTGAATTTATTGAGGCCAATTTGGCCTCCTTTTGTACCCGATTACTTTTCCCGTATTTTAAAGGATATTCTCCAGATTCCGAGTTCTATCCGCATTCTTTTGTGTTATACAATAATCCTTTCTTTAAAAAGTCTCTCTTCTACGAAATCAAGCCGGAAAGGGGAAACACACCTCCGAAGCTTATGGTTCATAACCATTCGACTATTTTTGACTGCTCGCATTTGGAAACCGATTAGATTCCAATGTTTCTGAGGACATCATTAAGATCAATGTCAATTTGTTTTTTCGCATACGAAGCAATTTGAATTCGTTCAGGGAGATAACCATCATATTTTTCAAAAACTCGGTTTGAAAATTTTTCTGCAATTTCATATGCTGATGGTGTGGTTTGTAGAAAATTTTGGTAGAACTTTTTAATTTCATCTGGCGTTATTCCAAAAAACTTAATCGCAATATGATGATCCTCAACTTTTAGGCCAGCAAAATATTGCCCCAACGCCAGGAGTGTCCTATGTTTAGCTGATCCAGTCCAGGTGAACCAATATGTATCTTTCCCGTCCTGAATGAAAGAGCTATTTTTCAATCCTGCATTAATAGCCACCATTTGAGCCGATTTCAACATCTCTTTTGCCTGGCTATCGAGATAAGGAGGAATTTGACCGGAAAAAAGGATTTCTTTCATTTTTTCTCTTACCCGTTGATGAATATCCGATCCGGATGATGAAAAAAATACTGGTAACTTTCCTCCCTTTGAGGGTTCTACTAAAATTTCTCCACGTTTGAAATCGATCTGGATTATCTTCCAGCGTCTCCCTGCCAAGATTAGAAAACCTTCTGTCTCAATATCAGGAACACTACTGACACTCCCAATTTTCTTCCCTTTATGAATCACATTCAATTCAAGATCTGATGCAAATGCCGAATAGAAATCAAAATTCCTGACAATTTTCTCTCCTTCTAACCCTAAAAAGATCAGTCCTTGTGAATCCTGATCTACTAAGTCTTCTTTTTTTAAATTTTTCAGAATATCAATATAATCTTCTTTGGTGACTGAATTGAACGTCCCCTTAACGACTAAATCCTCATATAACGTAGCAGCATTCGCGCCACCACGTTCAGTAATGATGCTCAATATCTGCTGAATAAATGTAGAATAATGGGGCAAATCCCCTAATGGTGGCTCACACCATTTTTCAAGCATTAACTCCGTCATTGCAACAGATCTTAAGAAATCCGGATATAATCGCTCGATAATTGAGGAATTCTCCAGATCTTCCTCAAGGAACACAACCATTACTGAGGGTTCATCTTCAGCCCTTCCGCTTCGCCCTAATCTTTGCATCAGGGAGTTAACAGACCATGGAGCTCCAATTTGGCCAACGATAGATACATCCCCGACATCAATCCCTAATTCGAGAGTACTTGAACAGAATGCAACGGTGGGACTTCCAGATTTAAGAAATTCTTCTGTTTCTTCACGCTCCGTTTTAGATAATGAACCGTGATGTATTCGGAAAAAATCTGATAATCCTTTATTTTCGATATATCGATGCAAATAATCTGTATAAAATTCAAGCATCTGTCTGCTGTTAATGAACATTAATGCTTATATGGAAAGTATTTATTTTGCCATTTTTGATCATCAATGTATCAAAACAAACATGCCAATATGTTTATATACTTTCAACTTATGATAACGCATATTAACGATATATTGGCGCTGAATTTCAAAAAGAGCCAACTTAATAACCCTGATTTTTCTTTAAAAAAATTGGCAAAATACGATGGGCACGCCCATCCACAAGAGTAACCAACGACGCGCACGCCCATCGTTTTCCTTTATTTGTTTTAATCATATTTCGGGCACCTGAAAATTTTAGATTTAAAGTAAACAGAGACGTATATAATTTTATCTCTAATCATATATCAACAAATTCTTGATCCTTTTTCCCATTCTCTGCATTATAGCCATATTTTTTTTATTACATTATTATACGTCCACATTTTGACTAAAAACGTTTGCATATCATCTACTTAATTGGATGAATAATCAGAAATCTCATCATTGGATTAGGGTCCCCTTTATTATCCAAATACTGTGTACCCAGAGAAGTGTTTTGAGTTGATCTTGACCTGATTTCAGACTCTACGATATTCTGCAAGTGACAATAGAGATAAGGTACTTTTACTTACCGCGCGGGGAATAGAGCCGTTTGATACGGTTGCCCGTGTGACGGCTGGCAACAACCAAGAATGACCCGAGGAAGTCTTACCATTAGTATCAACCCCCGATCTTAATGTCATAACTCGTTGTCAAATCTGACATTATTGTCGCGCAGGAAAATATCAACCCCGGATGTCGATGTAAAAACTCATTGTCAAACCTGACAATATTGTCACGCAGGAAAATGTCAACCCATGATGTCAATGTCATAACTCATTGTCAAACCTGACAATATTGTCACGCAGGAAAAATGTCACAACCTCGATGTAGATGACCTGATCAACCGCACAAAGTGAATAGTTAGATGACCCAATAATTGACCTCAAAATTGAAGCAAATTATGAAAATACGGGGGTATATTATATCACCTTCTCGATATCGTCAGCCATTGTGTATTTATTGAGGTCGATTTGGTCTCCTTTTGCACCCACTTACTTTCTCTGTATATTTGGGGGATATTCTTAAGATTCCAATCTCAATATGCCTTCTTTTGATGCAGATATATTTATTCCCTGTTCTATTCAGACCTTGCCCTACAACTTGGAATTCCGGCTTTCCGATCTTCACAATCGAAATAGCATTTTGGATAGTTACAGTCCCCGTTTTTCTGATCATTCCTTTCAGGGCGGTTGAAATATTGCTTCTTTGCTCCTTGACCGATAATCATCAGCAGGGTATGCCCGGAATGGGTTGATTAAGATGATAACGCGGAGCGCGGCGACGAATTAAGCTTTTATTATCAACCCTTATCCCCATTTGGGGGCTATAGGGGGCACCCTTTATCCGTGAACTCTTAAGAAGAAAACTATTCAATACCCGAAATATCTTGTAATCTTTTAATATAGTAATATTGAATACAGTGAATACAATGAATCAAAAAGAAATTCTCTTGGCATCCTTAGCTGCTTCAAGGGGAGAACCATATCAACCGGTTCAAATTCAAAAATTAATTTTTCTATTTCAAGAAAAAGCATTAAAGGAGAAAATTTTTAATTTTACGCCATACGATTATGGTCCCTTTGACTCGAAGATTTATATTGAACTTGAGGAATTGGCACAAGTGGGGTCTGTTGAGATAATTGGCCAACCTTTCAGTAAACTAAGATTGTATGGTCTAACACCGAAAGGTGAAAAGTCTGCAAAAGAAGCATTAGACAAATTATCTTCAAGAGAACAAGAATTTCTTATTCGCCTTTCCACCTGGGTTAAATCACTTCCCTTCGCGCAACTGGTAGGTGCAATATATAAAGAATATCCCGCTATGCGGGAAAATAGTGTTTTTAGAGGATAAAATGTGACGTCTTTAGTGGGAATTCTATGTACTGATGGGATTGTGATTGGTACGGATAGTTCAGCCACATTTTCAGCATCAACAACACCGACGATTGAACAAAAGACTAACAAAATCGAAATAATCGATGAAAGAATTATTCTTGCTGGAACAGGCCAGGTTGGAATAGGGCAAAGATTTTGCGACATTATTAAAACTTCTAACAAGGAGCACGTATTCGACAAACCCCCAATTGGCGTTGGAAAGGAATTATCTAGCAGGGGGATTAAGGATTTTCAATCTACATTTATTCAATCAGGACAATATGGAGCATTAGTAGCATATATTTCAAAAGGGAGTTTTAATCTCTGCGAATTTGCGATAGCTGATTTCCAGCCAGAATTAAAAACAAAAGAATCTAAATTATGGTTTGTTTCTATGGGTTGTGGTCAATTCATAACAGACCCGTTTTTAGGATTCATGCGCAGGGTATTTTTTAAAGATCGTCTCCCGACCGTTGCGGATGCGACTTTCGTCACATCCTGGACATTGCAGCACGTAATAGAATTGAATGTCGGCGGGATTAATGGACCGATTCAAATGGCAGCAATAAGAGAGAAAAGTAAAGGTCAATTCGTGGCGTCTATGATAACGGATGATGAGCTTAGCGAACATTGTGGAAATGTTCGTGCGGCCGAGACCTATCTTGCTGCATACAGGGAAATTCTTAGTGGATCAGACAGTAAAGAGAAAATCCCTGAGTTGAACCAAAAAGAATCGAGTTAGTATTTCCCCCATACCCGCTTGATAAGTTCAAGCGTCATCTTCAAAATGAATATTTACCTTAATCCATTTTAACCAACTTTTCACAGTCGATGCTCTTCGACGACTTGTGATTTCGTTATATCGAGGATCAAATCGTTTAATGATGGCAGATACATCATCGATGGCGATAGACCCAATATTATCAGATTTTCTCGACATACCAATAGCATATCGAAATACCGGCCGTTTAAACAGTTGAAATAATAAAAATCCATTTCTACATCTACGAGTTTTACATCGTTGTAAATCCTGACCCAATGAGGTTAAGGTGAAACTCCCTTGTGTTAAGCCCCTATCAAGGAATCCCAAATAAATTGCCGCGTTTGCATAGTAATCCCCCTGCCGCTCATCGAATTCGAAATGATCCGCTATTGCGTCTTTGGTGTTCAATTCCTCGCTGAACGAGATTACCATGTCGATAATTTTATCTAAATCGTTTGCCTGTGGAAATGGAACAAAACTAGGCTCACTAGGGTCGGCCTGTATTGTGTCTGTTAAATTCTGATAAGATATTGTTAACACTGGATCTTCATCGACAGAATAACATTTTTGTTTAATAATTTCGATGTCGCCATAATTCTCTCCGAATTTGAATGTGGTTAAATAAAACAGCCCATTCGAATAGGTAAAGAATATTGGAATAACGGGTTTTATCGACCTTGATGATCTGTCCTTCCAAGGGAAGTAGAGTTGTCTAATATGGAAATCCTGGCGTCTCCCTAATTTTGCCTCAACAATATAAATTCCATTTGACCCCTCAAATCCAGAATCGATCTCGATTTGAACCCCATTTATTAAAATGGGGGTCCGTTGATCGGGTAATGTAATGGAAAATGAACCAGAGCGTAGCTTACCTCGAATTGTAAGACACAGATTCGATTCATCAGTGTATGTTTTTAAAATTGAGACAATATTTGCATAATCAATGGCTTGAAATTCGCTCGTGATCGAACTTAGATTCAATGTTTCAATTTCATCAATTTGAGATGCAGACAAATGAGTTTCAATAGGTAATGATGTTAAATCCGGATTAAATTCATAATAACTCCGATGATCGGTGTCCTTAAAGATAACATATTCTCCGTTTTTGATCGGAAGGATTACCAGATGATTTCTTCGAAATATTTCAGGTCGGGATTCCAGAGTGTCTTGTTTGGCCATTAATCTCGGCTCTCTGCCGGAGATTTCCTTTAACCCATCTTCCGCAGGTCGGACCTCAAAAATAATAATTTTCATAAGACTTCCCCAGCAATCCGAGTATTTTCCGCAAATCATCTTTTAAATTAGCAATTTTGATTATTCTGTTTCCCTCCACAACAACAGAAAACTCCCG
>CAIKOD010000159.1 GCA_903828975.1 uncultured Methanomicrobiales archaeon | reverse complement strand
CGGGAGTTTTCTGTTGTTGTGGAGGGAAACAGAATAATCAAAATTGCTAATTTAAAAGATGATTTGCGGAAAATACTCGGATTGCTGGGGAAGTCTTATGAAAATTATTATTTTTGAGGTCCGACCTGCGGAAGATGGGTTCAACATAGCGTCACTTCTCTAGAAACCGATTTTTACTAGAGGTACGGGGTTACTCAAGATTTTGACACACGGTCGGGAATCCCCTTAACAGCATACATCTTATCGGTTCGAACACTCCCCCTCTCCTCAGGCGACCTTCCGCCAAGCATTTTCCCGTCATTCAACGATAAATCCTCTCCCGTTCGGGCATATATTCGTTCTTTCAACAAATGGTATAGGAAGGTCATATAGCATTTTCAAAAAGGGACCTCAAACGCCGAGATCACTTATAATGGTGCAGTCATATCGCACCTAATGGAAATCCTGCGACATGTACGGTTGAGCAGGTAGGAGAAGAACTCCCCATATATTGCACGCACACTCCATAACACAACCATAATCGATTATGATTTCTGATAATTTTAGTCCGTTTGGAAATTGACTCGTGAAGTTATCTATCGATTTTATGGGCCATTTTTTGGATTTTAACCGCAAATTGAAAATGCAGACCCAGAAGAAATAATTCTGGCATGCACCCTGGAGGGAAATTATAAGTACACCTGTCGAAGGATCTCACAAATCCCCGATGATGTACCTACTCATCCAAACCAGGACAAAGGGCAGGATACTACTGCCCAGGTATCGGCTATTGAACAAAAATCAGACAATGACATCCAGAATGTCATCCGCTTTGATGACATTCCAACCGACGATGTAGATGATGGGGACTCAAGTGAGAAAACCATTGAACAGAATCATCGGAAACGAAAGAACAGCAAATATTCGAAGAAGGTGGGAACATGTCCGCGTGTTCCCCGTGATGACCTTGCTGTCGAGTTTTCCCGATAATTTCCCATTTTTTTTCAGAAACGAACTGAACCGGGCAATACTTGTAAAAAATTGTTCAAATCATTTAAATATTGAAATCAGGATCTCCTGCCCTTACCTGGATTCAAACCAGGATATATCGCCGCACCCGGTTACGATAATCCGAATATTCCTGTCCAAATACCTTCTCCATATGGTTCTCCTCCGCCATGACAATGGAATGATGGATAGCAATCACAAATACTGCAAGAAAAATAACAGCCGGGTTCAGGGTATAGAGGCTGGATGCAACCATCGTTGCATACATACCGACATACATCGGATTTCTGCTCAACCTGAATAATCCGTCAACCTTGAGGCTTGTGTGTTCCTTTGGTGTACCCAGGCGGAATGAACCCCCCATTTCGAACCTTCCGATGTATAGAAGTGCAAATCCGAAAAACCATAATACCAGGCCAGTTATCTGGAGGACGGGGGGAACTTCAAAAACCGATATGCCGATCCCCCATATCTGAAGGACCATCGCCCCCCAAAGGGCAAGAATCGAGTATTTACTGAAGTAAAACAGGGTCCTGTTTATCGGGGCCTCCCCGTCCTGTTCAATATTGTTACGCAGAAATAACGTCCCTCCGCCGAATAAAACAATCAGGAAGCCAAGGGGAAGGATAGTTGCCGTAATAGCCGCAATCATGTCAGTCACACCAGAATTTGCCCTGTTATTCGATCCTCAGGAGGTCTGGTAGAATCCCCGGACCAGCAGCCAGGTGCCAATGAGAATTAAAAACCCGGCAAAGGCATATGGCCATATTGCAGCAGGCGCATAAACAAAGCCAATCCCGATAAAGACCAGGAAGGCTCCGATAAGAAGCATCGTCACATCCGTGCTTCCCGGTTGCATATACTCACTCCCCAGCGGTTTCCGAACAAGGGGAAGCAGTCCTGAACCGAGAAATCCGAGCCCAAGCCCGACAAGGAAGCCCGAACCCAGGTGATCTACGAGCAGGCCCACGCCGAGTCCGATAAGTATACCGGCAGGAATAATGAAGCCGTACGGTTGGTTTTGTTTCCCTGATTCTGTCAACCCGTTTGTTAATTCTCTACTTTTAGTGTCTGTGATTTCAGTACAACTGTTTGTTTTCATCAAATCATTCCTCATGGAACTGATAAAGAAAAGGCAGGGAATGATGTTATGATTTGAGCCGTACATGTATGGTCATATTTATATCCCATTCATACACCAGATCGGGTTGTATGAAGAAAATGACGGTCCGGCTTTCCGGGGATCTTTTCGATTACTGTAAATCGTACGGCCAGGTTATCGAAAGGTTCGAGGTGATCTCCCTCTTCAACATGGTTGACGATATTCACAGCGAGGTGTGCAAGTTTACTATCAGGGAAGGGATCCCTGTCGATCAGATCCAGTGCAATTATGTGTCGAATCTCCTGGTGCTTCAGAACAAGGGTCGGGAATATACCTGTCTCGTGAAGGGAACATTTTCCGAAGATATTACACGGTTCCTCCAGACATATGGTTCAAAGTTTGAGCCTCCCATTATCTTCGAGAACGATTGCCTGACATTCAATATGGTCGGGACGCCGGAGGACTTCCATACGTTCGTTTCCGATGCCAGGGAGAAAGGATGGGGCCTTGAGATCCTGTCAGTCTGTGATTATAATCCCGGGGTCAGTGGGGTCTTTGATGTTCTCACACCCCGGCAAAAGAAGATCCTGATCGATTCCTATCGCCTGGGGTATTTCGATCAACCCCGTCGGCTCAACGCAGGCGAGCTCGCAGAAAAGATGGGAATTAACAAGAGTACGCTGCTGGAACATATCCACAAAGCGGAGAAACGACTCATCGGACAAATCATAGCACAGGTTGCATGAGCCACCTGATCACCTTGTTTTCAGTTCACCGATCATTTTCTAGCCATGTTGTCGCCAGTTTTATCGAAAAATTGACTCTGTAGAAATGCTCTACCCTGTTCTTACCTTTTCGGACTGTTCCGCAAGAGCGCTGCAGATACGCAACATATTGTGTTATCCATGTGCAGAGATCGCGGCACCCAGGGCTCCTGTAATCTGGGGTTCAAACGGAACGAAAAGAGTAACTCCCAGTTCTTTCTCGAAAGCAACCTTCATTCCCGCATTTTTCGCGACACCACCGACGAACGCTATGTGATCTGTCAGTGCCATCCGTTTAGCCATTACCATGATTCTCTTGGCAACACCTGCAATAAGACCGGCCGCAATATCCTCCTTCGCGATTCCTCTGGCCCGGAGTGAGATGACTTCGGATTCTGCAAAAACGGTACACATGCTCGTAATACCTGCCGGATGACTGGATGCGAGTGCGAGGGTTCCGAGATCATCAATAGGGACTTCAAGCGCTTTTGCAGTATACTCGAGAAATTTTCCGGTTCCTGCAGCGCACTTATCATTCATAAGAAAGTCAGTAACGTTACCGTCCGCGACAACAATAATCTTGGAGTCCTGTCCACCCACATCGATGATGCCCCGGACTTCGGGAAAGAGAAAATATACACCCTTTGCATGGGCAGTAATCTCACTGATTCCCCTATCCGCAAAGGAGATCGAGTTTCTTCCGTATCCTGTTGCATATACCTTTTCAACGTCGTTCCTATCGATATCTGAAGCAAGGAGCAGCTCATCATAGATCTTCTCAGCGGAGGTGAGAAAGTCGAAGGCCGTACCGGAAATCCGGTATCCCACAATCTCCCTGTCTCTCATGAGAACCGCCTTAGTCGTAGCAGCACCGGCATCAATCCCGGCGGTAATCACGAGACCATCTCCAGGAACGCATCGATGCGGATCCCAATCTGCTCAACATCAGAGTCTCCGTAATCTGATTCGATGGCAAGCAGGGGGATTTTCTCTTTCTTTAGGGCTTTCTGCACCCGAATTCGTTCGATGTTATAGCCGTGGCAGAACTGAAGGGTGTAGTAGACTACACCATCGACATGATATCGTCTGGCCAGGTCAACAATATGGGAAATCCGCTGGTCATTTGGGGTCATGCAGGCACAGGGGATCCTGAGGTACCGCTCTGCGAGTGCCGTCCACGGCTCTTTATCCTCTTCAACAAGATCCCAGAACGATCTTGTGCCTGTGCAACTCTCTTCCACCACGATTACCGCTCCCTTTTTTTCGACAATGTCAGATATCTTCGTATTTCCTGCGGACATCGGACAGCCGGATATCATAATTCGTGGCCCGGACCTGGCTGGGGGAATACGATGTTCCATCTCTTCACAAAGCTGGCGAATCCCTTCCCTGAACTGGTCCGGAGAGAGGAAAAATTGTTTTTGCATTACCTGGAGAACCTCGGATCCGGTAATGGGTGGGGGGTCACATCTCCTCATATCGAAAAGCCGGTGAAGCAGCCTTCGCGTTTCGTTCGACGAATTAATCTCCTTCTTCAATTGTTCTTCATTAATGGCGTTCCCTGTCAGATCCTCCAGATATTTTCCGAATTTACGCAATTCCGAGAGGAAATAGGTGATTGCTTCAGGACTGCCTGGTTTCTGGGGAAGGTCCAGTACATACGTTGGTAGATACTCGGGAAGAAGCTCGTACATCTTCTTCTTCCCGTCACAGGTCGCTTCCGCGACGACGACGTCCACGAGCTGGACGTGTGCACAGGAGAGATTGCCCCCGCAACAGGCATCAACCACGGCTCCGAACGATGATTTGATTAACGGACAGATATTCCTCGGCAATGATTGTTCTGCACGTGCAATTGTATCTGTTCTCCCTCCACAGAGCACCAATCGGCCTGCACCTGCTGCAAAGATGATCTCGTCAGGGACAAAAAGACAGAACGTTGCGATGATCTTTGTCCCTCTCGCCCTTTTTTCTTTTAATTGTCCTACCCGGATATCATACGATTTCTGGAAATAGTCAAGGCTCTTAAGAGGGGGCTGCATTACGTTTCTGATTATGATATCGGACAGAGATTTATTTGAAGTGTACCATCTTCGCTCTGTTCCCAATAGGTTATGCCTTACATCTAATAATAACCTCGAATTATCTTTATAATCGTAAACGAAGCCTCATACGTGCAGGGCAACTAACTCACATCATATTGTTGACCAATTGACATTCGTTACACATATACGCCGGAACAGGTTCATTCCCACGCAAACGGATAAGCAGTGGTACTTCACGGACGTGGCAATGTATCTGTACTACCCTGTATTCGTTATCTGATTCCATTCATTACCAATTTATTACTATTCATGGTCTGTTGGGGTTATATTCACCTGACTAACCTTTCCGGGAAATTTCACAAGTTGCACTATCAGTTACATTTAAAAGTTTGACAAGGGATAGTCTGATCAGTGAAGCCCAATGTGCTGGTGGTGGAAGAAAGATACTACAAAACCAACAAAGAAACAGACTCAACCGGAAACCGAAGAGGACGAAGAAGAACGGGAGACTGAAGAATTAATTGCACTTGATATCATCTAAAGACAAACAAATCGGCGGAAACGTTGACAATATTATTTCTCTATCATTTCATGCAATTTTTCATGCAGCCTGACCATCGCAAGAGTATCAAGTTTACAGTATTCCAGCAGTTCCATTCTTTTATGTTGCATTTCTTCTGCTGAATAGAGTCCCATGATCATCGAAGCAAACGTGATCATCGCATTACTGCCATTGTTGATGGCCAGGCCATCATAGGAGAGATCAGGAATCAGGGCAGGTAGGACCAAATGGTTTGAATTGTGTCCTGAATACCACCGGACAATCAGAAAATTATTGCACTATGTCAGGTTTAGAAACGAGAAGGTGATTACGACAAATCGTCGGATTTTTCCAGCAATTCCCTGACCTCCCGGGTAAGCACAGGAAGGTTGGTTTCAAGGACGCCCCAGACCACTTCGTCTGCGATGGTTGAATATCCATGAATCAACCGGTTGCGGAAGGATATGATCCTTGATGAATTGCTGATCAATTTCTCAAGCGAAGGGTTGTTCTGGATTGCCTGGTTGAGTGCTTCTCCGATAATTTCAAACTGGCGTTCCACACCAGACCGGAGTAATGGATCCTGTTGATAATCGGCAAGTGTCTTACTATGGGTGAATTGGGCAATGAGGTCACAGGCTTCTGCAATATCAAAGAGATATTTTTTCGTCTCATGCGGTAGCATAGATTTCAACCTGTGTTTCTTCAATGGACTTTCGGAAATACGGATTACGTATCGGCCCTGGCTCGACGAGGTCAACCGGGCGGTTGAGCAGGCGTTCCAAGTCCTCCGCGAGCCCGAAATAATGCTCTGCATGTTCAGCGGGTTGCATTTTCTCAAATTCCACAAGCAGGTCAAGATCGCTTTTCTGTGGATCGAACCGATTATCGGTCACTGATCCAAATACAGCGAGACGCCGGACCTTCCGGTGGGTGCATATCCTGCTGATCTCCGGTAGGTTCTGCGTGATGATCTGTTGCATATGAAATTCTCCAATGACCCGCCAATATTATTCTTAGTAGAATGGTGATCGTACACCCAGATAGTGCTTACGATGAAAATTACCCGACCTGCTGTAATCCCATTCGCGAAAATGAGGGGAGTTTGGGATCGTGTAATCCCGGGAATTAACCAACAGATGATTCTAAAAGCGGAAGCTCGCAACGTCAGAACCTTAGTATTTCCTTCGCTTTACTGAGCGGATGAATTCAGGAGCGTTAAAACCCGGAGACCCTGTGTGAGAAGAACTTATATCGTCACGTTCGGGAGATTAGTGTATAGCTGAATTCCCATCAATCCGGGAGGAGGACTACATGGACGTAACGATTCTCTGGCTGGTACCAATTTCCTATGGTATCCACATGATTGAAGAAGCCCCACGGTTTGTCCCGTGGGCAAAGAGATATTTTTCTGCACCGACCTCATTAGCCCAGTTCGTTCTGGGAAATGCAATTTTCATGGCCTATGTGCTTATTTCAGTGTCTCTTGCAATATTTTATCCAGGCGAATGGACACTTGTCCTTGGGTTGGCCACCGTTGCATGGATATTTTCCAATTTCTTAATCCATGCGTCCTTAACCCTCTATACCGGGGAGTATTCCCCCGGTGTAGTAACGGCAAGTGCGATATATGCCCCTGTTGCCGTGTATATTTACTCTGGCTTTCTTTCGTCCGGAATACTTAGCACGGTAGATATTATCGTGTCCATTATCATCGGTTTTGGTGTCATGTATATTCCAACGCTGATTCAGGTGTGGAGAGGGAAGAAAAACCACCTCATCTGATACCGGCCCCTCTTACGGCTGCATGGACCTGCCGGGTTTCCGGGGAAAATCATTCCAGACTTTAAAAAGCCTGTTTGTCAAACTTGGCGTTTTTAAAATGGGTGATTCGAAAAGCGGGGACTGGAAACCGGATATATTTTCGATATCTGGCGGGATATCATGCATGGATGATTGAAAACCTCCCGTGCAGGGATGCCGGTGAACACCCCCCCAGCCGGATTAAATCAATGGGCATATGAACCTGAATTGCTGAATCAATTCATATGAGATCCATTCTTCTGACATTAGCCATCCTGGCACTGGTCCTTGCTATGGCCGGGGCCGGGTGTACCACGACGAATCCCCCGACAACCACACCAACCGCAACACCGACTCCGTCTCCGACTGCCATCCCGACATCCACCGTGACGGTGAAGCCCACGGCAACCCTTTCTGCCGAAGAGCAGCGGGTGTTCGCGTTTGTCTCCGAGGCGGCCGTATACGGCCGTGAACACGGGAAGCAGGCGTCGCTCGCTGAATTCAATGACCCGAACGGCTCTTTCGTCCGGGAAGACCTGTACATATTCGCAGCTGATTACAACGGGACATCCCTCGCATCCATTGCCCTGCCCCAGCGGGTGAATACGTCGTTCTACAACGATGTCGATGTGACCGGCCAGTATTACATGCGGAACAAGATCAACATCTCACGGAGCGGCGGCGGGTTTATCATCATCCATTTCCCGAATCCAGCCCATAACTTCACGCCAGAACCGAAGCTCTGCTACGTGCACGATGTTGACGGGACCTACTGGATTGGGGCAGGCATGTATAACCAGTCAAACGTGACGGCCCGACCGTGAGACCAGCCAGCTGATGCTCCAATGGTCTTGGAGACCTGGACGAATTGCCCGGGGGCAGGAAGACCGGCAGGTGTGGCCATGTACCCGGCCTGCCCCCTGCCACCAGGAAACGATCAGCAAGACCGGATATATAGAGGATGATGATGAGGAACAGGAGACTGAAGAACTCATTGCCCTCGATATCATCTGACAATCTGATCCACCCCCTTTTTCCTCTGTTACACCAACATACCCTTGAATGATCCTCAATTCCTCACAAGAATGGGCGGTGAAGAACCATGGGCACCAGCTGATTCTTGCAGGTCCAGGCTCAGGAAAGACCCGGGTCATCACCGAAAAAACCCTTCATCTTATTGATCAAGGCGTTCGGCCCGACCAGATCCTTGCCCTTACGTTCTCCGAAAAGGCAGCGAAGGAGATGCTCGAACGTCTCGAGGAGCGGACTGATACCCATGAGCTGACAATAAGCACCTTCCATTCTTTTTGCAATTCAATACTCGAGGACAATGTCCTTGATTCCGGAATCAGTTTTAGCTCAGGGATCATCAGCAGGGCAAACCAGCTTGTGTGGGGACTCCGTAATATCGACAACTTCGGGTTTGAATATATTGAAGTCGGCAACAATGCGGCTGACGTTATTGAGTCAATGATCGACGGCATCAGTGCATTCCGTGACGAATTAATCACCCCGGATAATCTTGAGGAATATATCCGGAATAAACGGGAGACTGAATTAGATCCTGAGGAAGAGGACACCATTGGGAAATTATCAGACCTCCTGAAACTATACAAAGCCTATGAACTCTACAAGAGAAGCGAGATGCTCCTCGATTTCGACGATATGATCCATGAAGCAGTCCAGCTCTTCGCAAGAAAACCCTTGGTCCTGAACCGGTACCGTGCCCGGTTCCGCTATATCCTCGTTGATGAGTTTCAGGACACCAATTATGCCCAGCTCTTTCTTATCAAACAGATTGCCGGGGACAATGTCTGTGTAGTTGGCGACGATGACCAGACCATCTACCGGTTCAGGGGAGCTTACCTGACCAATTTCCTGGATTTCAAGGAACCTTTCAAACTCGTTGATGAGGTCCTCCTCGACAACAATTACCGGAATTCAGCTACGATTCTCTCACTGGCCCTCCAACTCATGTGCCAGGCCCCGAACAGGACCGTGAAAGCACTGATAACCGGCAACCCCGAAGGTGAGCCTGCCAAGGCCATCTGGTGTGAGAATGAAAAATCGGAAGCCCAGTTTGTCCTGGAAGAGATACAGGAGTTACTGAAAACACCATTCTTTTCGAAGAAGGATAAGGTCGAACGGCTTTACCAGCCGAAAGACATCGCGATTATCTGCCGGAAGCGGTTTGACGGGATAAAATTTTTCCAGATTCTTAAGCGAAACGGGATTCCCGCCGAGTTTGTCGGCGATGTGGATATCTTTTCCACGGCATCGGTCAGGGATGTGGTTGCCTGCCTGAAGGTCATCAATAATCCACTTGTTGCAGGGATCTCCCTGAACCGGATCATGAAGGTCACCGGGATTCCTGAGACGGTTGTCCAGAAAATCAATTCCGCAGCCAGGGACATTTCCTACCGGGTCAACGGGAATGACGGGGTATTCGAGGCAATGTTGGATGCCGGACGAATTGTCCCGGATCATGCAATCCTGATCGGGGAGATTATTGCATCCCTGCAGCGTCTGATCGACAACAAAGACCGGGTCCTGCTGAGTGAACTTGTTCATACCGTTACCATGGAGGGGACCGGGGCCTATGCCCGGGCGGTTGACTAGGACGAAGGAGCATCCATTGCGGTGCTGAACAAGTTACAGGAGATTACCAGCGATTACGAGGCAATTACAAAAGAGCCGACACTTCCGGATTTCCTTGACTTCATCACCCTTCTTTCCGGTGTTACCCTCGATGTCAGTGCAAAAGAAGAAGAAAATGCCGTCCAGATCCTCACCGCTCACCGGAGCAAGGGAAAGGAGTTCCCCGTGGTATTTGTTGTGGATATGGTCGCCAAGAAATTCCCCCTTGACTACCGGAAGAAGAAATTCCAGGTCCCGAACGACCTCTCCCGTGGCCTCAAGACCACGGACGACGAGAAGTCCCTCTTCCTCCAGGAAGAACGAAGGCTTTGTTACGTTGCAATGACAAGGGCAGAGGAACGGTTATATTTCACACTTGCCCGATGGTATGGCGAGCTGAAAACCGAGAAGAAACCATCCAAATTCCTACAGGAACTGGATTTTGAGCATAATCCGCTTATCAATGTCATTGAATTCGCTGCAACATCGGATTCTAAAAACCCGGAGATATCAACGACAGCTGAAGGATTTCAATGGCAGTTGCAGGAGCAGGCCAGGAATGCAATTTCTCAGATGCAACTCCATATCGCAGTCCAGAGACTCGTGGAACTTGAGAAAGTTCGTCTTCTGACTGAAGGGAAATCTTTGAGTGCATTCGATCCTGCGACATTCTTCCTTTATTCCACCGATGATTCGAAGCTGGCACATCTCCTTGCAGGGGAAAAAGAGAAGATTGTGCCCGATTCGTTGCGGTTCTATTCGTCATCTCTTTCGACCTACGAGTCCTGCCCCCTGAAATTTAAGTTCCAGTATATTCTCCTTATCCCGGGACTCCAGAAATCATTCTTTTCGTTGGGGACAGCGGTCCATTCCACCATCGAAGAACTGTCCCGCCTGCAGGGATCCGGAGAAGAGATTAATCTCGATATTGCCCTGAAGATCCTTCCACAGTTCTGGCAACCGAGAGCATATGAATCCCGGAAAAAGGAAGATGAGGACCTGGCGAAGGCAAGAAGGCTGCTCGAAACATACCTTGCCTGGCAGATGGAGAACAAGAATACGATTGTGGGAATAGAAAAGGAATTCAAGTTTAATTTCGAAGAGCACCCGGTTAAGGGCTATATTGACCGTCTTGAACAGACACCTGACGGGGCAATCTGTGTCGTTGATTTTAAAACAGGGCGTAAGCCATCCGACCTGACAAAGAAGTCAATCCGGGAGGATTTCCAGATGAACCTGTATTGTCTAGGAGTCCGGGAAATGTTTGGAAAGATACCGGTTAAGGCCTCGCTGTTTTATTTGAAAGACAATAAATTGGTGGATTATATTCCGGATACGGAGTCGATAAATGCATTTAATGATCGGATGAGCACGTTAATCAAGTCAATCCATGCTGAGCAGTTTACCGCTTGTCCTGGACAGACCTGTAGATATTGTGATTATGGTTCCCTTTGTGAGGCACAGGAGAAGGATTTGGAAGGGTGACTGAGTGATTAGTACTTCCTCAAACGAAAACCTTTATTTCCGCTAGAGTGTATTCTTTTACAGCTGTGAAAGTTTGTACACTTGTATAAGTTATACTGAACATTTCACACTGATACGCTATCTTATTACCAGGAAGGCGAGAAATGGCTGAAGTAAAAGGTAAGCAGCTGGAAATAGCGAATAAACGGGTGGCTCTCACCCCGAGTACGTGGGCAGCACTCTCGAATATAAAAGCCCCGGGAAAGTCCCTTGGCGATACCGTAGCTGATCTCATCACCGAACATCAGAGGCGGACGCTGGAACGGGACCTCGATGAGATTGACGAAAACGGTGATTTCATACCGTGGGAAGAAGCCAGGAAGGAACTCGGACTCTAAAACGGAGTTAATGTGAGAATTAAAATCGAAGATGGCGTAAGACAGTTTATCCGGGAACTTCCTGAAAAGGACCGCCGGGTGATCGGAGAACATATCGAACGCCTGGTCGACCATCCGAATGCGATGGGAAATATTAAGAAACTCCATACCCGCAAACCCCGTTGGCGGATGCATATTTCGTTGAAATATACCCTGTTTTACTACGTTGATTCCGATACAGTCTGGATTGATAACATCATGACGACCGAGCAGGCTCACAAGAAGTATGGGAAGATATAACCAGTAAGTTCCAATTTAATCCGATTTTAGTAAAGGTGAAAGAATTGCACAGGTTCCTGATCGTAATCGAGAAAGCAGAAAACAATTACTCAGCATACTCCCCAGATCTTCCTGGTTGTGTCGCAACCGGGGCGAACCGGGAAGAGGTAGAGGAGTTGATGCATGAGGCGATTGAAATCCACGTCCGTGGACTTGTCGAAGATGGAATGCCGGTTCCAAGATCTCATTCATCAGCTTCATATGTAATTGTACAGGAATGAACGGGGCCATTCATACCTTTTTATTAATTGAAATACCTCTGACATCACCAAATACTTTTTGGGAGGTATTTTATTCGGTGTCCCAAAAACCGGATATATCATGAATGAAATATCAAATGTATAACCGGGGAACAGGATGAGTACAGCGGAACAGTATATTATTGACGATACCGGGAAGAAAATAGCGATAATTCTTCCCATGGATGAATATGAACAAATTAAGGAAGACCTCCATGATCTCGCAGTGGTTGTAGAGAGGCGGGACGAGAAAACGATCAGTCTGGATCAACTGAAAAAACGGTTGTGAAACCGACAATGGCTGATTACAATATCATTGTTAAGGCGAGTGTCGAAAAAGATATCCGGAAAATTCCAGCAGATATCATATCCAGAATTTGCGAACACATCGAAGCCCTTTCATCTGATCCTTTTCCTCATGAATCCAGAAAACTTACCGGGGCTGAGCACCTTTATCGGATTCGTGTGGGAGATTACCGGATTATATATGAAGTGATCCAGGAAGACAAGGTGATCACAATAATTTATATCAGGCATAGAAGCAGTGCATACAAGAAACTTTGAAGGTTTAAGGTCGGCAAAAATAATATTGATTCTATAGTATGAACCACATTGCAGGTGTAGTTCAAACAGCGTTGATCCCCGGACTTATTTCTTTTTTCTCCGTACAGGCTTAGGATCGGCTCTCATTTCACAGCATATCGCATTCATCTCCATGCAGCAGTCCTGGATCCCTTCAGAGTCTGCCTCAAATCTGACCACATTATTCTTATCAATCCCCATCTTTCCGGCATCCTCAAACGCTTTCGGGTCTGCTGACAGGTAGACAAAGTTCCATTGGTCCTGCTCAATCTGCTTTTTTATCATCGATTCAATCTGTGAGAGATTGAATTCCGTGCTCGCATTCTCCTCCCCGTCGGTAAGGATGGCAACAATGACGTTATCCGGTATTTTTCTCTGGTCTTCGGTCTTACTTATCCGGCTTTTCACTTCGTTGATTGTCCGGCCAATTGCATCGAAGAGGGCCGTGGTCCCTCGGGGGACATAGGTCTTTTTGGTCAGCAGCGGGATATAACCAATCCGTGTCCCGTTATGCATGATTTCATACTGGTCATCAAACAAGACAATGGTCATCAGGGCCTCACCGGAGAGGCTTTGCTGGTCTTTTAAGAACGTATTGAAACTCCCGATTGCGTCATCCCTGATTGATCCCATTGAACCCGACCGGTCGATGATACACACAATTTCCGTTAATTTTTCCTGTTTCATTCTGCTCACTCCTTTCATTCAGTTGTCTTTTTTTCAGATTGCCGATCACCCTTCAGGTAATCTTCCAATAATGTCGAAACAATCTCCTTCTGGGAACAATCCTCTTCAGCAGCCCGGATTTTGAGCTGCATTGCAAGATCCTTGTCCAGACGGATCGAGATTGATTTCTTTGGCATTCTTTCATGCAAGATCTTTTGCATGCGAAAAAGATGGATGGATACGTTAAAATACAGATTTAACATTAAATCTCTTCAAATGTCGGAAACTACATATTCCACAGAAGAATGTAGTTTAGATGCCCTGGAGAATGACCGGATCCGGTCCAACGCATATGTCGCTTTTTTCACCCAGAAGACCCAGGCTGATGCCAACCGGTTTATCTATGGCATCCAGGGCAATGGGCTATCGCCCTCAAACCCCGGCCCACTGATTGATGCGAGGATGGAACTCTCTGAAAAGGGGTATATTCACCGGATGAATGAAGGGTTGAGAAATGTCCCGTTCCGTTCATCTGTTGATCCAATTATCAATTCAATTCGGACCGATATCGAACGGAGTGGGTCATATTTCGACCTGGATAGTGAATCCGGCAGGGCCAGTATGGATGCCCTGGCAAAGGTTCTTGACTCCGAATGGTTCAGGCAATTTTTCTCATATCATGCAATCCATAACCCCTATCCTGGAAAAAATATGGGAGAATTTTATTCTGGGTATGCTGGCCTCAGGCTCACTCCCTATGAATTTGCAGATAAGACCTACAATGCGGTGGAAGTCTGGTATATCAAGAAACTGTTTCTTGAACTGATTGCCGAGATAGGGACCTACAGTTATTATCTGAACTCCTTTTTCGAGAAAAATGCTGATGTTCTTGAAACCTGAGTTCCCGATCCATAAGCGCAAACGACACCATCCGACTCCGTGCAAAACGGAAAATAATATGAAATAATTCCTTATTTTAAATTTAAATTATAATCTGAAGCGGAAAGTTTAATTAATAAATGCGCTTATAT
>CAIKOD010000158.1 GCA_903828975.1 uncultured Methanomicrobiales archaeon | reverse complement strand
ACTATCTGTTCAGACATCTGGAAAGCGTATACTGGAATCGCAGCGAAAGGATATATTCACCGTTTGGTGAATCATGGAGAAGGGACATACAGCGATGGAAAAGGAAATCATATCAATGGAATGGAAGGATTCTGGGGATATATCAAACGCAAACTTACTTCCAAAGGTGGGGTTACTAGAGCCAGATTGCCACTGTACATCGCGGAGTATGCTTGGAGATATAACCACAGGAATGATCCAGAAAGAGTTAAGATACGGAGAATCATCCAATTATTGGAAAAGAGTTAGGGGCGGGAATGGTACCTTACCCTAAAAAAAAAAATTCCTGAATGTTAAATACAATTATCCTTACTCCACCGTCACACTCTTCGCAAGGTTCCTTGGCTTATCGATGTCTCTCCCCAGTGAATCAGCAGTCCGGTACGCAAGGAGCTGCAGTACCACCGTTGTCATAAGCACCTCTTCCATCAGGCCACCTTTGGGAAGCCCGATGTAGACATCGGCAATAGCTGCAAGTTCATCATCGCCGCCAGCCCCGATCACTACCACGGGAGTCCCTCTTGCCTTCATCTCCTTGATATTTGAGACCATGACCCCATAGGTAGACCCGGGCATGCATATCGCGACCACCGGTGTCTTGGGGGACAACAATGCAAACGGCCCATGCTTGATCTCTCCTGCTGCATACCCTTCTGCATGGATGTAGGATATCTCCTTCATTTTCAGGGCTCCTTCGAGCGCCACCGCATAGAACGGGCCCCGTCCGACAAAGAATATATGGTCTGCGCCATTGCAGGTCTGGACTGCAGTACTCAGATCGAGGAGGAGCACCTCCTCAACCGCACGGTTTGCACGGAAAATCTCCTCGGAAAATTTCCCACCGGAAAGGTGATTGACACATTGCATCAGGACAGCGAGTTCTGCAATAAAAGACTTTGTTGCGGCCACGCTGATCTCGGGGCCCGCACGCATATACAGCGTTTCATCGGCAATCCGTGTGACCGTACTCCCGAGGACATTCGTAATGGCGAGGGTCGGACAATTATGGGCCTTCGCCTTTTTCAGGGCGGCAAGGGTATCAGCCGTCTCCCCCGACTGGGTGATCCCGATCACCAGCTCCGTTACAGGGGGCGTGAAATATTTGAACTCTGACCCAAGCTCCAGCCTGACAGGGATATGACAGGCTTCTTCCAACAGGTACTTGAATACCATCCCGGCATGGTAGGAAGTCCCGCAGGCGACCACCATCGCACCCTTGCACCTGGCCAGGCCGTCCGGGACCGTCTCAACTGATCGAATGGTGTCTGAGAAAACATGGGGCTGCTCGTAGATCTCCTTCAGCATGAAATGTTTGAACCCGCCTCTTTTTGCGTCCCCGACACTCCAGTCAATCAACTCGACCTTTCGGGTAACCTCTGTATCACCGGAGAAGACACGGGCATTATCCGGAGAGAGTACGGCAATATCCCCATCCTCAAGGAACATCATGCGCTCGGTATGATCAAGGAGCGGGGTCATGTCGGATGCGGCAAACATCTCGCCATCGCCGAAACCGAGGACCAGCGGGCTGCTCTCCCGGGCAGCGATGATACGGTCATCCCCTTCAGCCATCACAAGAAGAGCATAGGATCCGGATAGTTTGGGGAGTATGGCCTTCATCGCCTTGAAAAGGTCACCCGTATACACCTCCTCAAGGAGGTGGGCGATTACTTCGGTATCTGTATCAGAAGAGAAGCTGTGCCCCCTTGAGACAAGTCCTCTTTTTAATTCGGCATAATTCTCAATAATCCCATTATGGACCACTGCGATCCGTTTCCTGCAGTCATAATGGGGGTGTGCGTTGACATCATTCGGGACACCGTGGGTTGCCCAGCGTGTATGCCCAATCCCCATGGTACCCTTCAGCATCGACGCCGCTTTTTCAGCCTCTGAGATCCGCCCCTGCCGTTTGTAGCAGTCGATTGACATATCATTATTTTTTGCTGCAACCCCGAATGAGTCATACCCCCGGTATTCCAGCTTCTTTAATCCTTCGACTACAATGGGGGCTGCAGGCCTGTACCCGGTATACCCGACGATGCCACACACGTTATATCACCAGGGTGTTGTCAGGAATGGTAACTCCCGATAAGTCCCTTTGCTCGTGCCCGACAATTACACCGTTACCGATAATACTTCCCCTAATCGTGCTGAAAGCTGCAGCACTCACCTGGTCGCCGATAATCGCCCCGAAAGAGGCTTTCACCAGGCACCCTTCTATCTCGATAACACTTTCACGGGACCCGATCCCGGTATGGTCTGCCAGCCTCGTCCCTTCACCGATCACGCTATCGATGACACGGGAGTGAGAGCCGAGCGATGCATCTTCCATAAAAAGGGTGTTACCGATATAGCTGAAGGGCTCGATGTTCCCCCTTGCACCGATACTTGTATTGGGCATAATGCAGCAGTGGGCACCGATATCAGAATCCTTCCCGATCACAACGGGCCCCGTGATCACCGTGTAGGGACCGATGGTCACCCCTTTCCCTATACTCACGGCCCCCTGGATAATTGCAGATTTATGAATGGTCCCGTTTTTTTCAGGAACTATACCACAAAGAAGCCGTTCATTCATACGGATCAGGTCCCATGGATACATGGCGTCCTGCCAGTCTTCTGCGTTGACTGCCTGTATCTTAACCCCGTCTGCAATCATGCACCCGATCGTTTCTGTCAGGTCATTGCCCGTAATATAGCGAAAGATATCCCGGGTTAGGGAAAAGATCCCCGTACTGACGGTAAATGAGGGAGAATGTTCAGGCTTTTCAACTATTTCAGTCACAAACCCATTCCGGATGAGGACCACCCCAAAATTAGACGGGTTCGGGTGGTCTTTGACAAGCATCGCATTTTCAGTCTTTGCGATCTTTACAACAGAGACCGGGTCAATATAATTGTCACCCGGGAGCAGGAGAAAATTACCTTGTATGAGCGGTTCAGCACATTTCAATGCATGTGCAGTACCTAATTGTTTTTCCTGGACAACAACTTTAATACCAGGGTCAAGGTCATTTAGGAACCGGGTCACCTGCTCTTTCCGGTAGCCGGCAACAACAATGATGTCCCTGATCCCGGCAAGATGAAGCGCCCGGATTGCATATTCAATAATCGGGCGGTTCGCAACGGGTATCAGCCCTTTCGGCCTGCTTTTTGTGAGAGGCCGGACCCGCGTTCCTTCCCCTGCTGCAAGAATAACTGCCTGCATGTGACTCCTCCTATTTTACCTGTGAATCTTCGCCGATATATCCTTCAAAGAATGTATGGGGTGCGATTTTTGTATTCGCCCCTACAACGGTCCCGACATTCAGCGAGCAATTTATCCCGAACTGTACACCGTCGCCGACCACGACACCGAATTTTTTCAGGCGGGTGTCCTTTCCCCGCACTTTTACGGTGGCACGGTCATGACGAAGGTTCGCCACCTTGGTCCCGGCCCCGAAGTTACACCGGCTCCCGATAATGCTGTCGCCGATGTAATTGAAGTGGGGGATTTTCGTATCTGCCATGATAACCGAATTTTTTATCTCGGTGGAATGCCCGATATGGCAGCCATCACCTATCGAGGTTGATCCCCGGATATAGGCATGAGGGCCGATAGTGCAGTTCTTTCCGATCGAGCAGGTGCCTTCGATATAGGTCCCTGACTTAATCACGCTTCCTTCCCCAAGCGTCAACTTCCCATGGACCGTGACACCCACTTCAATTTCTCCTTCACACAATGGATCCATCTCGTCAAGCATCGATGCATTTGCGGTGAGAAGGTCCCATGGATACCCGACGTCCATCCAGTACTGCAGGGGATAGGCATGGAGTTGTTTCTTGTCAATCAATACGGCCAGCGCATCGGTAAGTTCCAGCTCGCCACGCGAAGACACCTGAACTTCATCCACGAGTTCGAATATCCCGGGATCGAAAAGGTAGACCCCGGCATTGATCATATCACTTTTCGGATGCTCTGATTTCTCTTCAAGAGCGATGATCATACCCCCATCTTCAATGACCACACCATAGTCCTTTGGATGATCGGAATGGAATATACCTACACAGGGGGCCGTTCCATTAACAATCTCTCGGATGTCGCCTGTTTTTAAGACCATGTCGCCGTTCAGTAACAAGAACCTGCCTTTCACAAACCCCCGGGCAGCGTTGAGTGCATCAGCAGTCCCCATCTGTATCCTCTGGGTGACATACCTGATTGTTACCCCGAGGCGGGAACCATCAGAAAAATGATGCCGGATCTCACGTTCCCCGTATCCTACGACGAAAATAAATTCGTTGATCCCGGCATCCCTTGCTGCAATAACAAGGTGCTCAACCATCGGCCGGTTCCCGATGGGGAGCATCACCTTCGGCCTTGATGCAGTGAGGGGCCGCATCCTCTTTCCTTCTCCGGCAGCAAGGACGACGCATTGCATAGATATACCGTTATCCTGGAGGGTTAAGCAGTTTTCCCTTTCCTGACGAGTTCCTGGCCACGTTCCATCATCTCTTTCGCTTTCTGAATCGTCCTGCCTTCCACAGTAAACCTGATTTTTGGTTCAGTACCGCTGGCACGGACCAGGCACCAGCCATCTTCGGAGGACAACCTTACGCCGTCGGTCGGGTTATCTGCTCCGATCGCAAGAAGGACCTCACGTGAGTCAGGCCGGTTAACAGATTCCCGGAGAACAGGGTAATGTGGCATTGCATCAAGTGTATCCGCAACGTTCCATTCACTTGCAATTTCACAGAAAAGTGCTGCTGCATACGGCCCGTCCGGACAGTAAGATTGCCGGGGAAAGATCCATGCTCCGGAAGGTTCCCCCCCGAATTCGCCCCAGGACAGGAGTTCTTCTGATACAAAACTATCCCCGACCGGCGTCCGTCGTACCTCTGCCATTTCTTCAATGGCCATTGAAGCGTCCACCGTGGTGACGACTTTCTTTACCCCGAGATAGGATGTAAAAAGCATAAGGAGGTGGTCCCCATCGATGTAACGATATTTTTCATCGAATGCCATCATCCGGTCGGCGTCACCGTCATGGACAACGGCAACTTTTGCACCGCTCGTCTTCATCATTCCCGGGATGAATTGAAGGTTTGATTCAACCGGCTCGGATGGTCGTGCAAAATGACCAGCAGGATGGCAGTTGAGGCAGACAGGAATCGTCCCGAGACTGGAAAGCAGGCAGGGTGAAACGGTGCTTCCTGCCCCGCAACCGCAGTCAAGAACAACCTTCAGTTCATGATTTACCTGCACTTTGTCCAGGACTGAATCCGTATACGGGGTGATGGCATCATAAAAAGACTGGCCCCCCTGGTGAGCCCAGTCTGACCATGTATACGTTTCGATCTGCCGGGTCAGAATTTCCTGCTGGGCCCTGGTAAACGAGGACCCGTCAGGGTTGAACAATTTAAGGCCGTTATATTCTTCGGGGTTGTGGGACGCGGTCACCATGCAGCCTGTCGAAGCAGTGCGGGTTGCGTAGGCTACGACAGGGGTTGGTACAATTCCTGCAGTTTTCACATCCCCTCCCGATGAGAGGAACCCGGAAATCAGCGCACCGGACAGAATGCCATTCGTAGTCCTTGTGTCAGTACCAAGAATGAGAGTATCCCCCCAGCTTCCAAGGGCTGAGCCGGTTTGCAGTGCTATCCGGATAAGCTCATGATCGAACCTGCGACGTATCCCCGACGAGCCGAAGAGCATGGATATGTATCGGATTTTCGCTGAAATAGATTTATCCTCTGGCATTTATGGAGAAATGATAGTTCCCGGGGATAACAACTTCAGTTAATAATTGTGATCTCATTCGGAAGATTCCTGATCAGTATAGGGGTTAATCATCTTCAGCCATGGAACTTTTTTAAAATGATTATCCTCTGAATAGATGGTGTCAATACCGTGTTCTTTCATGGTTGCCACGAGGAGTGCGTCCCAGAAGTGGAGGGAATAATCCGCCTGCAAGTCCTGTGCTGCCAGGACAGACCCTACCCCATACTGAAGGATAGTCCACCTTTCAAATTGTGCAATATCAGAGATGAATTGCCTGATAAGGGCATACGGTGTTGGCCCCACAATTTTTTCTGTCATTACAACTGAGAACTCGGCAAGGTTTTGAACAGATACTGAGTACCGGCACTCCGACCGGAAACAGCGTGCAATAAGATCTTTAGAGATTTCAGATTTTCGTGGCTCCCGCGCATCAAAAAGATAGCAGAACACATTCGTGTCAATCAGGGGCGAAGCTGAGGCAGGGATATATGGATTGTTGCTAACGGCCATATAACTCCTGACGACCTTTGTAATGCCAGGTCCCATAATCAACGGATCTTTCAAGGAGGTGAAGGGCGTCGTTTGCGATCTCTTCCTGGGTCATTTCCCGAATCCAGAGTTTCATCGCCTCGGTGGTCGCCTGCCCCAGGTACCCCTTCTTTTTACCGAGTTTTCGTTCGGCAACCTCGCGGAAGGTTTTCTCGGTATCGTCATCGACCGAGATGGTAAGTGTCCCCATACGAATATAATTAGATATTTAATTTATTTAAATATAGTTGATAAGTAAGTATAACTTTACCAACTATTCCAGGTGAATGTATTCAACATCGAACCTGATATCAACTACCTGAAAAGACGCCCTTCAAATGGGATTGAAATTTCATATGCACCTATACGATTCCCTGTTATTCGCACAGTCTTAGCATAATACACAGAACTGGTAACCTGGGATGTGAAGCAGGCAAGCATCGCAGGTGAGCTGAATATTCCGGTTGAACTGATTTAATTGCAGTTTTTGTTTTTCAGGATCCTGAGGACGAGGAGGTCCTCATCATACACTCGTCGTTTGGCAACCATCTCTACCTCGTATCTGAGTTCCCTGAAAATATCAACAACTGCCCCTTCCCCGGTAAGAGATGATATTAGCAGGAGTACTCTTCCACCCTGCGCAAGGACCCTGCCAACCTCGTTTGCAAACAGTGATAGTACGGCACGACCATCGGGGCCACCATCCAGGGCATATTCGAGCCAGTCTTCTACCCGTTCCTCTGGTCTTGTAGGGAGATAAGGGGGATTAAAAATGATAAGGTCAAAGGACCCTCGCAACCCATCAAAAAGACGGGTCCTGACCACTTCCACGCCCTTCTCCCGGGCACAACGAACCGCATGCGGATTTATGTCGGTCCCGACAACGAAGCAGGAGGCATCGTTACCTTCCAATCCAGATTGATTCAGGCCTGTTATTCCGGCTGCAATATAGCCCGATCCCGTACCGACCTCGAGGATACGATCACCCGGCCTGATCTCCTTAAGGGCAACTTCTAGAAGGAGGTACGTATCCGCCTCAGGCCGGTATACCTGGTCCGGATCATAGGTTACGGACACGGGAATTTTCTTCATGTTGATCTGATCCATTAAACAATTACCCTATTGTTTGGGGAACCACGCTCTCGGATTTTCCAACCATACCATAATTACCCGTTATAGCCTGGGGTGCTACACTGAATTGCGTTGGTCCCGGTATTCCGCACCCATATTCGTAATCGTCGCAAAATCCTCGAGATACAACTCTTCCGGCCGTGATGACAGGATCTCCCCGGGGATAACTGATAACAGATGATTCACCATCGTGGCATCAAGCATCCCGGATGAGACCTTCAGGCAATTCCTGATCGTCTTTCTCCGGTGCGAAAATAGTGCGCGTACCACATCCGCATACAGCACTCTGTCCTGGATTGGAAAAATCGGCCCCCGGGGATGAATCTTCACTACCATCGACCTGACCTGGGGCGGCGGGGAGAAACTCTTTGGAGACAACTCAAAGCATCGCTCGACGCAGGCATACGTCTGGACCATGACAGACAGCCTCCCACATTCAGGAGTCCCGACAGGTGCAAGCATCCGTTGTGCAAACTCTCTCTGGTACATTAGTACCGCAGTCTCGAACCCGGTAGCAAGGAGACGGAAGGTAATTTTTGATGATGCCGAGTACGGGAGGTTAGATATAACAATATCAAACGGGGGGAATTCACATTTTGTGGCATCGCCACGTACTAACTCAAGTTTTCCCAGGGAGATCTCCTCTTCGAACTCCCCGGAAAGAAAAGAAAACAGTTCGTTGTCGAGTTCTATTGCCCGGACATGAGCTCCGCGGGAAAGGATGGCCCTGGTAAGGAGCCCGGTCCCCGGTCCAATTTCAAGGACAATCCGGCCTTCGACGTCAACTAGCCCTGCAATGCGTTCAACGGCATTCTGGTCGACCAGGAAATGCTGGTCTTTTGGGGCCTTCATTTCGAGGTGAACACGTGGTACTTGATATCAGGGTCCTCAAGCTCTTCCATGATCCGTGCGATAACCATCTTTTCCGGGTGCGGGATTGACTTTATCCTTGCACTAATATCTGCAAAGCTTTCAAATGGTCTCTTCTCACGGGCTTCAAGTATCTCCCACATCAGCTTCTTCCCGATACCAGGGAGCAGGTGGAGCATGTGGAGTTTCGGGCTGATAGATATTGACTTATTAAAGAACTGGACATAATCGACCTCATGCTCTTTTACCAGCTGTTCGATAACAAACGGTAACTCAAGACGTGCCGTCTGGGTGAGTTCGTGATAGCTGATCCGGCGTTTTACCCGCTCGATCTTGTCACGTTCGCCGTCACCGATGTAGACCTGGTCATGGATCTGGATCTCAATCTTTTTCGGGACAAGTTCGAGGAGCTTGAACTGTTCAATTCCAATGGCCTGAATAACGGGCTCGCGTTTGAAAACAGGGCGGGGATCGTCAGGATGGCCCTTCAGGAGCACATCGAGTACTAATGCATTGATCTCCTTTTTGTCAGCCTTCATGATCCCCCCTCAGAAATGGGTTTTTACGAGATTGATGATTGTTTCGAGTTCTTCCGTTGATAACGAGTATTTTTCCTTCGCATAGATGGCACGCAGTTCATCGCGGGTCCGGGGCATGATGTTCGCGATACGAAACGCGATATCAGGTTTCATCTTGTCCAGTTTCAGGAGTGCCCCGACAAGCTCCCTCGACTTTATTGCATCAGTCCTGGAAAGGGTGTTGGCATGCTCAATGCTCTTCCGGAGTTCATAGGGCATCTCCTTACCAGATTCCAGGCGCTGGCCTTCCATCGCCTGTAACTGCTCGCGGAGTTCCGGTAAGGTGATCCGCTCCTCGCTCACGATTGCTTTTACTTTCATGCCGGCTACCTGATGGGTTATTTACCTCTGTGCTTTTAGATGTTGCGATCTCGCAATTACGACCTTATCTGCGTTTCCGTCACGGATCTCGAGGACCCATGCACGGCCGCGCTTGCCGAGGACTGTTCCGGTCTTCCCATGGAACCGCCGGTGAGGCATCCCTTTCTGGATGCTCGACTCGCAGACCACATGAACCTTTTCTCCAATCTCGAACTGCTGGATGACCGAGGTCACCGGGCATATGCCGCGTTTTCTCAGGTCCTTCTTAAATTTATACCGTGTCTTCTTTCGTGGGCCGTTGTGATGTGCCATCTTCTTTCACCTCATCTGTTCCTTCCACCTGCACGACATCAAGGGTTTCCACCCGTGCAGGCATGCCGAGGACCTCGGTCAGGCTCGGGTGCGTCCTGTCATTATCACCGGATATGAGTTCTTTGATATAGAGGCCTGCTTCGCCGGTCACCTCGATGATAAACCGGCCTTCCTCTGTACCAATGTACTCGATAGCGAGGACACGACGTTCCCGGACCTTGTCAGCTCGTCTATGGGCAACCCGTTCCGGGGTGCGCTGAAATATTGTGGCTCCTGAAATAGCGGAGAGCGCTAATGAGAAGCTCTCAACCGTAACAGTACCGTCTACCTCGACCAGGATCCTGTATTTTTTATGCGCTTTGTTCGATTTAATGGTTTCCACGTCGTCCCGCCCGCACCAGCGTGATAACGTCACAACAACCCTGCCCTGTGCAGACTCGTTGATGAGAGCTTCAAGAGCCGCGAGATCCACCGACCTCTTTTTTGGTGATTCGATCTCCAGGATAAAGGGCCTCCCTGTGCCAATCATCCGTGCATCGATGTCCTCCCGTCCGGACCCGTGCAGGACCGCCCCTGTACCACCCAGGGCCTCTGCAGCCGGCCTTCCAATCAGTTCCTCGACAGAGTCCTGGTACTGCTTTCCGGTGAAGTCACAGCGCTCACACCCGGCCCCACGGCATTCCCGGCAGTCCCAGTGAGTCTGTGGGATCCCACGCTCATATTTCATGTACCGCCCAGCAACGAACACAGGGTGGACTTTGAGTTCCACGATATTACCTGACAGGTCGAGGATGAAGACAATATCAGGGTGTACCAGGTCGGCCTTTTTCCCTGTCAGTTTCCCGATCTGTTTTCCGACTTCCCGGTTCATTTCTGATTTCAGGGGTTCAGGATCTGCCAGGGAGAGATCGCTCCAGACCATCTCCTCGCTCTCTGCAATGAGCGGGGGGACTCTTGTGCCTACAAGGAAACTTGAAAATTCAATACCCGAAACGGCCAGAACAGCCCGCGCGGCCCATTCACCGATACGCCGGAACTCGTCATTGCAGATCCAGCAGTTGTTCGTATGCCCGGTAAACGGGACATTCGTCTGAAGGGCCCGGGTTACCCGGAGTCCACTGCCTCGCGCTTCATTGGTGATCCCAAATGATCGTTTCCCGAAAAACCGGCCGAGACAATGATCACAGATCTCACCATATCCGAGGATCTCCCCTGCTATTTCTAATAATTCTGGTCCCCGGGGTGGAACATTGCAACTCTTATCCCCATTTTCTTGTTCCTTCATGTGCAGGTATCTCCATGCGTGATATCGTGATGATTATCGGTTTATCGATGATCCTTATCGTTTCGCTATACTGAATTGACGTATGGTGTAATAAGGGGATGGAGCCTGGCAACACTGCAACAATATCACCTGTCAAAGAAGGGATTCCAACCTGACCCGGTTTTAAATTCGAACGTACCTAGTCCGTGAGAGTGACTAGGTAGCGCTTTGGACATCAGTTAGAGAATTATCCCGGTTCTTTGAGATTTTCTGAATTCTAACTGCATATTTACATTTACAGAAAATTGGTGTTGTTGAAACCTTCTCAAATCTATCTTGCAGATGAGGTAATTACAAAGTTAAATCACGCTCCCGGGGCTCATGGCCCGCCGCGTTGGCGACCCCGGTTGGGATAGGGAATGAACCCAAATCTCTGAAATTTATAAGGGATTCTACAACTGAACCCTGCCTATGAATATCTTATTGGGGGTGGGGAAGGGAGGGGGTGGAACCCCCTCCTGTCTTCCTATCACCTCTTTTTAAAAATAAAATCCGGGGTTTCAACAGAGCCCAAAAAAATTCACCCGCACCCGGGGCTCCGCTCCGCAGCTCTTGCAACCCTTGTTTGGATTGTGAATAGGCTGAAATATCAGAAATACAAAAAATTCTTTCTGGTGAACCCTGCCTGAACGTGGTATTAATGGAAGAGAGCAGGGAGGAGAGAAATCCCCACCTACCCTGGTAGTTCCGCTTCATTTTTTATGTCACACAGGAAGTCAAAATGCCCCAATATAATAAAAGAGGGAGTTACCTGAAGAATTTCTGAACCGTCATTGTCCAGCACACCGGCGGTCAAGGATATTCAGCAGCACGGTAATGGTATGGTCTGCATGGAGAATTTTCGGACCTACGCAATATCGTGGACAATCACATGTCAGGTCCAGTTCTTCGGGCGTGAAGTCCATATGGTCAGACAGGAGAAACGCTTCGGGAAATGAGGTCACGGTTGCAATATCTTCCCCGCCCTCATCAAGCACGGCAAAGGTATGCTCTCCAAGGAGACGTGAAAGCCCGCCACGCCGCACGTAGACTCCCCTCGTTGATTCGCGAAACTCTTCTCCCACCGGGATCTCCAGGGCCTTTTTTATCAGGGCACCGGCACTCCGTTCGTCCGGGTTTAAGGACCTGACCTTTTCCCCGGAGAACATAATCGTCTTTGGTGCATCAGTACCGCCGAGGAGGACAAGATAGACGGTGACATCCCTCCTGAGGTCATGGGAGAGAAACAGTGAGGTATTCACCGAGCGGCAGAGAACATCCATCCTGCCTGCGCCCCCCGGCATATCATTGAGATTAAAACCACCAGTGGTAGCAGCGAGGTGGCCGATGATGGCAAAAATAGTCATTGGGTTATCCACTAAAACGCTTCATCATGCGCTGCATATCGAATTTTCCGCCACCCCCGCGGACTCCCTTGAGCGCACGTTTCATCGTTTTGTAATACTTAATCAGTTCCCTTACCTCTTCGGGCGATGCCCCGGCACCATGCGCCACCCGCTGGATCCGTGAAGAGCTGATCAGCGTTGGGTCATCAAGCTCGGCACCCGTCATCGAGTCCATGATAATCCGGTAACGGTTCATCTTGGTGCTGGTGACATCGTAGACCCCTTCTGGGACCTTCATATTCCCGAGCGGGAGCATGCTCATGATCTGCTTGAGAGGTCCCATTTTATTGAGCGATTCGAGCTGCTTGTACATGTCGCGGAGGGTGAATTTCCCTCGCATCATTGCATTGACATCAATATCGCTGGAAGAAATCGTCTCTTCGGCCCGCTCAACAAGGGCCCTTAAGTCGCCCATACCAAGGAGCCGGGAGATGAAACCATCGGGATCAAACCGTTCGAGGTCATCAATCGTCTCGCCACTACCGATGAAAACTATCCCGCTTTTGGTCTCTGAAACGGCAGAGAGGGCCCCACCCCCTTTTGCAGTCCCGTCCATCTTGGTAATTATCACGCCATCAATCGCGATCGCTTCATGGAACCGGCGCGCCTGCTCGCTTGCCTGCTGCCCGAGTGCGGCATCGATCACAAGCCACCGGTGGGTCGCTTTTGATACCGTGTTGATATCGATGATCTCCTGTATCAGGTCATTTTCAAGCGCGTGCCGCCCCTGGGTATCGATGATAATGACCTCAAGGCCTGACATTGAGGGGAGACCATCCCGTACAATCTTTAGTGCGTCCTTTTCTTCCGGGCCCCCGAAGCAGGGGATATTGATCTTTGCACAGAGTGTTGAAATCTGTTCGTAGGCACCCGGGCGGAATGTATCTGCACAGATTACACCGACACGAAGCCCTTTCCGCTGGAAGTACCGGGCGAGTTTGGCAGTCGTAGTTGTTTTACCGCTCCCCTGCAGACCTGCCATGAGAATTGTCTGGGAACCGAGAGTTACCTCGCCACCGTCCCCCATCAGGTTGACAAGTTCCTGGTATACAATCCGGAGCACGTGCTCCCTGACATTGACCCCCTTCGGGAGTTCCTCTTCGAGCGACCGCCTCTTTATCGCATTCGAGAGGCCCATGACCAGCTTGACATTGACATCTGACTGGAGGAGTGCCCGCTGGAGGTCCCTGACCAGCTCTTCGACTGCCGCGCGGTCTACAACCGTTTTCCCTGCGAGTTTTTTCAGGGCATCCTTTAAGGAAGATCCAAGTTTGTCGAGCATCAGGCCACGTCCCCGAAGAGTTCTTCAATCACCGTAGCGGGAGAGAACGGTGAGATATCGTCGTAACCTTGTCCGGTGCCGAGAAACATAAGCGGTTTTCCGATCGTATGGGCAATCGAGATTGCCGCACCGCCGCGGGGGTCCATGTCCGCCTTGGTAAGGACCACGGCGTCTGCGCCGACAGTCTTTTCGAATTCATCGGCACGGATGACCGCATCATTTCCTGCGACTGCTTCATCAACATAGACAATAAGGTCGGGTTTCATCACCCGCCGGATCTTCTCCAGCTGGTTCATCAGGTTCGCACGGTTATGAAAACGCCCTGCGGTATCTGCAAGGACGACATCGATATTATGGGCTACCGCATACTGGACCGTGTCAAAAAGGACTGCCGATGGGTCTGCGCCCTGCTGGTGCTGGATTATTTTTATCCCGATACGTTTGGCATGCACATCGATCTGCTCAATGGCACCGGCCCGGAAGGTATCGCCTGCCCCAATAACAACCGAAAAGCCGTTCTTTTTAAGGAAATACCCGATTTTTGCCACCGTGGTTGTCTTCCCGGTCCCGTTGACACCGGTGAACAGGATCCTGACCGGGTGTTCATGGGTATTGATATAATTGATCAGATCGAACCCTTCCCCGAGGACCACGCTGAGGGCCTTTTTCAGGGCAGTAAGAACAACGGTATCAACAGGTTCACCGATTTTCCGGCGTTTACCGACCAGTTCTTTCTTTAAATTTGCAATAATTTCCTCGGTCACAGGAAATGCAACATCATTCTCAAGAAGGACTAGTTCGAGTTCAGAGAGCGCTTCGCTGATGTCCGCCTCGCTGATGACGAGTTCGCGGTCGACAATAAGGACTTTTACCCGGTCAACAATCCCCGTGCCACCTGCAGGGCTTTTTTCTGCTGCAGGTACCGGTGCGGGTTGTCCCTCCCGGATTTCAGCTTCGTTAATCCCGTTGTCCAGCTTGTTTCTGACTTCCTTCAACCGGGATTTCAGTGTTTCAAACATATTCCCGGGCTCCCGGCGTTATCAGCCCTGCCCAAACTGAGGTCCCGCTGACTGGGCCTGCTGGTAACCTGCTTCGATGCGGCGTGCGATCTCGTTCATCTGTGTCCTGATACGGTCGATCGTCTCTGCAACTTTCTTACCCGATGCTTCCATCTCGGTAATACGGTCCTGGAGATACCCGATAGCTTCAGGATTACTGCGTTCTACAACCACGTCTGACCCGATATTGAGGAGCACTTTGTGTGGCTCAATAATCTTTGCCCTTACACTGGCGCCCCCGCCAAGCTGGAGCAGGACTACTTCCTCTTCGGCAGATGCACCAACTGATTTGAGCGTCTCAATTGCAGCCGTTGCTTCCATCCTGCCTTCATCGATCAGCTGGAGCTGCTGTGAATAGATCTCCACCTGCTGCCCGAACTCCTGGAGGTAGCGTTGCAGTGCCTGCATTTCACGCGGGTCGACGGGCTCCACGTTATTCACCACGTACTGTGTTGACAGACTCGATGGTGATATATCTTCTTTTCAGGCGGTGTTTACTTCCAAATACGGCGAGGGTCTGCTCCCTGGCCTGTGCCTCGTTCTGTGCAGTAATTACTTTCGTGTACGGCTTCCAATCGTCGCCGGTTTTAAAGGTGCCTTTCACCTCAAATGAATTTTTTTCCATAATTCACTCCAAAAATCCAAATACGTCTTCAATTCTCCCCAGCTCGAACCCGCTTGTCGCGTTCCCGGCAAGGTACCCATGCATGTTCACAAGGAGACCGGTACCGATGATCCCGGTACCCATGTTGATTGAACCAGTACCGACAGGGACATCCACCGCGTCCTCAAGGCGCTCGATCTCAGCCCTCGTGCTTCTCGGATGGACAATAATACCCTTGTTGGTCGCCACTGCGGCCATCCCTACCGTCTTGATCCCGCCAAATGTAATTTTTATCACCGGGACTTCGAGGGCCGCCCCGATCTCTTTTACCATGTCGGAAGGCATATCGGGGTGCACTGCAGCAAATGAATCATTTGCAAGGACCACGTTGCCAGCCGCGTTCATTGTGTGTTTGAGGGTGACAACATCCCGGTACTTTGCAAGTTTGTCACACTCTTCCTCGGTTACGAGTCCGCTGACGATAAAAGCACGGCTGTTCCCGGCAAGAAGCGAACCGATGATAGGGCTTCCCTGGATCGTGGTCTCCAGCAGGTCTACTGATAGGGCCGTTGAAATCTGGGCCCTTAATTCTTCGGGGGTCTCGGGAGGGATCACGGCAACATCATCAAATACCCTCATAAAAACCCCGATGTTGGGATCGCCTGCAAACGAGACCGTCCGTTCCATCTTACTCACCAGCGAACTCTGCCTGGACCTGTCCGTCCTCGAACTTCATCGCACGGACACGGATCTTTGCCGGGGGTTTCTCACTGCCCCGTGACCAGACATGCTCATTGATACTTTTATCGAGTTTTACGTCCTCGCTTTTCATATGCTTTACGAGGTAGGACCGGATGTCCTTGATTGCAGTATTTGCACGCTTCCATCGTGGTGAACGCTTCACATCACGCAGGGGGATAATATAGATATGCTCCAGCATCTTGTCTGCCATGTTTCTACACCTTTAATGTACTTCTTCGCCAGTTCCGGCGTTTCGGGTGAGACACCACGTTACGCTTCGTCCTGATCATCACCCACTGGGGTACACGGCGGTTCTGATCGCACGCCTTTGCCAGCCGGATCTTACGACCTTTTGATAATTTACTCATACTCATTCACCTTTTTCTATCTTTTTCTTATAACAAGGGACTGCTCATGGTGCCCGGGGAAGAATGTTCCCGTGTCATGGCCCTTTGCCCTTACTTCCGCCCTGATCTCCCGTTCGTAGTCCCCGTTCCCGATGCTTCCCGTCTCTCCCTGTGACACCTCAAGGAACCGGGCGACAAGCCGGTCCACCTCTGCTTTCGGGTAACCGAGCAGGGGCCGGAGATATGAGCACCCGTACCGGTTCCAGAGGCGTTGCACTTCAGCCCTTGGAAGCCTGGGGACACGGTCATTAAATCTCGTGCCATCAGCAACAACCTGGTACTCATGTGCAAGCGCGGTAACCGCATTGAGGTGCACCATATTGATTGCATCATTCGGGAAACCGCAGGCGATGACCATATCCGCAGCGCGCGAGAGAAGGCCCGGTCCGAATACACAGGTCCGGTGGGGGAACCCGAGCGCTTCAGCCGCGGCAGTTACCTCCCCTGACTCCTGCCCCGGACGAAAGTGGAACGTTATCAGTTCGACTTCATAGTCCCGGGAGAGGAGGACTGCCGCAAGTGCACTATCTTTTCCCCCGGAAAAGAGCACCGCCGCGTTCATCCTTTCCGTGAGATCCTGAACTCCTTTTTCTTCGGAGTCAGCTGGACGAGGAGTTCCTTCAGCTGCTGATCGGTGATCTTCGTCTTTAAGCGGCCACTCTGGGCGAGGAGGACAAGCTGTTGCTCGACTGCCTTGGCAAAGTCTGGTTTGGTAATTTTGATGGTATTCAAACGTTCCCTTGCGTCAGGTTCCATGATCTGCATAAGTACCATGTGGATCTGGGCTTCAACCTGTCGTTGACGTTCCAGCTCCTCACCCTGGTCGCTCTGCTGCTGTTGCATCTGCGCCATGCGTCTCCTGCGGATCTCGGCCAGCTCATCGTCACCCATGGAGTCTGCTCCCTTAATATTTCGCCATTTCGGGGGTTGCCCCGACTACTTCCTGCTTCAGGGTCATTGCCACACCGTCGAGGAACGAGGTCCCGGCAGGTGAGACACGCCGTCCTGCCTTTTCATGAAGTACATACCCTGCAGATTCAAGCTGCTGGAATGCCTTCCTGAGTACTGAACCACTCCCTTTGCGGAACTGGCTGGGTTTTGATCCCCTGTTCCTTTTTCCGCCATAGAAGCTTCTCATTCTTTCGACACCAACCGGGCCGTCGACGTAGACCCGCCGGAGCACGGCCGCGGTCCTGACGAACCACCAGTCGGGGTCCTGCGGGGGCTGCTCTTTGTGCACCCCGGTCTTTGCAAATTCTGCCCATTCCGGTGGGGTGAACTCCGGACGCTTTTTCATCTCCTCAGCCACCCTCCTGATCAACAGGTCAGCCGGGATATCATATACTGTTGTCATTGTAAGACCTCACTGTCACCATATAGATATAACAGTCTTTACTTATTTGTTCAATACATTTTTATACATTTCGAGCAACACCGAAAAAATCAGGCGCTAAAGAAGTTAAATTTTTTTAGAAACTCATAACCTACGCCGTTCTTCGAGGATCATTGTCCTGCCCCGTACCTGGATTAGGCGTGCACCAGCAGCGTGTGCAATTTCTTCAGGAGATACTTCGGTATTCTGGAGCCATTTAACCTTGATTGTCTTTCTTGTTTTGAGCTGGGCGATTACTTCAGAAATAATCGGCTCAGTACACCCCTGTTTGCCAATCCAGACAGTTGGTTTCAGGTCCTGCATGAGGTTCCCGCTACTCTTCGACATTGAACGTGTTGTCACCGGGGATTTGCGCCCTTTTCCGGTTGATCTCTCTCCGTCCTTCCGCCCGGTACCCGTTATACTCCGGGATGACCTGACCCGGGGCCTTACCGCGTGGGAATCCACACGCTTCTTATTTCCACTATACTGACTCATGTGACCTCCCGGTCGGGAACCGTGACTGCCTGTGGCAGTAGAAACAGGTAATCACTACGTTCCCTTTCCTGATTCTTACTCTCATCGTTACCCCGGGTACATGGAACCGGTAGCAGTGCGGGCAGATTTTCCGGCGGTACTGCCAGTCAAGTCCCACGCGCTGGCGCATTGCGATATTTCTGGCAAGTACAACACACCTGTCACTCCAGCATGGGTTCTCGGGGAAAAACTCCTCGGCCCGCTGGAACAGTACCGCGATTCGTTCACGCGCCAGCCGTTTAATCTCCCCGTTTTTCGATCTTCCTGCCATCGGTGTTCTCCCAGGGCTTCGTGTTCTTAATTGTACACCCTTTGTATATGATATACCCGCTTGACAGTACCTGGCTCCAGGTGCTGGTCCCATGGGATGTTGTTCCGTCAATTCCGGTCAATCCGGTGGACATGGAACAACACATTCACCAGAATTGCAGTTACAGCACAATAATGGACGATTAATGCGCTCCGTTGACCTCCTCCTAACGTAACAAAATGAAGTGACTACATAGTCTGGACAACGTTGAACACTCTCCCGGCCCGCCCTCAAAGTAATAACTTCAGGCTGGGTTTCAGGATGAAAGGTCCTTGAACATATCACATAGTCAGTCTGCAGTCCTGTCCCATAGGGGCCAACAAATCGGCGGGGCAGAGCCCCGGGAACGTATCTAGATTTTGGAATAAACAAATTGTATAAAGCAGATTGGATAGGAAATAAACAGAACCGATTAAAAAAAAAAGATTATTTGGACGATATGAAAAACTCTAGGCAACCACCTGAAAAACCATCTTTTTTCATGCTCATCTATGAACCAGTGGGCTTATGGCACGCTTTGTTGAAACCGTGCATATTTTTTAAAAAAATACATCATGTATGGTGTGTATTTTTAATGAACTGATAAATTACAATTATTCGTATGGCAGTAATTCCAGACCTTCTATTAACGTATTTTCTATCTCCCTCAATTTATTCGTCTTCGTCAGATTCATTCCAGGTTTCATATCCTTCCCAAAACAAAAATATTGCAATAATAAGACCGGCAATTGGGTCTGCCTGCCAGAATCCGAAGAAGTAGTTGGCTCCAAGCCCAATTAAAAGTGCGACCGACAAAAATGCACAGGTAATTGTTTCTTCAGAGTCCGCAATGAGAGCTTTGCTCCCTAGCTGGCTACCAACTACATACTTCCTCCAGGCGAGAACCGGCATAATAATAAGTGAAAATACTGCAATAACCATCCCGATTAAGGATGGCTGGGAGACCTCCTGTGCCGCAAGTTTACTGATGGATTCAAAGACAACGTAAATTCCCAGTATCAAAAATGTTATCGCAACTAATTTTTTAGCTTTATTTTCCACAATCTCTTCTTCTTTCTCGGAAATGTGACCATGACTACGAAGTCGCCAGATCAGGACAGAACCGGAAAGAGACTCAACAACACTATCGAGACCGAAACCGATAAGCGAAATGCTTGAAGCGGCGTTACCAAAAAATATCGATAAAATTGCCTCGATAATGTTATAGCCGACAGTAAAATATTCCAGTAACAGAGCTGTCTGGAATAATGATTCAGATTTTTCTTTCATTGATTGGTTAAAGAATCAGTTTGAAGATTATATAACAGGGGTGTCGGGAGAGTGTGAAAATAATCCTATACCATTTCTCCCCAAACACCGCCATTTTCCTGTTCCTGCCATCCAGCATCGCCAATATTGATTGTAATAGGGCCAAATAATAAAAAAGTGAAATTGTGAAGTTCAAAGCCCGGCAAGGGCGTTTAGATGAGTAGTATAGACTCCACTCCTATTTTTCCAGTTGGTTTTTTTTAAATAAAAAGAGGAAATACATTGACAGGAGGGGGTTTCACCCCCTCCCTGCCCCACCCCCAATAAGATACTCTGGGGCAGGGTTCAACTATAGAATCCCTGAAAATTTCAGAGATTTTAAAGTCATTCCCTGTCCCAACCGGGGCCGCCAAAGCGGCGGGGCAGAGCCCCGGGAGCGTAACTAATTTTGGAACAACCTAAATCTACAAGATAGATTGAGAGGGTTTCAACAAAGCCAGATAATCTCAAAAAAAAGCAGGTCCAGATGGAAAAAAATCGGCTTGTTGAAACCCCACATGAACAGAAAGTTCACATCCGGACGATTGAAAATGCCGTATTCAAAATTTCCTGATATTGGGGGCCGTTCATGCATTTTATGGGAAACCCTCTTAATCTATCTTGTAGATTTAGGTTGTTCCAAAATTAGTTACGCTCCCGGAGCCCCCCCCACCGCTTTGGGGCCCCGGTTGGGATATGGTATGATCTCAGAATCTCTGAAATTTTTCTTTGAATGCCCCAATTGAACCCTTTCCAAGAGTATCTTAACGGGGTGGGATAGGGAGGGGGTGAAACCCCCTCCTGTCTGAGCAGTTCTGTTAATTTTTTTATTTGGTATAGGATTTCAACAAAGCCGATTATCTAAAACAGGATAACTTAAAGGACCCGGACTATCCTTCCTTCAATTTTAAGGCGGCCATCACAGAAGAGTTTCACCGCATACGGGTAACACCGGTGTTCTTCATGCAGGATCCGTTCGGAAAGGAGGTCTTCATCATCATCCGGGAGGACCGGCACACATTTCTGAAGGATTATCGGGCCCGAGTCCATCATTTCATCAACGAAATGGACCGTGCAACCCGCAACTTTCACCCCGTACCCGATTGCCTGGCGTTGTGCATGAAGCCCGGGAAATGAGGGCAGGAGGGCCGGATGAATATTCATTATTTTCCCATGGAATGACCGGACAATGTCTCTGCCGAGGATTCTCATGTAACCGGCGAGCACCACAAGGTCAGGCCTGCATTCCTGCATCGCGAACAGCAGGGCCTTTTCATAGGTCTCTTTTGAAGGAAATGACCTGTAGTCAACAACGGTCACCGGGACACCGGAATATTTCGCTCGATCAGTTGCATAGCAACCCGGGACATCCGAGATCAGGCGGACACAGGTGCCCTGAATACTACCTTTGGAAAGCGCATCAAGAATTGCCTGGAAATTCGAGCCCCTGCCTGAGGCAAGCACGATGATCCGTTTCTTCATAGCCCCCGGATCTTCATCCTGCCGGGGAACAGTGGCCTTGTCCCGCTTCATCCGGTGTTTTCACCACCCATTTCGGGCTTCATGATGATCTTCACTTTGACAACCCGCCGTCCCCTCATCTGTACGACCACCAGTGTGGCATTCGTCTCTTTGATAGCGGCACTCTCACCGGGATGGGGAATATGCCCAAGGCGGTCGATTAAAAGGCCGCCGATTGTTTCATAGGACTCGTGTATGGGGAGGTTAAGGTCCAGCTCGTCATTTAAGTCCTCTACCCAGACCTGGGCATCAATGATATACACTCCCTCCCCGACCTTCTGGATATCCGGTTCTTCCTGGTCGAATTCATCAAGGATATCACCAACAAGTTCCTCAAGGATATCCTCCACCGTAACAATCCCTGCAAAGCTGCTGTACTCGTCAAGGACGATGGCCATCTGCACTTTCCGGACCTGCAGTTCCTTGAGGAGGTCATCGATCTTTTTTGTTTCAGGGATGAAATACGGGTCATACATGATCTCATTGATCGAGGTCTTCTTTTTCCCTGACAGGAGGACAGAGAATACGTCTTTTACATTCAGCACACCGATGATATTGTCAACCGAATCGTGGTAAACGGGGATCCTCGAAAACCCGGTCTCGTTGAATAGTTTCAATGCAGAATCAACCGTGTTGGTGTCTTCCATCATCGCCACGTCAATCCGGGGGGTCATAATTTCACGTGCGGTGGTATCCCCGAACTCGAGGACCGAGTAGAGCATCTCTTTCTCCTCTTCTTCGATGCTTCCCCCTTCCTGGCCGACATCGATCCACTCCTTGATCTCCTCTTCGGTCACTACCGGGATAGCCAGACCTTTTAACCTGTGAGACTGGCTTGCACGGTCAACAACCCAGATAACAGGGGAAAGCACTTTTGATAAAAAGAGGATGCTGGGAGCTACAGATAACGCATAGTTCTCAGTTGCCCTTGTTGCATAAAGCCTGGGGCCAATCTCACCAAATATGAGAATGACCAGGGTAACGACCCCGATTGCAATCCCGATACCGATGTTCCCGAAAAATTCAATCGCAACCGCCGTGGCAATGGCTGCGGCACCAATATTGACCAGGTTGTTTCCAATCAGGATTGTGATTAGGATATGATCGGGATGCTCTTTGAGCTGCGCCAGTGCTCCGGCACCGTTTCGCCCTTCGCTGACAAGCGTCCGGACTTTAACCCGGTTTACTGCTATCAACGCAACTTCTGAGCTTGAAAAAAAAGCTGACAAGGCGAGACATATTACAAAAAGGGCGACGTTAAGATAATAATCGGTCATCGGTCCCTCGCCGCTGGACTATAGCTGATATATTCCTTCATAAGTAATGAAACACATCATAATCGCAGTCCGGTTAAATAAACCCAGCGATTACAGGAGAAGACGCAATCAGAGAATGTTCTCCTTCATAAAGGCAAGCTCCCGCATCAGAAGGAGACATTTCTCTTCCGAAGAGTACTCGTGGTCAAAATTCCTGTCCTCAAGTTCAAGGGTCAGGTTACCCTCATAGCCATATTCCCTGAGTGCGTGAAGCACGGTCACAATATCAGGGTTACCTTCAACAGGTAAGTGCATGGACCGCCCGTTTGAACGCGACAGATGAATGTTGACAAGGCGGTCATGACAGAGGTCAATATACCTGATCACTTCATCAAGAGAGACCCCCATGGCATGGGACACATCAAGGGTGAAAAACAGCCATTGTTCTTTATCCAGGAGCTCGCGGACTCCGTCAGGTGTGCAGAGGAGCGAGTTAACCGATACTTCCATATTCTCTATTGCGACCCTTACAGTGCTCATTCGTGACTCACAGCCCATCCGTTCGATCAAATGATCGAAACGCACATAATCTGCTGCGCTCGGGACCCTTTTTGCAGTCCTCCGCCCGGGATGGAAGGTGAACACGGTGGCATTGATCGCTTCAGCCAGCCGGAGAGAGTCAACTGCATGATGTAAAGAAAGATTGGCAACACCCGGGTTGATCGAGCAGGGGTTTAAATCGAGGATCGGGGTATGGACCGTGTTGTGCGATAGCTCGGGGTGATTACGGAGACATGAGTGGAGGTCCGGCAAGGGCTGGCCGCGGAGCCAGAAGTCCGGCGTTTCAGGCCAGAACTCAATTGCGTCAAGCCCGGTTTCACCGATGAAATCAAAGATCTCGTCAATCGGGTATTCATGGAAAAACATGCTTGAAACCGAGAAATGAACCATGATCGTAGTTAATATCCACACAGGCAATAATATCTCTGCTATGAATTCCGGGCAGGGTACACTCGATATGTGGAAGGCCCAAAAAGATTTACCGGTTTTGCGGGTATCCGAGCTCTCGGTCATCATTAAAGAGCTGTTCCAGGACGAGCGTCTGCTGGATGTCCTCGTAGAGGGGGAGGTGACAAATTATAAACATCATTCACGGGGGAACCGTTATTTTTCTCTTTCGGAGGAAAACGGCAAAGAGAGTGCGGTAATAAAATGCATGATGTGGAGTTCTGATGCCGGAAAACTCCCGTTTGTTCCGGAGGACGGCATGCGTGTGATAGCAAGGGGCCGGATCGATTTCTATCCCCCGGGGGGCAACTGCCAGCTCTATGTGAAAAGCATGAGTATTGCAGGGGCCGGTGAGAAATACCTGCTGGTGGAGCGCTGGAAACAGGAACTTTCATTAGAAGGCTGCTTTGCTCCTGAATGGAAACAACCTCTCCCGCTCTATCCCTCGGTGATCGGCGTGGTCACTTCGGGAACAGGAGCAGTTTTACAGGATATAAAAAATGTAATCCGCCGCCGTTACCCTCTCAGGATAATTCTGTCTCCCACCGCAGTGCAGGGAGAGGGTGCGCACCTCGAGATAGCGGCTGCAATCAGGAAGATCGATGGAACAGTGGACGTGATAATTGTCGCCCGCGGCGGGGGGAGTTTTGAAGACCTCTTCCCCTTTAACCACCCCGAGGTGGTACGGGCAATTGCGTCCTGCAGCACCCCGGTGATAAGCGCTGTCGGTCACGAGGTGGACACAACCCTGGCCGACTATGCAGCTGACGCCCGCGCCCCGACACCGTCGGCCGCGGCAGAGATGGCGGTACCAGACCGTACCGCGTTGCTGGCCGCACTCAGGGAGTACCGGTGCGCCATGGGAGATGCCCTCGGCAACCAGCTCGAGAGGGCATTCGACGAACTTGCAACCCTGCGGGAAAGGATCCACCCGAAAAAACTTGGTTACCGCATCATCGAGCGGCGACAGAATATCGATGATATGGCGGACAGGGTCCTCCTGGCCACCATGGGAAAAATTTCAGGAGGCCGCCTCCGTCTGAATGAGGTCCGAGCGATAATCGATGGGAAAAATCCATTGAACATTCTAAGCAGGGGCTACTGCGTCGTTGAAAAGACGGGAAAAGTCGTCCGTTCTGCCCGGTCACTTGCACCCGGGGACGACCTGGTACTCCGGCTTACTGACGGGAAAAGCAGAGTAATGGTCAGGGAGGTAACATATGACAAAGAAATTTGAAGAATTGCTTGAAGAACTACGGTTAGTTATGAGGAAAATTGAAGACCCGGAGACCGGACTGGACGAGAGCATCGAATTGTACGAAAAAGGGGCGGCCCTCATTCGCCAGTGTGAAGAGGTGCTCACGAAAGCGGAGCTGAAGATAACCGAACTTGGTGCAGAAGAGATGTAAAGCAATATATCAGAAAAAGCTCGTTTACCGGCCCTGCCAAAATCCTCTATCCGAATTTTACTAAATTTGAGCTTTATTGAAACGCACATGAACGGGAAGTTCACACCCGGACCATGAAAAGCCTCGTTCAAAATCTCCTTATATTGGGATCCATTCGGACATTTTCGATGGAAATGCTCTTAAATCTGTATTATAGATTAGGTTATTCCGGCTTTGTTGAAATCCTCTCAATCTATTTTGTACATTAGGTTATTCCAAAATTTAGTCAAGCTCCCGGGGCTCATGGCCCGCCGCTGTGACGACCCCGGTTGGGATAGGGAATAATCCCTTTTTTCTTATTCAGCCGGGCGATTCCGCTACCATTTCCACCCTCAGGATAGCACCTTCACGCAGATAATTGATTAATTCCCGTGGAAGTGTCCGGGCAACAAGGTCCGACCTGGTCGCGATCGTCCTGCCGCAACAGAAGGTGCTCCTTCTCCACACCAGATCAGTCGGGTGTTCAAGCGTTATCCCCTGCCCCCCGGTGGACTGCACTTCGATACAGAGGTCCCGGCATACCAGCCGTGTTGTAAGGTGAGCGCCTTCCCTTGAAAGGATCTCCCGGAATTCCGGAGAAAGACATGCTGCCCCCTTGTCAGCACCGACTGCAATAATGCAGTCACCATAGAGGGTGAGTTCCTCTTCAGTGGTTACCTCAAATGTCGTGGGGTGGGTCCCACGGATCAGCGGGTGACCATGCGCGATGACCGTTTCCGTTGCCTTCATCTTTATTAAAAGGCGCATCTATTCCTATTCAATGTATATCGAACAACGATGCCCGGCATGCGGGGAAGAGGACGACCAGGAGATCCTTTCCGAATCTCATGACCTGCTTGTCCGCTGCACCCGCTGCGGCAATGTCTGGCACACGCCGAAAACAAAAATTCCCGAACCAATCTTTGTGAAAACAATCGTATCGAAAGAAGGGACCTCACGTATCTGCAGGACAGAGTTCCTGCCTGATGACAAAGTTTCTGTCGGGGATCGGTTTGTTGCCGAATGCGGTGAAGATGTTTCAGGAGTCCAGGTGGCCTCCATCGAGTCCGGACCGCGACGCGTGGAACACGCAACTGCATCGGATATTACGACCCTCTGGACACGGGAGATCGAAGAAGTAGTTGTCCGTATTTCAATCCATGAAGGCTGGAAAACGATCCCGGTCACCATAACATGCAACGGTGAAACACCATTCATTGTTGGCGAAGTATACAAAGCAGAGGGGAGGACATTTAAAATTTCTCATATCAAAATCAGGGATGGAGCTGTTTTAAGAAAAGAAGGCTGGAAAACGGTCGCAAGCCGTATAAAACGGATTTATACCTACCCCGCCTGACCACCCCGGGCCAACATAGCCGGGGTACGACCCTTTTTTCGCATTATAGCGTTTTCCAGGATTTCAGATCAATTAAGTTTCCCGGAAATTTCCCTTGTTACCACATTATTATCCGGAATTCGGAGTGGTGGCGGGCGGGCACAGCATGGGTTTCAGGGTCAATAATTCACAGATGTGGAAAATTAATCCTGAAAAGGAACTAAAAAATATCGCGTATATCAGGGATAAAAAAAATTACCGGTTTTTAAGATTAATAATCTGAATTTCAATCGTTGAATACCCGTATTTCATATTGAGCCCTTCGGGACTGATCCCTTTAACATAAAACGTCCGCATGTACTGGTCGACGGGGGTTGTATTATCAAGGTTGATCTGCGGGTGATCAGCCAGCGCCAGGACGATCTGTTCATTCACACGTGTTTCATTGATAGGTTTTACAAGAAGCTCAAACTGGTCAGCAGTAATCTGGGTCTCAAGCGGATCCTTTGGCATTACCAGGGATATCCTCTTCTGCTCGTTTAATTTCATCCCGGACAAACCCGTTGATATCTGGTTCATTTCGTCCCTGAATAATCCGAAATATGTCTGGTACTGCTGGTACACGACGGGAATTCTCGTGATGTTTGTCGTCGTGGTAACATTAACCGGGACCTGGAGCGGGTTGGAGTAAAAAACCGTTCCTCCTTTAGCCAGGGTTTCGTTATAGAGTTTTGAATTGGTCGTTACAACAGGACGGTTCTGGTCATCATAAATCGTGTAAGCCACTGTCGCCATATCGCCCGGCTGTGTACCCTTCAGTGATGTGAGCCAGCTGACGCCGAGCGATGATACGATCATAAATACTGCTAACAGGACACAAACAACAACGAGCACAATCTTTGTGCCGGTCCATGTTGAGGCCTTTTTTGTCTTCCCATTGGATTTTTCCTTATTCTTCGGCTTCATCTTTATAATATCGGCGATTCTTCAAGATAAACGTTACATATCGCAGGTCGGATATAAGAAATATTTATATATAAATATCACTAACCAGAGGATAACCTCCTCGGGGTTTCCGAGATAGAGGTCAGAAGGGGAATGACAATGGTACTTCGGAGAAATTATCCAATCATTTGGACGGACCGTGATATAGATGACCTGCGAAATGAATTCATGACCAGGTTTGATCGCCTGATGACCAGCCCCCTGCTCCCGCCAGGAACCTTTGTGGAGAGAATTGTCCCAACGCTCCTCGGGGAGTTGCGGGTGGATGTGGCCGAACAGGAAAGCGAAGTTATTGTTGTCGCAGACCTGCCTGGTGTAGAGAAAGAGAACGTGGAGATCTCCCTAGTCAATCCGCGGACGCTCGAGATCCGATGTGAACGAAAGCTTGAAACCGAGCAGAAAGAGGAGGGTTACTACATGAAAGAGAGAAGATCAGGCACCATCTCCCGCGTAATCCCTCTTCCCTGTGAGGTGACCGATGCCGGGACTACAGCGACGTTCAGGAACGGGGTTCTGGAAGTCCATTTTAAGAAGATAAAAAATGAACGCGGTGCTAAAATCAAAATTGATTGAAAATTTTCCTTTTTTCCGATGATTTCAAGTAATAATCCGACGTGATCTACTGTGATGGACAAGAAAAAGGTCAGGGATTACATGACCTACGATGTGGTGACGATCGATGTCCATGGCACGACAAAAGATGTCATCGAGAAGATCCAGAATACAGGGCATGACGGGTTCCCGGTAGTTGACGGGAGGGAAGTGGTAGGGTATTTGTCAGCGAGGGACCTGCTTTTTGTCCCTTCCACAACCCCGATTGACAAGGTCATGTCAGACCACCTGATAGTTGCCGACCCCGAGATGAGCATCAACGATGCAGCGAGAGTTATCTTCCGTTCCGGGATCCAGAAACTCCCGGTTGTGGATGAGAAAAATATCCTGCTCGGGATCATATCAAATACCGACGTAATCAGGAGCCAGATAGAACATGTGTCCCCTGAAAAGGTCTTTAATTTCATAGAGACCCTGAAGAAACTTCATGGGATCTCTCCCACCCTGAAACGGGAGACGGTTCAGATCGACCAGCTCCTGCCAACCCAGTCAAAAATATACGAGGACGAACTCGAGGGACGGATGTACGAGATTAAAAAAGGTCTTGCAGAGCCCCTTATTGTCGTCAGGCGCCCAGGGAGGTTAATACTCGTTGATGGTCACCATCGCACGGTCGCTGCCAAAAGAATGGGGATTAAGGCCCTTGATGCCTACCTGATAGAGATCGATGATGATATCGAACTGGGTATGGAACGGACCGCAAGGGCAATGAACTTAAAAACTATCGACGATATAACCGTCCTTGACTATGCCCGGCACCCGCTTGTGGCCATTACACACCGTCTTGTAAGGCGGGTTGAATAACACTGTTTTGAGAAAAGAATTTGGGGGCCTTTACGACCCTTCACACCTTACATCAAATTTATCGTTCAGGACATGCTCCTTTACGATTGTATCATCCCTGACCACTACTTCAGGCCATAAACGGGTCCGCGAATGGACGATAACACGGTCTCTCAGCACGACACGGGGGCCGATGACCGTGTCATTTTCAATACTGCATTCATCGCCGATCAGGGTATCATTGTCGATGATACTCCCGCTGATGGTTGTATTTTTCCCGATGATGACCCGGTTATATATCGATGAGGAGAACACCCTTGCATTATTTTTAATGAGGCAGTTCTCCCCGATACTGGTATAGGGACCGATCAGGACATTGTCGCCAATGGTTGTTCCTGATCCTATCGCAACAGGCCCGATGAGCCTTGAATTCACACCCATGGAGAAGGAATCCCCGAGCTGGACCGGGCCCTGGATCTTGGCGGTCTTAATCGTCAGGTCCCCACTGATACTCGTGTACCTGATATCCATCAGTTTCCATTTTTCAGCCTGCCGGAGCATGTTCGGGCTCCCGACATCGGTCCAGTTCCCGCGTGCAAGCCAGCCTGATATGGTGAAGCCTTCTTCCATCAGGTCGGGAAACAGGTCCCGGGCAAAATCAAATTTTTTCCCTGCCGGAATATGGTCGAATATCTCCGGGCTGCAGACATACATCCCGGTACTTGCAAGGTTTGAAAAGATCTCCCCCGGGGCCGGTTTCTCCTTGAACCGTTTTATATGGTAATCCACATCAATTTCGGCGATACCATATTCAGACGGGTCATCGATGCTGATCAGGCCTATCGTTGCAGGCACCCGCTCCTTCATATGTTCCCGGTAAAATTCAAGGAGGTTTAAATCTGTTACGTGGTCACCGCCTACCACGAGAAAGTCCTGGCCATCCAGAAATTTCTGTGCATTTTTTACACTGCCGGCAGTACCAAGCTTGGTCTTTTCATGCACGTAGGTAATATCCACCCCGAATAGTGAACCGTCACCAAGGTCATGCTCGATTACCTCACCCATGTAACCAAGCGTGATGACCACTTCACGGAATCCGATATTGGAGAGGTGTGATACCAGATGCTCTATTGATGGCTTGTTCACTATCGGAATACAGGGTTTTGGCCGTTCAAACGTGAGAGGGCGAAGCCTGGTACCTTCCCCGCCGCACATGATACACACCTTCATGTAAGGAATTTAGGTCAGCATCATGTTTAACCATATTGAACTTTTATCTGAGCTGGATGGTCACTGGGCCATGAAAAGGATGCGTCCTGGTAAGACCCGACCAGGGCCATCTGAAAACGTTATCATCCTACAGGGAACCATATATAGAAGGGTATAGTTGACAATTACTGACAAAGACCGGTGGCCCGGGGCAGGCAGGCAACGTGAAATTGCCATCGCAATTCCTCTCATCTCATTTGGAGGAATCGCAATGGGTGTTATGCTTCAGCTGGCAGGTGTGATCCCTGATGCTGCAGAGTTCTGGTATGGGCCTGCGATAGGTGGATTTCTGCTCGGTTACCTTGCATGGCTTAAACCAAGACTTGATATCGTTTCAATTTGCGCACCAGTCTTTGCTGTCATGATCCTGATCGTGCCCCTCGATACCAAACCAAGCCTGTTGATCGTTATACTTTTTGCGATCAGTATTACAATCCTATTAATACGGCTCGAAAAACGGTTCAGTACACCGGCAAAAATTTCAGAGGAGGACCCAATGGAACACTATCTGTATGACTACATGGAACGGCTCAGAGTTATGTTCAGTGATGTTGATCGGAAGACTGCACATGAAATCGCCCAGGCATTTCTCTCGTTCCGGTTTGGCCTGTATGGCAACGCGGTAAAACAGGCGGATGAAGCGATCCTCCTGATGAAAGATACGGAACCCCAGAAAGTCCTGAAAAAGGCACTTACAATACTACGGAAGCGGGCTGGTAACCTGGAGAATGCAGATGTGACCCCGGTTACCGACATTTTCTTTGGGAATGACGATGCACCGTATCTTGCCGTTCATGTCCCGGAAGAAGCAGACCAGGACCCGGCAACGCTCCAGCTTGACAATGCGATTATCCTCATTTATTCAGTCTCCTACATGAGATCTGAAGAAGATGAACAGACCCTTGACGAGCACCAGAAATACATCATCGGAATGTTAAGTTCGTATAAAAAGGCCATGGGAATTTGAGGGATCTTCTTTATCTTGAAGAATTGCACTTTTTTTGACGGGTATGAAAAGCTCCGGGCAAACATCCGAATGCCACCTTTTCTCATAATCACCTGTGGGCCCAAAGGCCTGTTACACGCGTTGTCAAAATCCCGCGTAATTATAAATGAGAGGGAAAACGTAGACAGGAGGTTGTACCCCCGGTAAGATATTCTTAGGGCAGGGTTCAGCTGTAGTGTTCACAAAAATTTCAGAGATTTAGAGACCATTACCTATCTCTACCGGGGCCGCGAAAGCGACGGGGGTACCCCGGGAGCAGGGGTAAATTCGGGAAGAATCCTAAATCAGGGCTTTGTTGAAACCCGGCGGGGTCATAAAAAAGAAGAGGGAAATACGAATACGGGAGGGAGTTTCACCCCCTCCCTGCCTCACCCCCATTAAGATATTCTTCAGGCAGGGTTTCCCGAAGGCACATTAAATTCAGAGTATTTTTAGATAGTCTCTATCCCAACCGGGGTCGCCAAAGCGGCGGGGCCCCGGGAGCGTGGGTTAATTTCGGAACAACCCGAAATCGCTAGAAATTATCAGAGCATTTCCCATGAAAATGTCCGAACGAGCCGTAATCTAAAGAGATTTGAAACAGGCATTTTCATGGTTGGGGTGTGAACTTCCCGTTCATGTGTGTTTCTACAGAACGATAAAAAAGAACATTACAGGGTGTCGAGACTGACACCATTAAAGTCCTGCATTATCTCCCCGATTTCCTTCACCCCGAATGCAGTCTGAACATGGTTCATCTCGATCTGTGCCGCAACGTCACACATATAATCGAGGATGTCCACCGATAATTCCCTCTGCTGCTTGCTTTTTCTGACCTGGTCTACGAGGGAAGAGATCTTCGCGGGGGGCTCCATGCGGATCTTTGCCAGGCTGATCACGCACATATAGATCCTTGTCAGGTTCCTGTCGGTACCCGTAATGGTATCGAAGAAATTCCGAAGGATCTGCGCCTGATAGACTTCGCCACCCATTATAAAAGTGTGTATCTTTTACTACTATATAAGATTACGCCAGTCTGTATAACGTGATACTCTTCAAACCCTGCTGTTTTGGAAAAATTACGATGATCGCGGCGGTATCAGGGATATCGCCGGTACATGGGTAAGTAATTTGTTACACATTGTGTGAAAAAGGTACCCTTTCAACCTGCCCCATCCCGCATTTCAATGGATGTGGGGCAAATGAAAGCCATTCCCGGGCCGGTTCACTTGGCTATACTGACGATCCTGATAATATCGCCGTCTTTCAGTTCATGGGTGTCTTTCACTCGCATCTTTGTCCTCGCATCAACTGCATACAGGAACCCCTTCCCGATATCAGTATGGACCTGGAAAGCGAGGTCACGTGGCGTTGAACCTTTTTTCATAAGGAAGGCATCAGGAAGGACTCTCCCCTTTCCATCGCAATAGTGGTGTTCGTCTTCAACAGGGTACACGACAATCCTGTCAAGCAGGGAATAGACCGCATGGTTCAGTGCCTGCTGGACGCCAGTGCCGCCAAATTCTTTCATTGTTGCAGCAATCTTTGCAAGGCCGCCTTTCTGGGCGGGGCTGAGTGAACCCTCATCCATGACTCTGAACATCGGATCACCAGGGATATAACGGATCAGGTGTGCATTCGATGCATTCCGTAGCGCGAGTTCGCCGGCTGCACTCGAAAAGGCCATATTTTCAGTTTTTAACCTGGCAACGAGTTCTTGCGGGGCTGCATCAACCTTATTCCCTACCACGATCATGGGTTTACTGATCTTTACAATCTCGCGACAGAAACTGATCAGCCCCTGTTCGTCGGTGTGGACGAGGTCGATCCCTGCTGCCAGCTCGGCATCCCTGATCTCTTCAGGGGTCACTCCTAGGCCGGTGAACACCTCTGCAACCCCTTTATGGATAAAGAAACCTTTTGTCTGTGCCTGCCGGTGGAGCTTCGCCCAGTGCTTATCAAGGATACCGTACACCCACATCGTCATCTCAAACTTGAGGAAGGCAATGTCCACAAGCGGGTCATGCGCACCCGGGTTAAGGAGGTTTCCCTCGCTGTCCGTCGCACCGCTGGCGTCAACGACATGGATAATGGCATCGGCCTGTCTGAGGTTATCAAGGAACTGGTTGCCAAGACCCCGGCCCTTGTGGGCATCCGGAACAAGTCCCGCTACGTCGATAATATTTACCGGCACAAAACGGTCACCGTCCTGGCATGCGCTGCAGACAAGCCCGAGCTCTTTGCAGGGGCATGTTGTCCTCACATATCCGACCCCGAAGTTGGCGCTGATAGTGGTGAACGGGTAATTTGCTATCTCCGCATGCGCGAGGGTCGCTGCTTTAAAAAACGTGGACTTGCCGCAGTTTGGTTTTCCTGCTAATGCGAGTGTGATCATTGCAATTCACTTTAAGTGATCAGAGTTTATTAATTTGTTATTATGGCATTCACAGAGAAAATTATCTATTATTTTGATTCTCCAGGACCGCATAATACCGCTGATGCGGCCCGTTTCGCTGTCTCACGCGCAAAAGAGCTTGGGTTGTCGAAGGTTCTGGTGGCAAGTACATCCGGGGAGACGGCATTACAATTTTACAATGAACTGAGGGGATCGGGCCTCCAGCTTATCGTCGTTACACATGTTGTAGGGTTTACCAAGCCGGGGATCTGGGAATTCCAGAAGGATATTGCTGAACGGCTTACCCGCGAGGGAGTACGGATTGTGACTGGCACCCACGTGCTTTCAGGCCTCGAGCGGGCCATCTCCCGGTCTGCAAAGGTCGGTGGCGGTTCAAGGACCGATGCCATCGCTGAATCGCTGCGGAGGAACGTGGCAGTCGGGATGAAAGTCGCCATTGAATGTGCCCTTATCGCTGCTGACCAGGGGGCAGTCGGCGTGGAAGAGGAGATTATTGCAGTCGGTGGGACAATGTCAGGATCAGACACGGTTTGCGTCATCCGGCCCTCTCATACGGCCTCGTTCTTCGATCTGCAGGTACGGGAGATTGTCGCCATGCCAAGGAACAGATAATTTATGGTCCTCGCATCTCTCCGGGAGGCGTTAGTTCTCATAACCAGGCATCCGGTCCTCTGGCTGCCGGGATTATTACTGGCCCTGGTCGGGGCAGCAGATTTAAACATTGAGTATTACGGGGGGAGCTTCCTCGCCGGCAAGTTATGGATACTTGAAATCATTATTCTGCCATTCTTCGTTGCTGGTCTCCTTGCTGCAGTAAAGAACAATGATATGACATTTCGTGGCTTTGTTACCAGCGGGCTGAACAATTATTTCCGGGTGCTCCTGCCGGGAATTGTCATACTCTTTGCGGCACTTATTACCGCCGTCCTGCTCATCATACCGCTATCGTTAATCGGAACACCGGGATCAGCCATGGGACTCTATGCAGGTATCCTGCTTGGTATCGCCGTGCCATTCATATTCCTGATGTATTTCTATGACGCCGTTGCAGTCTTTGAAAATGAAAAGGTCTTTGAATCAATACGGCGCAGCATCGAACTTACTATGAACCATACCGGGCTCGTGGTAAAATTTTTCCTGGTCAACATCTTGATACTGCTCACCGGGTTCTTCATAATTTTCATGATATGGACCATGATGTTCTTCGATAAGCTCTCACCCCTTACCACGATGAATGCCACCGAAATCCAGGCGGTAACCCCGGATTATTTCACATCACTGCTCGGTGCTGATGGGATCATTATAACTTCCCTCATCTTTGCCGCTGGTGCTCTTGTCGTTGTCACGGTCCTCTATACCTATAAGGCGTGTTTTTACAAGGTGCTTTCAGAGACCACCCCACCTGTTGCAGCCGTCCTGGGAGAGTATGACGAAAAGGGGCGCTGGTATAAATATTAATGGGTAAGATACCATTCCCGCCCCTAAATATTTGTCAATAACTGGATGATTTCCATAATTTTTGATATGTTGAAACCATCTCCTTCTATAAAGTAATGTTAAAACATTTGACAGGAGGAGGTTTCACCCCCTCCCTGCCCCACCCCCGTCAGGATAGCCATTGGGCAGGGTTATTCTGCAAACCAAGAATTCAACCCCATGTACAGTCCCTATCCTGACCGGGTCGCCACAGCGGCGGGGCGCAGCCCCAGGAGCGTCTGATTATCTGGACCACTCTAAAATCATAAGTGTTAACCGAAGAGGGTTGATATGAGGAAAGAAGTCATGCCTACAGTGGGCACAATATTTCCTGCTTGTAATCATTTTGTATAACTTTTTTCCATCACATTTTGGGTTAGTTATTTTGCCATTTTTACGTCGTAAATCATTAATGGAATTAGGGGATAAAATGACACCTTACCCGAGAGATTAATCAAAACCGTGCAGGACAACGCCGAGGGGTGTAACGCACTCCTTTAATTCCCGGAATACCTGGGAAATCGCAACAATTCCCAGCCTGTAACCGGAGGATATTGCAGTGATATAAATCTCCTCCGGGCCAGGGGGGATCAACCGGTTCCGTACCGTTACTGAAGTAAGAACATTCTCACCGGCAATAGTCCGTTCCCTGTGAATGGCAGCGGTAATTGCAACAAGTTTTTCATACCACCCTTCGCACGGTTCATCATTACAACTGATTCCTGCAGTTAACGACACAATAACACCACGATTATCGCCGGTAATACCAGGAAGTTTTTCCGATCTCCCGGTTTTTGGCTTATTTCCCTGGCAGGTGTTATAATCTTTAGAACACTGTGCACATTCCGGTGGGACCGGATTGATACTCCCCCATTCAGCTATGATCTTCTTTTCCTGGCCTATTTTAGTCTGTATCTCCGGGAAAACAGAAAGACCATTGATGACCTGGTCGACAGAGGGATCCGCCATGAGTGCGTTATGGACAGGAAGGTCACCGAACACGATACAGGGGATTTCTACTGATTTGAAACCCTCAATAATTACGAAGTCGATTCCAAGGTCTGCCATGCGACCAAGAGAGTGAAACAGGTCAGGGTCCCGGAGCAGGATGACAGATTTTTCACTATCAATTCCTTCGGATATATTCACGCCGCATTCAAAGAAGAGCGTGGTATCCTTACCTTCCGGAAGAGCGTAGGTATGGTGCCCGAGATGCTTGATGGTCGCAACAGTTCCCAGTTTTCCCAATTCAACAGCCATCCGGGTGATGAATGTTGTTTTACCTGAACCAGAATGTCCGACGATATGAAGCACTTTCACTAGGGATCCGCTCCTACTATATTCTTTACTACTAATACACCCGGGAAGTAAAAAACCACTGAGGCGGAACCTGAAGGATATGGCTCATCCGGTCTGGTATGATCGCCACAGATTGGTGAAATCTTATTATTCCTGGCTATCCGTTATCTGGCGGATTATTGCCGCTGAACACAACTCCACTACACTACCAACTGATACTTCAATTGGTATTCAATTGGTTTACATTATCAAAATGTTAAATGAAAACATTCATATCAGGTTATCCTATAGTTTTACCGATCGTACTATGACTAAAAATTCACACTATGTACTCATCGTTGCACTGATGGTGTTGCTCGTAGCCGGGGCATGCTTTGCCGGTTGTACCGGTACAACACCCCAGCAGACAACCCCTGTTGCAACCGTGACCACCACCCAGCCGGTAATCACACCTGCCGCTACGCCGGTAACCGTGGTCGCCACACCCGTAAAACCAGCAGGTACTCCACAGACCCTGTTGGTTGCCACAACCACGAGTCTCTATGATACAGGGCTCCTTGACTATCTCCAGCCGATGTTTGAACAGCAGTACAACACGAAACTGAAGATCACGTCGCAGGGGACCGGAAAAGCCATTGAACTTGCAAAACGTGGCGATGCGGACATCCTTCTTGTCCATGACCCGGCAAGCGAAATGCAGTTCATGGAGAACGGTACCGGGCTGAACCGACGGAGCTTTGCCGACAATTACTTCCAGATAGTCGGACCTGCAAGTGATCCCGCCGGCATCAAGGGCATGACTCCTGAAGCCGCTTTCACCAAGATCATGGCTGAGGGCAAGAAGGGGACACCAGGAGTTGCGTTCGTCTCAAGAGGTGACGGTTCCGGAACTCATTCAGCCGAAAAGAGGATCTGGGCAAATGCGAAGTACAACTATGCAAAGGACGTCCAGAACTCAGGGAAATGGTATGTAGAGGCAGGAAAAGGAATGGGAGAGACACTCCAGATGGCCAGCGAGAAAGGGGCCTACACCCTCACCGACGAAGGGACCTACCTTGCCTACAAGGGAAAACTCAACCTTGAGCCGATCGTTACAACGGGTGATTCCCTCCTGAATGTCTACAGCGTCATGTCGGTATACAACACAAAACAGCCTGTTGAAAAGATCAAGGCGTCTAACGACTTCGTCAATTTCCTGATAGCACCTGATACCCAGGCAGCGATTGCAGCCTATGGTAAGGACAAGTATGGCAAGAGCCTCTTCACCCCGATGTCCGCAGGAGTGCCAAAAGGCATACCCGCTGGTATACCGGTTGATTACACCACACCAGCAGTTGCGACAAAACCACTGGTCGTCTTCAATGCCGGGAGCCTCCTGAACTCGTTCACCAAGCTTGCAGTCGTCTATGTGAAAGCTCATCCGGACACAGATGTCCAGATCTATTCCGGCGCGAGCAGTGCCATGATTGACAAGATCACCAAGAATGGTGAGAAGGCTGACATCCTTGCCAGCGCCGATGGTGTGCTGATTGAGAAACAGATGTTCCCGAAATATGCGGATTACTATGTCAAGTTTGCAAAGAACCAGATGGTCCTGATGTACACGAACAAGAGTGCATACGCAAACGAGATCACCAAAGACAACTGGTACCAGATCCTTGAGCGCGATGGTATCCGTTTGGTGACCAGTGACCCGAACACTGACCCAGGGGGATACCGTGCATACCAGACGGTCAAACTTTCAGAGCGGTATTATGGTCTTGATAATATCTTCAGCACGATCATAGGATCCCATAGTAAGATCACAACTTCGGCTGTTGATGGCGCATATGTAATCGACGTCACCAATGCAACCCCTGACGGCAAAGGCCTGATTATTGCGGTAACCGGTCCGAAACCCATTGACATCCTGAAAGCGGGGAACGCAGATTACTACCTCGGCTATATGAATACTGCCGTAGAGAACAAGGTATCGTATATCACCCTGCCAGCGGAGATGGACCTGTCTGACCCGGCAATGGCTGACAAGTATAGTACCGTCAAGGTAAAACGGACCCTCGGCACTGGCACTACCACTGAAGCAGGAATACCGATTGAGTACGGTATTACTGTCCCAACCGTTGCAGTCAACCCGTCTGCCGGTATCCAGTGGATCCAGTTGCTCCTCGGCAGTGACGGGCAGGCAATCCTGAATGGAAACGGGCTGCCACCGATCGTTCCGCCGACAGGAGTAGGAAACGTCCCATCAACCCTCATGCCTCCCGTGGTAAAGGGCTGACTGGTTCCTCCCACTTTTTTCCTAACATTTGGATTCTGTTGAAACACACATGAACGGGGAGTTCAAACCCGAACCCTGAAAATGCCCTTTCAAAATCTCTTCATCTTGGGGTTCGTTCACGAATTTTCATGGGAAACCCTCTTAAATCTATCTTGCGGGTTAGGTTATCCCAATAGTTAGTCACGCTCCCGGGGCTCATGGCCCGCCGCTCTGGCAACCCCGTTTGGGAGAGGGAATAATCTCCAAATCTCTGAAATTTTCTTGAATGCCTCAATTGAACCCTGCCAATGGATATCTTATTGGGGGGTGGGGCAGGGAGGGGGTGAAACCCCCTCCTGTGAACATATCCCCTCTTTTTTAAAATATGCAGGGTTTCAACAAAGCCAACTTTTGTAAATTTCCTTTCAGCACCATTTAACCTGGTAACAAAAAACGGCATTTACAGGTTCCGTGCAGAGAGCTGGACCCAGGGTTTCCCTGTCCAGTCAGGTAATGATGCCAGGTATATATGGCTTAAAAAGCAACCATATAACAGGAAAAAATTCTCCCTGTGAGGAGGTGAAGTGACCCGTGGAAACCCCTGAAATTGTCATGGCAATGCCGGAAACACCCTCGTACTGTTCAATAACGAATAGCTCCAGCTTTTGCGTAACGCTGAAAACGGGAGGGCTGACTGAAAAAATTGTCAACCTGTCTGCTGAACATTATTTGAGGGCGGTTCGTGATGCTTCAGTTGCCTGGGTCGACTTTACCACGAAGGAACTGGAACAGGAGATAGAAATAATCGGCCCTGCAATGGGATTCCAGAGAGTGGACTACCAGAAGCTATTTTCGGGGTTCTATTCCTCGTACGAGGACTATGATGACGAGCTGGGAATTATGCTCCCTGCTGTTGCCATGACGGAGACCGACATCATTGTGCGTCCGATTATTATCCTGATCAAAGGGAATACCATCGTTACCGTGCATAACGAAGACATCAACAGGCTCCTTAAATTCTCCCGTTATGCCCAGCCCTTCCTGAAGAAACTGAATGCGGACAATACACCGGATAGCGTCACACTTGTCCTTGAGCGGATCATTGATGAGAATAATGACCGCAATTTCGAATTCCTCCGCGGGATTGAGGCACACGGGGACAGCATCAGCAAGGCATTGATCGAGGAGAAGATCGGCAGGCAGCAGATCGCCCGTGACATCTATAACATGAAGCACATCCTGATCAATTACTTAAATGTGCTCTGGGCGACAAAGGACGTGACAGAATCACTCCGTTATGGTGATTCAGACCTTATTACCGACGACGAGCACCTCCTCGGGAGGATCGGGATACTGTCGAACAGCATCGACCGTCATATCGAACTGTCCGAGCAGATGTCAACGGTCCTCGCATCCGGCCTCGAAGTGATGCAGAGTATCTATAACAACCAGTTACAGAGCCTCAATAACAGGTTTGCCTTGGTAACTGCCTACCTGACGGTGCTCGGCACGGCATTCCTTGTCCCGAATACTATCGCGACAATTGCCGGCAGCGGGGTGATGGAAGGTACGATGGCGGCGCAGTGGTGGTATGTTCCACTACTTGGCCTCTCGACAATCGTGGCAACACTTGCTTCGTTCCTCTGGGTGCTCTATGTCTGGAAACGCCGGAAAGACGATGTATAACGAGATAACAATATTTTGAGAGGTGGAGTGGGGGACAATTGTCCACCACTCATATGCTATTTTTAAGGGATGGCACTAGTGTTTGCGGTCAATTAATATTATATATAAATATTATCCAATAGTACTTTATCTAAGTACGTACTATAAAAATAAAATGAAGAAGAAATATGTT
>CAIKOD010000157.1 GCA_903828975.1 uncultured Methanomicrobiales archaeon | reverse complement strand
TTTACGGTTTAATCACGCCTTATTTTGAATTCTATCGCATAATAAAGTGTACTTTTATTCGGTCTTAAGAAATTACCCCCAAAAATTATAATGGTATGTGATTTAATGAGATTTGTTTCTTGGATTCGTAAGGGGGCTAATCCATATCATCATTCCAACCGGACTCATCCTCACTTGGTTTCACATGCCTCTCGCGTTCCAGCTCACAAATGGTTGGGTCAATATGAAACTCAGCCCGGCGGAGCAGTCCGTGGACCGTGCTTGCTTCCCGTGCGGTGAGTTGTGTCCTTCCGAAAATCCGCCGCATCATCAGCATCGTATTCTCCCGTTTGAACTGGGGATGGTCAATCTCATCGAGAAAACGGTCGATATGCCGGTAGAGGTACTCCATCTCGGTACGGCTTGCAAGGAGGTATTCCCCCCTGGGGATGTGGGCTAACTCGTAACATACCACCCCGACAGCGTGGGACAAGTTCAGGATCGGGTAGTCAGGGGATGTCGGGATCGTGCAGATCATATCACACCTCCTGACCTCATCGTTATTCAGGCCCCAGTTCTCCCGGCCGAACAGTATCGAGATGGTCCCGTTGATATCCTTGATCTGCTCACGGATCTCCCCAGGGGTGAAATAGGGCATACGCATCGACCGGCAGATCGATTTGCTGACCTCTCCGGTCGTGGCAATAGTAAGACAACTTTGTGAAAACACTTCCTCGAGGGTGCATGTTACTGCTCCCTTGAGAACATCCTGTGCATGGGCAGCCCGCAAGGATGCATCTTCACCAATCACGCAGGGATCGATTAAGACCAGGCTCGAAAAACCGAAATTTTTCATCACGCGGGCTGTGAATCCAACATTTCCCTCGTATATCGGGGCCACCAGGACGATCTGGATATCAGGCATACAGGTCAGGTATACGATCCGGGTTACGAAACGGCCGTTACCGTCGCTTTCAGCACTTCCACACCTTTTTCGTAGACCGCATTGCCAACGACGATGGTGTCAGCATACCGGGACATTTCCGCTGCCCGTTCGGCCGAATCAATACCGCCGCCATAGTAGAGTAACGCCTGGTCAAGCGCATCTGACGCGGCTTTTACAACCGAAGGGTCGCCATATATGCCGCTGTATTCAATATAAACGATAGGGAACCGGAGGTACCGGTCAGCGACGGTGGTAAAGGCTGCTACGTCCATGGGAGTAAGATTACAGACCGATTTCGTCACCTTCCCGACAGAAGAGTCAGGGTTCAGCACGATGTAGGCTTCCGGGACGACTTTATCCCATTCGATGTTCTGGGTCTTCACCCATTCCATGTGTTTTCCCACGATCCACCGGACATCCGTTGTATTCAGCACACTTGGCACGTACAGGTACTCAATACCGTCAAAAATGACCGCTTCAGGACCCGCCGGTTCCACCACGAGAGGCAGCCCGTAGGAGGCGACCTGGCGCTTAAGGGTCGTCAGGTTCTCAACTGTCACATTCAGGGTCCCGGAGAGCATCAGCGCATCGGTACCGCTGGTCGCTACCTCTTCAATTGCCTTCGCGGTGAGTTGCCTGTCCGGGTCAAGTTTGGTCACATGGACCCAGTTTTTCCAGTTTGCGTGCTTCATACTAATCCGTTCTTCCGTTGTTATCCGTTGTTTCAGGCCTTTGCCACGGCCCGGTATTCTTTCTGGTACTCGAGGATCTTCTCTTTCGGTATCCCGGTTTTCTTTGAGAGCTCGTCAGGAACGGCCTTGTCCAGCCGTTCACCGTTGAAAATCCCTGCACGATAGAGTTTTCCGATTGCCGCCTCACCAATACCACGGATCGCGATCAGCTCGGCTTTCCCTCTTTCAAGCTGGGCCTTGCTGATCTTTTCGGGGGCCGGCTTGTTGAGTGCTTTTGCAACAGTTTCCACGTGGCGGTAAACGGTCTCGGGATTGATCCCGGTCATCTCGCTGATTGCAGCAGGGTGATGGCTGATGAAATCGAGGGGTGTGATAATCCCGGCGTGGTGATATTTCTTCAGGCTCACCGCAGGAATACCGATATCCCTGAGGACACGTTCGTTGGTAATCCGTTTTGCTTCAGCCTGGAGATTTTCTGCCTCTACTTCACCCATTCCTACACTGCGAAGTAACTGCCGCTCTGCACCCACAAGCCCTTCCACATCATCGATCCCGGCAGCATGGAGTTTCTTCACGATGGCTGAATGGCTCCGGCCCCGGCGTGGCGGGAGATGTTTTCTCACAAATTTCCGGCATTCCGAACGTTTCCTTAGGAGTACCAGTACTTCTTCTGCCCCGTTCACAAGTTTTCCGGCACTCTCCCGGGACAGCCCGGTTGCGGCCATTATCCCTTCCTGCCCGGATTTCGCGACCTCATAGACCGTGTAAATGTGCTTTTTGTGAAGTTTCTCCCTTGTCTCGTCGGTCATCGTGGGGATCAGGTCGAGGTTCTCCTGGTTTGAAGTAATATGGTGACACAGGGGACAGCCGATCTCCCATGGACGTGCACCTTTTTTTATCAGCGTTACATGGTGGAGACTGTGCTTAGGGCATATTTCGTCGGTGCGAACGGCGAACCCCCACATCACCATCGGGAGCCCGATATTGAAGGTACATTCCGGGTAATTGGTACAGCCGATGAACTGTGCCTGGCTCCTTAAATGACGGATACGGATATCCTTACCGCAGACCGGGCAAGGACCGAGCGTCATCTCCTCGGCAGTCTGGTCCATGATCTCATCCCCAATCTCCTGCCCGTGCGCCTCCAGCTGGTCAAAGACACGGTGTAGCATCTCCCGTGATTCCCTGACCACATCGTCCCGGTTCCTCTGGCGGTCCTTGATCAGGCCCATATGCTCTTCGAGCATCTGGGTCATATCAGGCTTGGTGATGGTATCTGCATGGTCCTCGAGCGAACCGATCACTGCCATCCCTACAAGGCTTGGTCGCAGCGGGTTCCCTTCCACGTATTTCCTTGACACGAGCTTCCCGATCACTTCATGGCGGGTGCTCTTCGTCCCAAGCCCGAGCTCCTCCATCCGCTGGATAAGCTTTGCCTGGGTATAACGGGGTGGCGGCAGTGTTTCCTTTTCATCGAGCCGTTTTTCCTTTACCGGGAGCTTTTCACCTTCGGTAAACCTTGGGAGATCATGGTCTTTTGCCTCGCTGTAGGGGTAGACCTTCCTCCACCCGGGCTCAACAAGGACACCGCCAGTGGCCGTGTAGGGTTCGCCACCTGCATCAAAATTGACTTTCAGCGTCTTCCACTGTGCATCAAGGGATAGCGTTGCGAGGAAACGTCGTACTACCAGCTCATAGATCTTCCACCGGTCATCGCCAATTGCCTCCCTCGTGGCAACTCCGGACGGATGGATGGGGGGGTGATCGGTTGTTGATTTCTTCCCGGTAGATGGTACAGGCCGCCGGTGTGCCATGACCCATGCTACATCAGAGGAGAAACCCGACTGGCTCAGGGTCTTTAACACCCCGTTCAGGTCGAGGGTCTTCGGGTATACCGTGTTGTCGGTCCTCGGGTACGAAATAAACCCATTCATGTAGAGGTCTTCTGCAATCCTCATCGAATTTGCAGCAGAAAACCCTAAGCGGGCTGCCGCAACGATGAAGCCCGTGGTGTCAAAGGGTGGAGGTGCCCGGTCCGTTTTCTGGCCCTCTTTAATTTCACTAACAAGCAAAGGTTCCTTTGTCCGGGCATGGGCCGTCTCTGCGGCTGCCTTGTCGGTAAACCTCGGGGTGGTATGACGGGCCTCAACAATTTCACCTGATTTTTCCGTTGTAAGCGAGAGCTGCCAGTATTTCTCTGTAACGAACGCCTCGATCTCCTTTTCACGGTCTACGATCATCGCGAGGGTCGGGCTCTGCACGCGACCGACCGACAGGATGTTGGCACCGCCACGGCGTGCTGAAAGGCTGATAAACCTCGTCAGGGATGCCCCCCACATCAGGTCAATCACCTGTCGTGCCTCCCCGGCTGCTGCCAGGGCGAAATCTATCTCGGTCGTATGTGAAAAGGCATGGTGGATCTCTTCAGGAGTAATGGCTGAAAACCGTGAACGGTCTACCTTTACCTTCAGGTTCACGGCCCGGATCAGTTCATAGGCCTCCTTCCCGATGAGTTCCCCCTCGGTATCAAAATCAGTGGCTATGGTGACACGGTCTGCCTTCTTTGCGAGTTTCTGGATGAGGTGTATGATCTTCTTTTCAGTCGGGACTTTTATAGTCCCGGCATCAATGAGGCTCCGCGGGGTATGTTCCTCTGACCTCCAGTTACTGTACCCGGGCTCGAAATCCACTTCAACCACGTGGCCCCGGAGACCGGTGACGACATCGTCACCGAAGCTGTAGCTCGATATCCCGCCGTCCTTTCCCACGGTGACCTTCTCTTTCCCGGCGAGGATCTTCGCAATCCGCTCTGCCGAGATATTCTTCTCAGTGATGATCAGGTGCATGTCGTACCTCCTGTTACGGGGTCTCCGGTTATCATTGTACCCTCCCGTGCAATGCCTTCCGGAGCATGGTATTGAGTTCTGCCGGGTCGGCCTTACCTTTGGTCTTCTTCATGACCTGGCCAATCAGGAACATGAACGCTTCTTTCTTCCCGGAATCATAGTCAGCAACCGCCTGCGGCTGCTCCCTGATCACATCGGCTATAGCAGCAGGGATTATACCGCTATCCGTCGCACCGAGGTCCAGCCGGGCCACCACCTGTGACGGGGTCCCTGCCGGCTGCTTCTGGAGGATACCGTCGAGGATTGTCCTGAGCACTTCAATGGCGTTCCTATCGGTGAGTACCTTTGATTTGACCAGGGTTACCAGCTCGATCATATGCGACGGGGTAACTGAACCGATGCCCATGTCACGGTAATTGAGTTCCCCAATCAGCGTATCGGCCACCCACGTCGCAGAGAGGACCGGGTCTGCCTGTGCTGCGACCTTTTCGTAAAAGTCTGCGAGCTTCAGGTCCCCGGTCAGCGTACGGGCATGGTTTGGAGAACAGCCGTACTGTCCGATGAACCGGGCACGCCTCGCATCAGGGAGCTCCGGGAGATCGATCCGTTCGACCCACGAGCTGACCCGGAGAGGGCAGAGGTCGGGTTCCGGGAAATACCGGTAGTCCTGCTCCTCCTCCTTGCTCCTTGAGGCCGTTGTGATCCCCTGGGTCTCAACGAAATGCCGGGTCGCCTGTTCAATTGGTTGTCCCTTCCTGATCACGTTCCTCTGCCGGGTGATCTCGAAGGTCAGCGCTTTTTCGACCCCTTTATACGAGGAGATATTCTTCACCTCGACCCGGTTCCTTCCCTTGTAACTTTTCTTTTCGCGGTCAAACCACCCTTCCGGCTGGAGTGAAATATTCGCATCGACCCGCAGCGAACCTTCTTTCTCGGAATCAAACACCGAAAGGTATTCCAGGGTCGCCCGGAGCTTGTTTAAGAAGCGTCTTGCCTCCTTAGGTGACCGCATGTCCGGCTCCGTTACAATCTCGATAAGCGGGATCCCTGCACGGTTGTAATCGACCAGTGAGTAACGGGCACGGTCTGCCCCGCCTTTATGGACAAGCCTGCCCGGGTCTTCCTCCATGTGTACCCGGGTAATCCTGACCCTTTTCTCTCCTTCTTCGCCTTCAATTACGAGGTAACCGCCAACTGCGAGAGGTTTGTCGTACTGGGAGATCTGGAATGCCTTGTCGAGGTCAGGGTAGAAATAATTCTTCCGCGAGAAGACCGACTCAAAAAGAACTTCACAGTTCAGAGCTTTCGCCACCCGGAGAGCAAATTCCACTGCTTTTTTGTTTATTGCAGGGAGAGCACCGGGGAGACCGAGACATACGGGGCAGGTATGAGTGTTCGGGCCGTCACTCCGGTAATCAGTACTGCACGCGCAGAAGAGTTTTGTCACCGTGTCAAGCTGGCAATGGACTTCGAGCCCGATGATTGTTTCATCGGCCTCCGGGGGCGGCGGGCTTCCTGCAGACCGTGAAATATGTCCCTGTGACTGTTCAGACCGGGATTCTGCCATAGTACCTCCGGACATGTTCTCCATGCTCATACCACCGCCTGTTCGTACGCGTACGCGGTATCGATAACGACCTCATCTTCGAAGGGACGCCCCATGATCTGGAGACCGACCGGCATCCCTCCTACAGTCCCGCACGGGACAGATATTGCCGGGACTCCGGCGAGGTTCGCAGGCACTGTGAGGATATCAGAGAGGTACATGGAGAGCGGGTCTGCCTTCTCGCCAAGCCGGAACGCGATGGTAGGCATTGTCGGTCCCGCAAGCACATCGACATCCTTATAGAGACGGGTGAAATCATTTTTCACCTGCTGGCGTGCAGCCTGGGCTTTTGCATAGTATTTCCCGTAATATCCTGAAGAAAGGGCAAATGTGCCGAGCATGATCCTCCGCCGGACTTCTTTCCCGAAACTTTTCCCCCTGCGTTCCTGGAAGGCGTCGTGCCATGATTTCTTTGTATCGACCGCCGGACCATACCTTACACCATCAAAACGGGCAAGGTTTGAGCTTGCCTCGCTCGTGCAGGTCACGTAGTAGGCAGCGAGGGCAAATGCCATGCCCGGCATCCGGCAGGTGACAATCTCTGCCCCTTTCTTTTCGAGTTCTTCAATCGCTTCCCAGACTTTTGCTGCAACGGCAGGGTCGACACCGGCACCAAAAAATTCCTCCGGGACACCGATCCTCCGCCCCTGGATGTTTTTATCGGGAGTATGGCAGTAGGGCAGATCCACGCTGGTAGAGTCCTTTGGGTCGTGACCGGCTATTACCTGCATGAGGCGGGAGGTCTCGTTTACAGTCCTCGCCATCGGACCGATCTGTTCAAGGGAGTTGGCATAGGCAATCAGGCCGTACCTCGACACCCTGCCATAGGTCGGTTTCAGGCCGACAATGCCGCAAAATGCGGCGGGGCAGCGAATCGAGCCGCCGGTATCGCTTCCAAGTGCCATCCTTACCATGCCGCCGGCAATTGCAGCAGCACTGCCTCCCGACGAGCCCCCGGGAACCCTGCCTTTATCGAGCGGGTTGAATGTGGGGCCATACCCTGAGTTCTCGGTGGTGGTACCCATACCGAATTCATCCATGTTTGTCTTGCCGGCAATTGCCGCTCCTTCGGCGATGAGGAGAGTGACCACGTGGGCATCATAGGGTGGAATATACCCTTCAAGGATGCGTGAACCGGCAGTGGTCCGTATACCTTTAGTCGAGATGTTATCTTTTATGGCAATGGTAAGCCCTTCGAGAGATCCCGTACCATATTCTGGCTCCGGGCAGGTAGTGAGAAAGGCGTTGACCCGGTCATCGGGTGAAAAGGAAAGTCTTGAGCGTACCAACTTACATCACCTTCGGCGCCTTGAAAAAACCGTCTTCAGTCTCACCCGCATTTTTGAGGGCTTCTTCCTGCAGAAGCGACGGGCGGATAACATCCTCCCTCAGCACGTTATAGCGGTCCTGCTCGTACCCGCAGTCCCCCTCAACCGTATCGAGGATATCAAAATAATCGAGGATCCTGTTAAACTGGACAGTAAAATCGTCCAGTTCTTCTTTTATTAAGCCGATATCAGCAAGCCCGGCAATATGTTCAACGTCCCTCTCAGATACCATGGTCACGCTCACCAAACTGGTTTATGTACCCTTGTACCGACCTTTTATAACCATTGTGACGTGCCAGCTCCCTGATCGTACGCCATACCCCGCTACCATATTGCATTGCCTTTTTATCGTACCACGCGATTCCGGCAGGAATATGCCTTTCTGCCACGAGCCGGAGGGGTCGTTTCCTGACCCCGTCCACTACCTTCTCATGACCTGGGATCCAGCGGGCAGCGCGCACAACACGGACGTCGAGGTACGGCATAGAGACATATGTGCCATGAAGTCCGGCAACGGCCTGGTCCCGTTCAGCCTGCCCTGGAAGCCCGAGAAAATCTTTTTCCAGGTCCGCTTCCAGGTCAGTGGCGGTGAGGTACCGGGAGTACCCGCCAAACAATTCGTCCGCTCCCTGCCCCGCGAGGACCCGCCTGTACCCGTTCTCACCCGCCCACTTAGTTATACAGTGCATGGTGACTGCAATTGCTGTGTTAACGGGATCGGGGGAGGGGATAACGGTCACAACGGCTGAAATCCCCTCTGCCACATCTTTTTTTGTGATCGTTACATATTCGCAGGTCAGTCCGATCTCTTCAGCCGCTATACGGGCGCGGTTTAGATCATGTGAACCTTCGATACCAATTGCCACGCAGGGCAGTCGGGCAAGTGCGGCGACAAGTGCAGAGTCCACCCCCCCGGAGAGGGCAGTGACCCCTTCATCACTCCTCAGACGGACGGCCTCTATGATTGCCGCTTCCAGTTCCAGTTCCCCGGGTCCCGGCGTGATATGGCCGACAACCTGCCCGGACTTCATGATAGTCCCGGGCATGCAATCACCCGTGATTATGCCAAAATGGTCGCGGGCACAGTAATCATCCCAGCGGATGTAAAACTCCCCGCCGAATTTACCGACAAGCTCCGGGTGGTGTACGATTATATCCCGGACATCTGCCTCGGATAGTTTACGACCTCCGAGTTCCACCCACCCTGTTTGTTGAAGCATCTGAATTGTATCCGGGAATAATGTACATCCGTTGGGTAATGAGGATTGGGGATGAGGGATATCGCGATTACTACCTCCCATGGTTAGTATTTTTTTGGAATATTATGATAGCAGAGGATTATTCAGAATAATGTGATTCTATCTCCTCTGCAACACTGTTAAGGATCGATACCATGTCCAGCATCAGCTTATCGGCGGCCCTCCATATTTCAGGATCATCCCTGCCTTTATCTACCAGGTCAAGGAGTCGCTCTATCATTATCATATCCGCATATACCCTCTGGAATTTATCCCGGATCTGCCCTGACTTCATTTCGGTCACCGTTGCCATCCCGAAATAATAACTACTGCACCATAGGTGATCATTGAATTATTAAGGTTCCGGTTCTCTATGGAACTGATTCAGCATACAATAGATAGATATGCCATTCGCACGACAGATGAGATTATCGAATCAGCCTGGGCCACGCCAACCCGGAGGCAGGAGTTTGTGTGCTTTCGGTTCTCATAATCGGAGATAACAGGACTCTCGAAGGAGTGAAACTGCTTTTATCAGGGGGGGGTGAAATTCGTTTCAGACTTGTCCCGACTCTCAACGATGCGTTGCCGGAAGTGAAAAGAGGCTTGTTTGATCTTCTCGTTTCCGATTATTCACCGGAGAGGGATACCGGGGTCCATTTTTTAGGGGATGTATCCTCCACTGGGATACGGGGACCTTTTTTTGTTATGACGAACTGCAGAAATAACCTGGAGGCAAAGGCCATACCCGTTGAACACCACGCTGTAAAGAAGGTGAGTTCCGGAGAGAAAACCAGGGAATTGTTCTCCAAACTTGGATCCCGGATTTCCGATACACTTGAAAAAAGCAGTGTCATTGAACGTCATAAAGAAAACCAGGCACGTCTCTGCTCAATTCTTGCTTCGATTAATACCGGTGTGTTTATTGTCGACAGAAAAACCCGGGCAATTCTTCATGCCAATGAGTACGCACTCCAGATGATGCATAAGTCCCCTGAACAAACTATCGGTCATGGTTATCTGACCTGTATTACGATCTCCGGTGACTCAGATAACTTTGAAGCCCTGCCTGATGAAGGAGTCCTTCATTCAGAGGGGGAACTTCTTGGAAGAAGCGGCATCGCTATACCGGTTATCCTCAATATTACGCCAGTACAACTCCCGTCAGGCAATAACCTCTTAATTACATTCCTCGATAACAGCAGCCGGAAAATGGCGGAGAAAGCCCTGGCAGAGAGCGAGGCGATGTTTGGGAAACTCGTTGAAACATCCCCCGATGCCATCCTCCTCACCGACCTGACCGGAAAAATCCTGCGGGTAAATAGTAACGCCCAGAAACTCTTTGGTTTTCTCCGCGAAGAGAATAGTAAAAAGCTGGAGCTCGATGATCTCTTTTCTCATAAAGACACCCCCAGTACCAAGAACTTCCTCCAGAATCTTATTGAAAACGGATGGTTACGTAAGGAATTATTCGCTCATTCGACTGATGATCATCACTTCCCGATCGAGATCAGCTCTTCACTGATTAATGACGGGGATGGAAAACCCTTCTCGATGATCCATGTCATCAGGGACCTGACCTACCGCAGGCAGGCCGAGGAAGCGCTCAGGGCCAGCGAGGAGCGGTACCGGAATATCGTTGAAGACCAGAATGAATTTATCTGCAGATTTTCACCTGACGGGACGCATGTATTCGTTAATGGTGCGTATTGTCGGTATTTTGGTAAAACACGGGAAGAAATTATCGGTACACGGTTCATACCAGCCATCCCCCCGGATGACAGGTCAGCACTAACAATTCATTTCCAGTCTCTTACCATTGATAACCCCATAGCTTTGACTGACCACCGG
>CAIKOD010000156.1 GCA_903828975.1 uncultured Methanomicrobiales archaeon | reverse complement strand
TTGATATCCCTGATGATGTGGCAGGCAAAGACTATTTTGTTGAGATTGGACAGGGGATAACCCCCACCAACCAGGACGTCAAGGTCTGGAGAGGATATCTTTCCAGTACCGTGTCGCTCGCCGGTATCGGGGCAACACGCGGTGTGATGGGAAACACAACGGGCAGGGGACTAAATAAAATAAGCTATGATTCCGGGGGGTTTTGATGGTTCTGTGCAATAATCTTAAAAAAAATGAACAGGGGGTTTCTGAATCTATCGGGTTTATGTTAATCTTCACGCTCATCATCGTCGGGATTGGACTCGTGACCCTCTATGGGTACCCTCTTCTCCTTCAGCAGCAGGTAAATGCTGACGAGCGGATCATGGAGAAAAATATGATCGTTATACAGAACGACCTAAAAAGCCTCATATACAAGAGTGTGCCCTACAAGGAAACTTCACTCAAAATCAGCGGGGGAATACTCACCGTCTATAATACCACGGCAAATCCCACTCCTGCGTTCAGAATACGGGACAGTAGTTTTATTAATCCTGTCGATATTTCGTTCAGTCCTGGACAACTTCAATATGAATCGGTGAGTGCCCAGCAGGTCATTTCAATCGAAAACGGCGCTGTAACAATACGGAAGATGTATCAGCCGGGTTCAGCGATGCTTGCGGAACCCCGCTGGTTCAGTGATACGGATCCGATCACCTCAAAAACAACCACGGTTATCTACCTGATTGGGATCAACTCGACTGAAATGATGTCCAATGCAGGTATCGGAACGGTTAAGATTCAACTGCAACCCGAAATGACAAACTACACGGAAATATCAGCGCCTATGAACCCCATTACCGTCCAATATATGTTTAACCCTGCGAATGATTTCTCGGTAGCATGGCATAATTATATTACAAATACCCTCAAATGGAAAGAGAAGCCCCCTGTCGGTAGCGGCATCTACATACTGCCCGACACCGACACGCTTGTCATCAAGCGCTATGATATTCTGGTTAAAAGCCTCAGCTGAGGAATTTTCTATTTTTTCTAAGTTTTTAAAGAGATAAAAATCTCAGAGATACTTATTTCTGCGGAGCCCTTTGATCCACCCTAACCGGGTAACCCCGTCAAAACACCGCACATGTATCAGATTCGCGCCAATCATCAGTTCGGCACACCCAGACATCTGGGGGTTACCCTTGCGGGGCAACCCGACCCGTATGATCTCTTCGGTTTCATTCTTCTCTTCGGAAAAGTCGGACAGTTCACCATCTCCCTTTAAGAAATATCTCCCGTGAGTTTACGTGCTGATTCTGGATTGTAATGTAAAATATAATTATTTTGGGAATGCAAAAAAGGATATCCTGTAACGGCTCTGGTGAGATGCTAACGAAAATATTTCATCAGGCTCATGGGAGCCTTTGGCATGAACCGTACGGATTAAGGAGGAGATAGCAAAAAGATAACGTTAAAGTGCGAGGGGAGGGAGTTGAACCCGCGAACCCCTTCGGGAACGGATCTTGAGTCCGCCTCTGTTGGCCACTTAGATACCCTCGCTTAAGAATAGATTGGATGCCGGAATGTAAAAGGCTTTGAGTTTTTATTGAGGG
>CAIKOD010000155.1 GCA_903828975.1 uncultured Methanomicrobiales archaeon | reverse complement strand
TTGTAATATAAGCGCATTTATTAATTAAACTTTCCGCTTCAGATTATAATTTAAATTTAAAATAAGGAATTATTTCATATTATTTTCCGTTTTGCACGGAGTCGGATGGTGTCGTTTGCGCTTATGGATCGGGAACTCAGGATGTAAGGATCGATTCGAAGGTTGACGACCTCATAGAAAAGGTAAAGGGGTTAATTCACCTTTATGCAGGCCGCGACATGGAAATCTCTTTTCTTGACGGCAACCTCACAATCAACCTCCCCCCGGGTATCAACTATGACCGCCGCTGGGTGATGTGGAGGAGCCGGGTTATTCACGAATCTTTTGAATTCATCCCTGAAATCCAGGAGATTATACTTATTGAATCCTTTAAAAGACCCGCGGAATCCGGAAAAGAAACCCTTGAAGAATAGATGCTCCAATAATTATTTTACCTTTTTTTTGACGGGAAAAATTTAATTCTGGTCATAACAAAGATTTGCATATATCACAGGGTCATGGGGCTGAGTTTTTTGATGACCTGTTCAACCTGCCGGATGGCTGTCCCGATATAGTTATCAGGATTTAACAGCTCCCCAATCTCCCTGGGAGTGAACAATTCGAGTACTTTGGTATGTGTACCCAGCACTTCGGCGAGTGCGCGTTTTCCCGCCAATGCCTCCATGCTGGCAATCCTGACAATTTCATGAGCTTCCTGACGATCCATGCCTTTTTTTGTCAGTTCGATCATAATTGACTCCGCCATGTTGACCCCATGGAGAAAATTTAAATTCTCGCGGATCCGGTCTTCCCGGATGCATAACCCCTCGAGTACCCGGGTCATCACATGGAGGACATGATCGGTTAATATCGTGGCCTCCGGGAATATTACCCGCTCACAGGATGAATTTGTAAGGTCACGTTCGTCCCAGAGGGTGTTATTGAGGAGTGCAGGTTCAACTGCAGCCCGTATAACCCGTGCAAGCCCGCATACCTGCTCGCTTTTTATCGGATTTCTTTTATGCGGCATCGTGCTTGAACCGACCTGCTGTTTTCCAAACGCTTCCTCGAGTTCACCGATCTCTGTCCGCTGGAGTGACCTGATTTCGACTCCGATTTTATCAAGGGTGGTCGCTACGTTCGCGAGGAACATAAAATACTCGGCATAACGGTCACGGGAAATAACCTGGTTGGAGACGTCGACATGTGAAAGGCCCAGAATTGACATCATCGTCTCCTGTACTTCGATACCCCTGTTGCCAAGTGATGCCTGCGTCCCGACTGCCCCTGTCATCTGGCCAACCGCCACGCGAGGCCTGATCTCATTCAGTCTCTCAATATGCCTTCCGGTTTCACTTGCCCAGATTGCAAATCTCAACCCGTACGTGGTTGGTACACCAATCTGGCCATGAGTCCTTCCGGCACAAACAAGGTTTATTGTTTCGCTGCTACGGGTAAGAAGGACTGATAGGAGATTTTTTAATTTTATATCTATCAGTTCCAGCGATTGTTTTAACTGAAGTCCGGTTGCAGTGTCAAGCATATCGTTCGATGTTGCGCCGTAATGGACCCACCTGGCAGAGGCCCCGCATTCTTCTGATATTGATTTTACAATCGCCATCATATCATGGCTGATCTCTTCCTCGATCTCTTTTGCCCGTGCAATGTTTGCATTTTTTGCGCATTTTTCAATCTCGTCTGCTGCCGATGACGGGATCATGTGATGAACTGCCTCTGCGCGTGCAAGAGCAATTTCAGCAGCGATTATACAGTTGAACCGGTTTTCTTCGCCCCAGATGTGGCGCATTTCTTTTGTTCCATAACGGTATTCGATCGGGTGGACTGCCATCTGAAAAGATCCTCTCCTGCTATTCTAAAGCATTGTGAAACCTATTATATGTTAATGGATCACCTCGACGAATGGTTCCCCTACGACAGCTACCGGCCGAATCAACGGCAGATGCTTGAAGTGGTGGCGGCAAGGGCAAAACAGGGGGGTATTGTCATGATTGATGCCCCCACCGGCAGCGGGAAGTCGAGCGCTGTTGCGGCATTACTATCCGAGCGGGGGAGCCGCAAGGTCATCATCGCCGTGAGGACTATCAGCCAGCTGACAACCTTTATTCGTGAATTATCACTTATAAAAAAAAAGAAACCGGCGCTAAAATTTTCATTTCTTGTCGGGAAATCCAACTTATGCCCGCTTGGCGGGGAGGGGGACGTCTACCGGAGATGCGAAGGGGTAAAAGGTCTCACCACCTCACTTATGCGCGAACGCGCTGAGCAGGGGTCGCTGGTACCGGCCTTAGATCCGGTCATCAAAAAACAGGTCGCACGGATTGACCATGATCACCCGATGATCTGCCCGTATTTTATCAACAGCAGGATTTACCTTAAGGCAGAAGGAGGTGCACTGAAGATGGCCCCCTCCCCCCCTCTACGGGTGAAAGCAGACCGGGTGCTGCTCCCGGGTGTTCAGCCCCAGCAATTAACAGAGTTATGTGGCGAAATATGCCCGTACGAAACGATGCTCTATGCAGCGCAGAAAGCTGATGTTATCGTCCTCAATTATTATCACCTGTTTGATGATATGGTCAGGGAACAGCTCTACCAGTCGATTGGAGTTGAAGCATCAGATATACTCCTTCTCATTGACGAGGCGCATAACTGCGGCGAGGTATTACAGGATGTTCAGTCAGTCCGTTTAGAAGAACCTTCCCTTGAACAGGCTGCCCACGAGCTCCTGCTCCTGAAAAGAACGATTAAAGGTGTCGAGGCTGTTCATCACCTGATACCGCGGATCAAGGACTTCATGCAGGGTCTGAAGAGCTCCCTTGAAACTGAAGACTGGTTTGACCCCGGAATATTCGAACGGATTATCCTTAAAGGTTCATTATATGGTTCCCTTTCTGAAATTGTAGAGGAACTAATGTCTATCAGCGAGCGGATCAGGGAGAGTAATATCCGTGCGGGTGAGTTTAAGGAAACTGCCATTGAACGCCTCACCGCTTTCATGTTCCACCTGGAACAGTCGGCTTCTGATACGTCATACCTTACTGTTTATAAAAAAGATGAAGATTCAATCTTTCTTGAAGTGCGGAATATTGATCCGGGGCCAAAAATGCGCGAACTTGGTGGATCACATTACAGTTGCACGATGATTTCGGGGACCCTTTCCCCGGTCACCAGTTACCGGAAGTACTATTTTGGAGACACGGATGTTACACTTTGTTCTCTCCCGAATTCTTTTCCGAAACAGAACCGGAAGATCTTATGTGCGCGTGATATCACCACCTCTTTCTCACAGCGGCAGGACAAAGGAAATACCCAGAATATCGTGAATTATATAGTGGTATTTACAAAGCTTCCCGGGAATTTGGCCGTATACTTCCCGTCCTACCAGATCCTTGACCAGTATGCAGCCAGGGTTGTGTCAGGGATATCGAAAAAAAAGGTCTTTATTGAGCCAAAAGATGCAAAAGATGCGAATATTGCATTGAACGAGTTTATGGCGCTTCCGGCCGTAAATAAATCAGGAATAATTTTTGCAGTCTGCGGTGGGAAATGGAGTGAGGGCCTTGATTACCGGGGGGATATGCTCTCGGGTGCACTTGTGATTGGATTGCCCCTGGCGCCATTTAACCGGCCCAGGAGGATGGTTATTGATTACTTCCGCCACAAATTCGGGGAAGAAGGCGAATTCATCTGTTACACTCTGCCTGCCATCAACCGTGCACAACAGGCCCTTGGCCGGGTCATACGGACTCCGGAAGACCGGGGTGTACTGGTATTCGGTGAGAAACGATTCCTTGAGCCGAAGGTCATCCGCGGACTCCCTGCGTGGATCAGGGAAGAGATAATAGAATGCGACCTCAATGAATTCAGGGAGATGATGTCACATTGGAGGTTATGAGTGGTTCCTGCCGTTTCGGACTCTGGTTTGTGCATGTCTGGTGGTCGGGAGATACAATTTTCCAGGTAGTGTTTTCCAGATTCCCATTAACTGGAATGGTGCCCCGCTCCTTTATCCGCTATTGTGCAGGTAAAGAAGAAAGTTTCCAGTCACTGGAGAGCGTTGCCACTGCGTATCCAACGATTTACGGGCAAATTTACCGGGAGGTCAGGAAGGTCGCGTACGGGGAAACTGCAACATATGGCGAAATAGCCATGAAGGTTTCCACATCTCCAAGGGTGGTGGGCCAGGCGATGCGAAGGAACCCGACACCGCTGGTTATTCCATGCCACCGTATTGTTGGAAAACATGATGTCGGAGGGTTCACCCCCTCAACAGAAATTAAAGAAGCGCTGATATTGATGGAAAAAAAGACCAAGGATAGAAGAAAGTGAGGAGTACAAGGTGACGCGGTGAAGTTGGATAAATTTTTTTTCTGAATTTTTGTTGATCCAGAGAAAAAAAACTATTAAACCCGCTTAACCAAGCTAGTACAATAATCCTGATGGAGTAAATTGCAGTCTTTTCTGCATCACGTCACTGAAATGGTTTACATTGTAATATTAAATTAAACATAAATCTGAACAGCGTAATGATAATCTGATCTTGTAAGACAGGAAAATTTTGATGAGGACTGCAATAATTCTCGTGGGAGGCGAAGCAAAAAGAGCAGAAGGGCGTGAGAAATAATTTTTCTCCATGAAGGGAAGACATTTCTGTCGAGATTACTTGATTCTCTTGTACCGGTAGTTGACGAGGTGATACTTGTTGCAAGAAATCCTGAGCAATGTATCCGTTTTAAAGACTATGGGAATATTTTTTGCGTTACCGATATCAGGACAGGTATTGGTCCAATCGGGGGAATCCATGCCGGTGTTCTTGCTGCAAAAGGGGAGAATGTTTTCATATCCGGGTGCGATATGCCATTTGTTTGCAGGGAAATTGTAAATCAGCTCTTTTCACGGATTAATGGATACGATGCAATCATACCCGCCTGGAATGATGAAAAATTTGAGCCCCTTCATGCCGTTTATAAAAGAGATGCCTTATTACAATACCTTACATCCCACGAATCTTTGTCTCTTCGTACAATGATCCGCAGCCTTTACACGTATTATATTAATGTCGATGAATTTAGAGAGGATGACCCTAATCTCCGCACGTTTGTGAATATAAATAAGGTTGAGGACCTCTCGACACTCAGTAAATTATAAAAAAAAACCTCCCGAAATTTCCTATTAAATGGTAGACTAAAAAAAATGGGGTAAAGTTTTAGCATTAAATTCCATTTGATATAATTCACTAATCCGGAATACTGCTGATATTTTATCACTGACTCTTCTTTGGAACAGGGAAATGATAGGAAATGAAAAAGAAAACTGTTGGTTGATATTCAGGCGGTACCGTTGATAATATACATCCTGACAGATACATTCACTTTATTTCCCGACATTTCAATCTGGTAGTTCCCGAAACTACGTATGCTGACGGTCTTTTTCGTATTACCACCGAAGGTTTTTCCAAATCCGTCATCAAGGACAACATTTCCTGTAGTTTTATCCAGGACTTTAATTTCAAACCATGCGTCAGGACTTAATTGGGTTACCTGTGTATATACATCCGCCCGTTTCGGGTCCACAACACCCCCACCCGACCCGGTTGTTGCACCCGATAAGCTTCCACTCCTGCTTTCAGACCATATTGTCAGATCATCCATCTTGGGCTTTACGTCAAAATCTATTATTAATGGTGGATTTTTAAGATCGTAGGCATAAGCGACGGTGTAATCTTTTAATGAAAGTTCATTATTGTAGATATCCTGATAATTCCGGATGATCTGGGTCGGATCTGCATATATCGACAGGTTCCTGTAGACAGGGCCGTTGTCAGCAGATACCGGATATGTCGGGACTTGGGTAAGGTACCGCGTATCATCCGGCATAGGGGTAGGTGTGGGGCTAAGGCTGACGGCCGCCTGATTTTGTGAGGTGTCCTGGGGTTGCTGCTGGGGTAAACTTCCTGTACCGGGCACTAAATAATTGGTGCCCCCTGGCTCGTTGCCTGCTGGTTTTGGTTTATCCTTTGTCGGGACTATACAACCAGATGAACATACGATTGCCATTATGAAGAGTATCAGGATACAATATCTGATGGTCTGGTTCATTGATCCCAACTTATTCTGGTTCCTATATATTCCTTTAGAAACAACTGCAGTATAGTACCTTTTTATACTGGTTGCACACCCGGAATAATTCTTAATCCGGGTTCACTTTGGATTGAGGTTACAAAAAAATGCAGTTGTATTTACAACCCCACATTGATATCAGCTATCCAGTCGCTTGAAAACACCCTTTTTAACTTTTAATATTTTACATTCAGGACATCGCCAGGTGTCAGGAACTTTTTCGAACGGTGTCCCGGGGGGAATATTTCCCTTCGGATCACCTTTTGCAGGGTCATAGATATACGCGCACTCAAGGCAGATATAACGGCAAACTGATCCGGTCTCACTCATCGGTAATTATTTTCCCGGAAAGGTTAAAAAATTCTTCCAAAAAAACCAAACGGTCCCTTCTAATCCAAAAATTTTGCCTCCGTCAGTATTTCCTGCCATATAATTGTGAAATACGTCGCAAGCCAAAATAAATAAATCCTGAATATGCGCTGATGAGTGGTCCGATACCCGATATCAGGTTATTGTTAACTATCCCGCCAGAAATTTCCATATCCCGAACATTCATATACTCAAGTTGCAAAAACGATTAACAGGAGCTGACTAATATTTCTGAAGGAGTAAAAAAATCCTGGAATAAAAAAGAGGATCTCCTGAATCTGTCAGATGAAATGGCACTTAAAGCAGATCTCCTCGCATTTGAGAGCCGATACGCGGAGGCTGACCAGTACTATGAAAAAGCACTGCAGCTGAACCCTTCGAATGCGAACCTGTGGGCATTTAAAGGGATCAACCTGAGTGGGGGGCTTAACAGGGATGACGAAGCAAGGAAGGCATGGGAAAATGCAAAACGACTGGACCCGGTCCTTGCAGATGCCCTTGACGTGAAGAAAATAGAAAAAGACGAGGGTGAGGAATTCATTAACCCTGTGTTATGTGGGATGCCTGATAATATCCGGGATAAGATCAAGCAGCTGATGCAAAAACAGAAAGAACAGCTGGATAGCTGTAAATAATATTTTTTACTGTACTCAGGACCTTTTATTCCTTCATTGGTTCATCAATATCTACATCTTTTACATAGCCCATCTGGTGTACTTTTTCAAGCTCTACGAGGACCGGTGCGATTGTACCTGAATCTATGCAACGTCTCGCAATTCTTGTAATCTTGCGCACGTGGTAAATATGTGCCATCTGGAAACTGATTAAAAGTCCAAAACACAATGTGACGATGCAGATGACCAGCTCCCCCAGAAGATCAACCATGGTGAGCACCTCTTAATGTAATTTTTTTGTTCATTTAGGATTCCCTCTCAAGTTCGGCGATAAGTGGTGCAATCGTCTGCACTATTTCACACTGTTTGGCTACCACCAGGAATCGCTTTGTATAATACCGCACCGTCACCTGGTATCCGACAATAACCCCGATGATAACCATAATCACGCCGGTCATCAGGTAAATTATAACATCGTCCATTTGATCTTCCTTATACAGAGTCATGCACGAACGATCAGATAAAATTATCCCAAAAGCGTCAAAAAATCTTAATTTTGGTATCAAAATGGAATTCCTAAAAATGTGTGTAATTATACATCAGGCCAGGAAGATAATCGTGGAGGAAATATGATTATGTATGAGGAATATTATGCATTCCTTCTATCATTGGCAGGATGTTCCAAACAGGTAACTTCTGTCAATAATAAGTGGTTGAAAGTTCAAATCTGATATATTCAAATCAGATGAAAGATGTATATTCACGTTGAGGTGGAACGGATCACGATCATCACATTTGCCCATCATAAGGGAGGTACAGGTAAGACGACATCCTGCCTGAATATTGCAGGATTTCTCGTAAAATCTGGTAAAAATGTGCTGGTTGTTGATGTCGATCCACAGGCCAATGCAACTTCAGGTCTTGGTATAAACCCGGATTCATTGCATGTCAGCATGTATGATCTCTTCATGGGGAAATGCCCTGGATATCAGACAATAACAATTATTGATTGTATCCAGAAGACCAAATCGGGAATTGATATTGCCCCTTCAAATCTTGAGCTGGTTGGTGCCGAGCCGTTTCTTTATACAATTGAAGACCGGGCAAAAATGCTGTCTGAAATTCTGGTCCCGGCAAAAAACAGGTATGACTATATCCTGATAGACACGCCGCCCAGCATGGGACAGTTTGTGATAAACGGACTGGTCGCATCAGACCATACGGTAGTTACCTTTGATCGGGGGGTATTCGCATTACAGGGTCTGCACACGCTCATGACAATTTTTTCTGATATCAGAGAAATTGTTGGGAGCCGTATAACGCCTGATCTCGCAATCCTGACCCGTTGGGATTGCAATGTGGCCGGAAAAAGTGGAATACGGGCATTTTTTTCACGTTTCTCGCTAAGGGATTCATCTGACCGGGTAAAAGAAGAAGTGATGGTCCGGGAATTTGAGGAGGAAGTCCGGAAGTATTTCAACCTGGTATATCCTGTGCCCTACAGCAGGGAGATTTATGAGGCCCAGAAGGCCGGTTTACCAATTTCACATTTTGCCCCGGAAAGTCCTGCCGGAAAGGCGTATTCCGTTATAGCAGAGGTAATTCAAAAATGGTAACTATTATTTGAGGAGGGGATCCTGATGGTCGCAGACAATGCAGTAGAAGGTACTGGATCTGAGCTGAATGCAAAGGCGGGGAGGAGAGCACTTCTCATCGGAGTACCCTGCAGGACAGCCACCGGACCTGTTCACCCGGCAACGGGAGAAAATGTGATACTATCCAACATAGAAGAACAACTCTGGAAAGGACTTAAGGGGGATTTTTCAGGCCAGATTAACGAAACAAAAGTTGATGAATCATGGAAACCTCTCATTAAGGCAGTAAATGATGTTAACCGGAAAATGGAAGAGGAAAGCACGGAAATTCGTCGTCTCCGCAGGATTGAGGACGCCAGCAGTACAAAGGAATCTCAACTAAATGAATTATCTGTCATTAAGGAAAGTGTTTTTATTAAAAATCCAATGCCCCTGCTCCTCCTTGATCCAGTGCAGCAGATACATGATGTCAATGAGGCGTTCTGCCGTGTAAGTGGTTTCAGTCCTGAAGAATTAAAGGGCATGAATTACCAGGATTTTAAAATTGTGACCACCCGTGGAAACGGGGTACAAGACGTCCTAAAATTCAAACGTCATAATGTCAGTGACCTGATTATTGACTTTCCATCGGGAGCACATGCGTTTGAGCAGTATAGTATCCCCATGATTACTGATTCCGGTTCATTATCCGGCATAATGGTGGTCTTTTATGATAAGACTGCCAGTCTGCAGGAAGAGGAGCAGATGAAGAGCGAAATCCAGGAACTGAAACTGCTCCTCGATGAAGAATCGAAAAAGAAGGACTTCTCACCCCAACCGACAGGAATCCCCATTATTCCGAATGAAGTTGTTCCTGCGGCTGAGCCCGGGATTACTATTGCGTCGCCTGTAACAGAAAATAAACAGATAAATGCGAAGAACGATGCAAAAAAAAGCCTCACGTTTGATGTTGTGGAATTTGATCTGTGCGGAGAAAAATATGCCCTTGATATTAATCTCGCACGCGAGATTGTCGAGATGATGCCGATCACCCCGATACCCTGTTCTCCCGATTACCTTCGTGGAATTATGAACCTCCGTGGGGAAATAACCAATATTATTAATATTACTGCAATTCTCGGCCTTCCAGCCCGTGATGAAAATTCAGGCAGTAAAATTATTGTATTATCTGCAGAAGCAACAGGAGGAGAGAATATCGGGGTAATTGTGGACGATGTCCAGAGTGTCATCCAGATTAATGAACGTGATGTTGAGCACCTTGGCGAGGGGTTGTCGTCACAGTCCTCGATGCATATCAAAGGTATTATTAAAATCGGAAGCAGGGGATTGGACAAAAAATCAGAGGCAGATGAAAAAGACCTCGTTATCTGGCTCGATATGCTCAAGGTTATTGAGGATCTGTCCCTCCAGAAATCAAAATAATGCCAATGAATAGAGTAACTTTTGGCTTTGAAAAAAATACTCTCTATCTATCTTGTAGATTAAGAGTATTCAAAAATTGAATCACGTTTCCGGGGCTCTCCCCCGCCGATTAGGCGGCCATGGTTGGGATAGGCAATGGCCTTAAATCCCGGAAATTCTTGGGGATTCTACCGTTGAACCCTACATAAGGATATCTTATTGGGGATGGGACAGGAAGTGGTTAAACCCCCCTCCCGCCTACATATTTCCTCTTCTTTTTTAATTACTCAAAATTTCCCATGTAAATGTTTGATATTACCCCAATACAAGAAGATTTTTAAAGGGCATTTTCATGGTTCGGGTTTGAACTTCCCGTTCGTATGTGTTTTTCACAAAATCCAAATTTTTAATTGTCTTGTAAAACGGATTTTCAAATCCTGCGTCGAATAACAAGGAAATGATAACAAATTTTGTTATACCTTTTTAAGCTGCTCTGTGGTTTTTGCCCCTGCATTATTGCAGTAACTTCCAATAAGGATCCGGGTGCTGTAGTTCAACCGGGTTTTACCAGCTGAATATTCGCAAAAGGCCGCTACCTTCGGGCAATTATATACCCGGAATCCTCTCAACCAAGGGTACCTGCCATGGAATATTTTTCTTGCAGGGTGGTGGTTTCTTATCCCCGCGATGGTACGACTGTTCTTATCGTACGATTGAAATCCGGGGATAGCCTGTCCGCTATATCAATGTTATTAATGTGGCCACAAATTAAAAAATAGCATGATTTAGACATTCTGCTCTATTGTAGGACAATTATTTTCTTAAGGAATACGTAAACCAAAGTATAAAAAATCAATAAGTCTATAATAGATGAATTCTGATGTAAGGTTGATAAAAGATCCCTGGAAATTTTATTCCCAGCTGCATTGATTGATAATGTATTCATAATAAAAGGTATAGAATATTCAGGCGCTTATAAAAAACGGGTTTGAAATTCATGTGTCATACAATCCCGGGAATGATACACTATGGCAGAGACAAAAGATATTGTAGAGTTTGAAATCGGAAGCGGACTCTATGGGATGGATATCAGTCTGGTACGGGAGATCGTTGAGATTCTACCAATCACCCGCCTTCCGGGAAGCCAGAACTGCATCGTTGGTGTGATCAATCTCCGGGGAGAGGTGACCATGATCATATCAATCAACGAACTGCTGAGCATTAAAGAGGAATCTGAGAAAAAAAACGGGAAGATAATTGTCATGGTACCGGACCTTACAGGGGGTTCCAACATAGGGATTATTGTCGGAGAAGTACACAGCGTCCTTTCAATACCGGTTGACGATATTGAACCCGTAACTGGCATACTTGCCACCGATTCCGGAGGATTCGTGAAAGGAATTATAAAAACTTCTTCAGGTGATAAGGAACGACTGGAAGAGGCAGGAAAAAAGTCACGCCTAATGCTTTACCTGGATATAGAGAAGATCCTAACTGATCTTCATCTACCCTGCAATATCAGGTAAGGACTGCGAAATGGATGATTTTCATACCCTCACTGCAACAATTGAACGGCTCCTTCACATACGGTGTGGAAATTATAAGGAAGATTATATCAAGCGTCGTCTTTCCTCCCGCATGAATGCCGTGAGCATCAAAGAATATCTGGTCTACAATAAGTACCTTCTGTCAAACCCTGATGAACAGGAAAAACTTCGAAATGCCCTGACTATTAACGTTACAAAATTTTTCCGTGACAAGGAAGTATTTGAAATAGTGAAGCGGGAACTAATCCCCGAAATCCTGAAGAAAAAGCAACGGGTCCGCATATGGAGTGCAGGGTGTTCCTCTGGCGAGGAACCGTACAGTTATGCTATTGTTCTTTATGAGATCGGTCTCACCAACCCTACGATGGACGCATTGATTATTGCGAGTGATATTGACTACGAAATCCTAAAAAGGGCAAAAGCGGGTGTCTATGAAAGACCGGCACTTGACAATATGACTGAGCTGCAGATCAAGAAACATTTTACCCTTCAGCCTGATGGAAAATATGAAATTAAACCCCATATCAGGGAGAAAGTACGGTTTCAATACCATGATCTGATGCGGGGAGAACCTGTCGCAAAATATCTTGATCTGATCTCCTGCAGGAATGTAACGATTTATTTTAATGAACAGCAAAAAAACGATCTTTGCAAGGAATTTCATAACGGCCTCGTTGCCGGAGGGTATTATGTGATGGGGCTTTCTGAATATCTTGGAAAGGAAATGGAACCTCTCTTCAGGCCGTACCGCCCTCTCCTGAAAATATTTGTCAGGCAGTAATCCGCCTTTATAATCCGTTGTAATTACAGGGAGACCCGGTATTCAATAAGTGACTGTGCGGGTAATTTTAATTTGACGTGGGCACACCGTCTTGGATAGAGTTCATCCATTATCTGCAATGAACACCTGTCCATTATACCACCGAAAAGTATGTCATAACGTGCCTCTTCCTCCCTGAAAAATAAGAGGATTGCATCAAGTTTTTTTGGCCCCTTGGACTCAAGGATCAGGCCCGCGAACCTGGCCCCAATCTCAACAGGGATATCCTGGACTTCGCTGTCAACAATGAGCCTGATACTATTCATTTCAATCCTGCCCCCCTCGATAATGGTAAATTCCATTTCTATATCAGCACGGTGAAGGACCTGCATACTGACACTGATAAAATTCAGAAGATAATCAAAAAATATCTTTTTATTCTCCTGTAATTCCGTGGATAATGCTTTGACCGCAAGATCTCTGGCCTGTTCAGGGATTACGATCTCCTCGCGGATCGCCCGGATAAGTTCAGCACGCTGCTTCATACGATCCAGCATAGTCTGGACACCAGAGAACCGTTTCCAGAACTCATCGTCAGGTGTTGTGCCCCTGAGTTCGACCTCGTTTTCCCTCATGTTACTTCCCGTTATTCTTATCCCCTGGTACGCTATCCGGTTTCATAGCGGTAATATTCTTCATCATTTGTTCCTGTTTTTTATGCCCTCTCATTTCTGCGGCGACAAGGATGAAGTTAAACCCGACAACAATAAGGACGAGTGAAAGACCCACCCAGAGCATCATCCCTTGTGTCAGAAGGAATACCGCCCAGAGTAATGCAACAAAACAAATCAGGTAGAAAAAAACCCATGTCCTCACGTTTAGAATGTTCATAGAACTATGGTGTTCTATCAGCAAGTGGCAATATAAATGTATCATACTTGGCTGATCCCGGGCCAGGCGATGTTATCCTAATCAGCCCGATTTTCTGGTCTGGTTCATCGAACGGCATATAAATATCGACATGGTAGCAATCATGGGTCCGGGTAATAAACTGGGAATTCCCCCCGTTGTCTCCGTCATAATCTATAATGGGAAAGAAATTGTATTAACAAATGGTCTCACACGATCAACAGGACTGGACTCCTGACTGAAATACCCAGAATATCAGTAATGTCGGGTGACCTGAGAACCGGCTGGATGATAGGATTACATCGTGAAAATGAAATGATCACTCCACACAATAGTTCGCCTGCCCTCGATAAACTGGTAAGCCACATCGAGGAGATCCTGGATAGCGAGATTATAGTCCACCGGGAAAATGATGCCCCTGCCCATGGTATCCTCCTCGATACCTATTCATATACTACCAATAAAAATGTCATCGTTTTTTCAAGTTCACAACTTGGTTTACTAAAGGACTTTGTTATAGCCCAGAACAGTGTCCGTTTGTTACTGAGGGGAATAGCTCAAAGGAGAGGAAATTACCGTGTCCTCTCTTATGATTCCGGTACAGCCGGGCTTGGTATGACCCAGATCTATCTTGATACACTAAAGGATGAAAAAACAAGAAATCTCGGGGTCTGGCAGAAAAAGAAGCTGATGTATTATCTGTACATGCTCTTCCACGAATCGATAACTGAGGTTCCATGGGAGATCTTATCCAACGTGTATATTGCGAAACGGTGCAAGATATTGCAGAATGCCCAGACCTACTTTCTGGTAAAAGAGAGCATGAAGGATATGCACGAACTGGTTTCGTTTAAGGATATGCTCCCACGACGTTATTTTGTCCTGCACAATGCGATGTACTATGCAAGGGACATGTATCTGGCAGATATCACGGCCGAGTTGAAATTAAACCCGCTTATAAATATCCCTGAGCTCCAGAAATTCAAGAACCTCGATGTAAAAGAGATGATGTCGCACCGGTGGAGCCAGTCATACTGGTACCATACAAAACTAGTCGGGGACGCGATGACGAATATTATTAAAATGGTACTAATGTTTGATTTTTCCGGGAAACTTGATGAAAACTATTATTACCGGATGTATGAATTCGGCCAGGAGATTACAAACCGGTGGCTGATGATGATGAGGATGCAGGAATGGTACCGCTGGGAATCCCCCGGGCACCTCCGGGATGCTGAAACACGGGGGGATGAAATTGAAGATATTGCAACACAATTTGTCTTCGGTATATAATCGGTAAGACATTTTGGGTCCATTTTCTGATTACGGCATGCAGCCCGTCGTCACTAACGATAAAATTCGGACTGTCTTAATGTTAATAACGTATTCAGTTGATATTCTGCCAATTATGGACGACTCCTGAACTGCACCAATCGGTTTAATTTGTTACAAGGAACCATAAGGATCTAGTAAGTCCCCCGGACGGATATTGAAAAATGAAACGGCTTGATCAACATATTCAGGAGATTCAAAATGGCGAATCCTTAAAAATAATGGTGATTAGCGCATTTGCAATATTTGCCCTTATTGTGACCCTGTTCACCATCCAGGTACGGGACCAGTTATTCTCCTCACAGATCTATACGCTGTTACCGCACCTGTATATTATCCCCGTAATCCTTGTGGCGCTCTGGTACCCAAAAAGAGGCCTCCAGATTACGGTTCTTATTATTGCGGCAATCATTATTCTTACCGCAATCCTGTATAACACTGGAATCACCATAAATCCTGTGCTCTCCCTCCTGAATGCCGGTCTCGATATCATGATATTCGTCGCGGTTGCCCTGTATGCCAAAGATCGGAATATGGTTGATGCGGCACTGAAGGATTTCTTCGAACGGTCAGGTATGATGGATTCTGGTACCTGGGATACCAGTAGCGTAAAAGGGAAAGCGAAAATTAAAATCGCGGGTGATTTTGATGAGGTCACCCGTGCCCTGCAGAGCAATGATGACGATACGAGGGAGGAGGCTGCACGGGCTCTCGGGGAACTAAAGGATCCGAGGGCAGTGACACCACTCATCTCTGCACTGGAGGACAAAAACCATTATGTCCGTCGTGAAGCTGCCAAGTCCCTTGGTCGCCTGGGTGATGAACGGGCAATTCCTGCGTTACTACATGCCCTCAAGGATGAGGACCGTTCCGGCCGGGAGGGTGCCGCAGAAGGTCTTGCCGAAATGAAAGACAAGGCACTAGACCCGTTAATTAAGGCATTGAAAGACCCTGACTGGCATGTCAGGATGGGTGTCCTTGTTTCACTGCGGATCATCGGGGATAAAAGAGTAATTCCGGATATTATTGATGCATTAAAGGACAAGAACCGTTTTGTCAGAAGAGAAGCTGTGAAATCCCTGGGGCGTATCGGGGATGAACGGATGGTTGTCCCCCTGAGTGAAGCGTTACGGGATGAAGACCGTAGCGTCCGGATGAGAGCGGTAGGGGCACTTGCAAAATATGGCGGCGATGCTACCATTGAGCCCCTTATTGAAGCATTAAAAGACAGCGATAGCGGTGTCAGGCTCCGTGCGGTCCAGGCTCTGGAAGAAACAAAGGACCCGAGGGCAATCAGGGCACTGCATAACACCGTTGTTATTGAAAGTTCCTAACAAGGAAATTGGGCGCATAATCCTTCTTCAATGAATCTGATACCAGATACTGGTGGTAACGATAGGAACAATCGATATTATTATATAGAACTGAAGCAATCTAACATTTGCAGTATGTTCTGGAGGGATCCAGCGTCTGCGAGGTGTAGTAAATGTCAATGAAAAACAGAAATGAAGACGGGTTCACCGGCCTCGAGGCGGCAATCGTCCTGATTGCATTCGTCGTCGTCGCCGCAGTGTTCAGTTACGTTGTGCTCGGTGCAGGTTTCTTCACCACACAGAAAAGCCAGCAGGTTGTCCATGCAGGTGTTACACAGGCTGCATCGAACATTGTAGTCAAGGGTAACGTGTATGGGATTTCGAATGGAACTAACCTAGCATCTGTTAATGAACTGCAGTTTGATATAGGACTTGCCGCAGGTGGGTTACCAGTTGATGTTGAAAGGATCACCTATACGTTCAGTACTGAAAATGCCACGCCATATAACATACCCAAAGGGACAGCACATACTGCAAATACTTGGTGGATAATTGCTAATAGTACTGATATTAAAGGCTCGTTATTAAACGAAGGTCAGTTCTATACCATTGGGATAAAACCAACCACTGCTCTAGTATCGAGAGAACAATTCAATCTCGAGTTAAAACCTGAGAATGGTGCGGCATTGGGTGTACAGAGAACCATACCAGCAGGAATAACGAACACAACGTTACTCTACTAAATTAATCTTAACCCCTTTTTGGGATTTCATGTTATAATTGTTTCCTTATTTCCAGTCGCTTTCCTGACAATTGTTCCTTATTGTCATTCGTCACTGTCATCCATATGGCAAAGCTATATTAACGAATAACAGTGAAACATTGTACTTAATATGGCAGTAAACCAGGCACAGGTTGACCACATCATATCCACGGCATCTGCTGATGACCCTGAAGTGAAACTGCTGAAATTACAGGACGAGGTAGAACTTTTAAAGACCTCTATCAAGCGTCTCCTGATTGATATCCGCGAACGCATGAATGATATGGAGAACCCGTTCAATGTAGGGATGCAGGGTGGCAGTGTTCCGGATGCTCCTACAAAATCAATAAAAATTAACAGGCAGGACCCTGTGGAAACCATAGAAATCGAGGAAGTTCATGCGCAGAAACCTGAACACGTTGCACCAGCAAACATTCCACCAAACTCCCCGCCCAACCAGGATGCCGGGACCATAACAAGGATCCCTCTCAATACCGGTAATCCTGATGAAATGATGCTGGCAGCGATCAGGGCACAGTTTGCGGGTATGCCAGGCCAGGCAGTGCCTGTTCCTAAAGAATCCGAATCTGCCGGTAAAGTCCGCCTGCAGAAGGTATTTCGGCTCTTTGAATGGACAAGCAAGACCGTAAAGAAATACGGGCATGACCGGGTTGACCTGATGCTCGAGTCATACCGTGCGATGGGCTATATATCAGATGAGTCTGCGAAACTCGTCAGGGATATCACCCGCCTGATGCCGACAACACTTGGCGAGATACATGAAATCCGTGCAGACGAATTTGTTTCTGAATTATACGAGCTGAACCATATCCTTAACCCGTCAGATGCCACACTGGACCGTGATATGATCGAGGTCCTTATGGAGAAACGTGGTACTCCTGTTACGAGCCCGGGAGTTGCCCGGGAAGACCATTCACGGGAAGAACAGCCGGAAGCTGATTTTATACATTCCAAAGACAGGATCTGATGAATGTCGAGTGAGACAATCGTCACCGCCCTCTTTTTGATCGCTGCCGTTGTGGCCGCAGGCGTGTTGATTAATGCTGTTTTCCCCATCATCTCGAGGACGACAGAGACGTTTGGTTCTGTGGCACATTCGACCGATAACCAGATCCGAACCGATATTAAGATTGTAAATTACTTTGCAAAAAATCCTGATGCCCAGATATGGCTGAAAAATATAGGTAGTTCACGGATATCTGAAAACGAACTGGATGATTCAGATGTTTTTATCGGCGGAGTGGGTAATTTTTCCCGCTTTTCTCTCGCAACCACCCCCTGGGATTTTCCGGAAGACCCGACAGGCCAATGGTGGGACCCCGGGGAGACCCTTCATATTACCCTTACAAGTGACAAAATTCCAGCTACAGGTGGAATGGCATATTTTGCCATTGTTTTGCCGAATGGAGTAAGGAGATCAGTTGAATTTGTTACTGACTAATTGAAGGAGGACAGATTACCGGATGGCATTTGCATCGATCATCGGATCAGCTATTGGAATTATCCTCCTGATAGTCACAGCCTATGTGCTCGTAGGGGGTGTCCTGACGACCACGCAGATTGCGATGAATGCACAGTCTGATATGACAGCGGTTCACATGAAAATGATGGGGACTGCCATCACTATTGATTCAGCTTCAGTGGAAAACAGCACCCCGATAGTACTCCAAATGCGAAATACCGGCAGTGAGCCGATTGACCTCTCTAACTTCAATGTTTTTCTCCAGGTACCTGGGGCGGCCCCTGTATTGATTCCTAATGGATCAATCTCAATCTCACCGGATAGTAAACAATGGCGCCCCACCGCGGAGCTGACTATGAATGTGACGTATGCAGGCACATATCCGGTCATTGTCCAGCTGACAACGGAGAATGGCTTTTCTGCCATTACTAAAGTTACACCATAAAGGAATTGTGCATTGAAAAGATGTGAAATCCGGCTGTAGTATTTTCATGTGAAACGGTTATGACATTGATTAATTAGTGTTTTTAATATTTTTATTAAGTCAGATAACTGCTCGTCCTGTTCTGTTGCCGGGATGATCTGGAAATATTACGTATGCACCACCCTATCTGAAATCCGGGGATGTATTTGTACAAGGCAGAGAATTAAATAGTGTTGAATCGATAATTCAATATATATAATTATATGAAGGGTGGCAAATGGGATTTGAAGGCATCGCAGGTATTCTTGGTGGTGAAGACAAGAAGATCCTCTCAACCGGGAATAATGAAATAGACAAGAAAATAGCTGATGGTCTTCCATTAGGATCCCTCACCCTCATCGAAGGAGAGAATGATACTGGTAAAAGTGTCCTGACAGAGCAGATAATCTGGGGTGCAATGAAACAGGGCCTCTGCGTTGACCTTTACTCTACCGAAATGACTGCCAAAAGTTTCCTTTCCCAGATGGATTCAATGAGCCTTGATGTATCAGATTATTTTGCATGGGGCTATGTCAAACTCTTCCCGCTACACATGGTCGGGTTCAAATGGTCTAAAGAAGAGATGGATGGGATCCTTGAGCACATTATTGAACATATCAAGGGGAGTAAAGCCCAGGTTATTGTTATCGATTCTCTTACCATGTTTACCGAGTATACCACACAGGGGACTATCCTCACGTTCTTAACGAACTGCAAGAACTTAGTCGACCACGGGAAAACAATTCTCATCACGCTTCACACGTACGCATTCCAGGAGGACACCCTGATCCGTATCCGTTCCATCTGCGATGCACATCTCTACATGAAGAAGACCCTGATCGGCGACAAGTACGTCATGGTCATGGAAGTTGTGAAAGTCAGGGGTGCAAGGAAAACAACCGGTAACCTGGTCAGTTTCGAAGTCCACCCCGGTTATGGCATGAAAATAATCCCGATTTCGATGGCAAAGGTCTGATATGAGCTCCGGAGAAATTTCAGTCGCAACAAGCCTCTCCCTACCCTTTAAACGCGCGGTAAACACAGAAGATAACGATTGCGCGAATAATATCGAGTCCTGTGCACTCTACCGGATGCTACCGACAAATGCAAAAGAGTACGTGCAGCACAGCCCGCACCTCCTCGAGTACTTACATATCTTCCCTGTCGATGAATATGGAATTCCCCTCTTTTTTTCGGAATTAAAACGTGATTTAAAGTCGATGACGGAACCAAACCTCATCTATCCGGCCGATGCGGACACATTTGTCCACATTTTTTTTGACCCGAACGATGTCCGGAACTATTACATCCCGATTGAGCCCTCGTTCCTGCACAGTGTGAAAGACCTTGTCCCTGCAGTTGAATACAAGCTGATTGACCTCCTTGACGCACTGGAGGACGACCCGGTCACCGATGAGGAACGAAGCACGGTATTACGAAAGCTGCTAAAAGAGGTCGTCCAGATTAAAATGCCCGGGGAAAATGTTCCCCTGATGGCCGGTAAAGAATCGGCAAACCCGGGGTTCATGGGCAAAATGAAAGGCTTCCTGAATAAGGACCTCACCAAGAAGGATAGTTCGGGGAGGGCCCAAGCATTCGCACATGTTGCACGGACCCCCGATGGAAGGGTCATTATGTCACCCCAGGAGTACTCAGCCCTTGAATACATGATGGTCCGTGATAAAGTTGACATCGGCCTTCTAAAGCCGTTCCTCAGTGACAAGTATATTGAAGATATCACCTGTGACGGTATCGGACCGATATTTGTTGAACATAAAATATTCAAAGGGCTTAAATCAGTGGTTGGATGGGACAAGGAAAAAGAGCTGGATAATTACGTGATCAAGCTTGCAGAACGGACGAGACGGCCTATTACCTACCGGAACCCGATCGTTGATGCCACACTGCCTGACGGTTCCCGTATCAACATCGTCTATAGCACTGATATCAGCCGGAAAGGTTCCAACTTCACCATCCGTAAAGCGATGGACGACCCGATCAGCATCCTGAAACTGATCGAGTTCAAGACCTGTGATTACATGTGTGCGGCATATCTCTGGATCTGTATCGAGAACGGGATGTCACTGTTCATGAGCGGAGAGACGGCAAGTGGTAAGACAACAACCCTCAATGCGATGACGACATTCATTCCCCCGGAGAACAAGATCGTCACCATCGAGGACACACCCGAACTCCAGATCCCTCACCTGAACTGGACACGTGAAGTCTCAAAAGGCAAAGGAAAAGGGGAAGGGGAAGGAGGGGACGTGACAATGTTTGACCTTTTAAGGGCTGCACTCCGTCAGCGTCCGAACCAGATCCTTGTTGGTGAGATCCGTGGTGTTGAAGGCTCCGTCGCATTCGGTGCGATGCAGACCGGCCACCCGGTACTTTCCACGTTCCACGCTTCATCCGTAGAAAAACTTGTCCAGCGTCTCTGTGGTGACCCGATCCTGATCCCGAAGACCTATGTCGATAACCTGAACATTGTTGTCATCCAGAGTTCCGTACGCCGTTCGACGGGTGAAATGGTCCGCCGGATCCTCTCAATCAATGAACTGGTAGGTTTTAACCCGGAAAGCGGGGGTTTCTCTTTTGTCGAGATGTTCAGCTGGAACCCGGTGACCGACACTCATGATTTCCATGGGAGGGGGAGCAGCTACCTCCTTGAAAACAGGATTGCCACCATGCTCGGTATCCCTGACCACAAAAAGGCAGGTATGTACCTGGAAGTGGATAAAAGGGCACGTATTCTAGAAAGATTACATAAGGCAGGCTATACCGGGTTCTATGACCTGTACCACATGATGACCAAAATCAAGAAGCAGGGGCTCCTTACTATTGATATCCCTGATTAGTGGGTTTACCAAATATTATGGATGTTAAAAGCCTGCCCGCCGGGCCTCCTCCCGTGCTTCCGGTTAAAGAAGCCCGTGAGATACCCTTCAAGGGAATGATAAAGTCCATCCGGGATAAGCTGGACTCAGTCCTTGAAGCAAAGCGGATGGCCGCAGATATGCTGTTTATGGCCACGTACATGACCTCGATCACCACAGCACGTGCGACCAGGCCCGAGATCTTTGCGTATACCGCCCTTCGAAAAGAGTACGCGACGGCAAAATACATTGCAAAAGTTGAATTTTTTGTCAAACGCTGGAATTACAGCTACGTGGAAGCCCTTACCGCGGTTGCAGAACGGACAAAAAACAAACTGCTCCAGAGCATGCTGAACCGCTATTCCAACTCAATAGAGTCCGGTGTACCGGATGAGGACTTTATCAGCCGCGAACTTGCCACCGTCCGGAGTGTATACCGGAACAACTACGAGCAGGGGCTCGAGATGTTAAAAAAATGGGGGGATGCGTACATTGCGATGCTGTTCTCGGGAGCCCTTGTCGGGATTATCATCATGGTATCAGTAGCCCTTTTCACACCTGACAATGTCCAGTCGACCCTGATGCTGTCCTACATGATCGTAACAACAACTTCGTTGTTTGGCATTGTGACAATGTACACGTCAGTCCCGTCAGATGAGAAGATCCATGACCTTCCTACTGGTTCAAAAGAGCAGATGATAATCAAGCGGCTTGAACGGAGGATTATTCCGGTTGTCATCATTGTCACGGTAGTTTTTTTTGCCCTCAGCGCATTCGGGTTCATCAAGGACGTGTATGGCCTTGTTATGCTATTAATCGGGCTTATGCTTCTCCCTTTGGGTATTATCGGGTACCTCGATGACAGTAATATCATCCAGCGGGACGCTGATTTTACTTCTTTCATACGGAGTATCGGTGCGGTAATGGGAGGAAAAGGGACGACAATGGGCCATGCGCTGGCTGAAATTGACCGGAAGTCCCTTGTGGTGCTGGAACCATTGATCAATGGAGTATTTTCAAAACTAAACCTTGGCCTTGACGAGAACGCCAGCTGGGAGAAATTTATCGGGGAGAGCGGGAGTAACCTGATCTATAAGTACCTTAATATTTTCAGGGACTCGTGCGAGCTCGGGGGGTCCCCGGACAAGATAGGTGAGATTGCGGGCTCTTCAATGCTCGAACAGGTCCTTCTCAGGGAAAAAAGGAATTCGGTTTCCATGGGTTTTGTCGTCCTCATTATCCCGATGCATACCATGATGGTCGCAATTTTTCTGTTCCTGTTCCATATCCTCTTAACGATGTCCAAGGCAATTGCAGGCGTTATGAGTAACCTCAATGCGATGGGTGAAGGTACTCAGGCAGCTCAAAGCGTCGGCGGGTCGATGGTCAGCGGTATCAATATGTTCGTCTCTTTTCCTGAAGCAGAAATGACGGTCTATATCATGATCATGCTTACGATTATTACCGTTGCAAATATTTTTGCGGGGAAAATTGTGATGGGTGGCGGGAGGTATATTTTTTACTTCTTTGCAAGCATTTTAGCGATTATGACGGGACTTGTATATATTGTTGCGCCGTATATTGTTGCGATGTTCTTTAACATTCCGGTGTTCCAGGGGGTATAGTACATGAAGGACTCCGTCCGCCGGATTTTATTATTCGTCGTCATCCTTGTAGCAGGGTTGGTACTGGTCCTGTTTGATTTACCCGCAATTTTTTTGGTACTGGTAGTCATGGCACTTGCAGTCCTGGTCCTATTGATAAACGGGTCAGTCAAACTACCAAAGCTCCGGGTACCAAAAATTTCATTGTCCTTAAAAAAAGGTGCAAAAAAGAACGAACAAAAACCTCCGGTAGCTCAAAAACCCACAAAAGAGAAAAGCGGGAAAAAACAGGAGCCCGGGGCAAAAAGTGCACCGAATAAAAAATCCGGCGGGACGACACCAGGCAGGTCCTCAACAATCCGGGACGCCTTTTCATCGATGGGAAAAGCATTCTCGGTTATTGCAGGGGATATTGGTAAAGTGAGGAAGCCAAAAACCGCCAAACAGCGGGATAAACAGAAACTTGACCAGATGCTGGACCAGTCAGTTAAGGGCCGGGCACCTGATATCAGGTCTCTTAAGGAGGCAGACCCGGAAATTATTTCTTCGGAAAAACGAAACGTTCCCGATCCCTTCTCAACTCTTGTGAAAGAGCAGATAGACACGGAATTGCTGGACTCCGAGGGGCCGGATGATGATCTGGGGGACCTCTCATCATTGAATGACCTCGATCTAGGTGCTGATATGTCGGGAGCATTTGGTGAAGATATATCAAACATGGATATCTCCCTTGATACCGACGAAGGGATTGCCATTGATGATGATTCAGATAATGATGAAGTTGCATCAATACTTGCTGCGAATATGGGTGACCTGGGCCCGGAAGAAGAAGGGGGAACGGACCCGTTATCTGATGAAATGGACCTGGGTGGTCTCGAGGACCTCGATATAAACAGTATTGACCTTGACCAGGAACTCGGGGACCCGGATGTACCGGATAAAATAGAATCCAGGCCGGCACCACCGCCAGATAAAACCCCTCCTGTTTCAGCCCAAAAATCCCCGGCACCAGCTGCTGCACCACTGAGTGGGTCCCCGTTTGCCTCCGCTCCTTCGAGCAGGATGGAGTTCACGGATACACCAAAGGATATGGGGGACTCGATGATGGCCTTCTCTTCCGGAAAAGGTTTGGATGACGACCTGATGGCCTCTCTTAAATCTGATGCTACAGGTGTTAAAAGGGATGATAATGCCCCCCTCCTGCGGGACTTAAAAGATGTGAAAGTCCCGGCCGCTGAGCTCGAGAAAGAACTGGAAGGGATATTAAGTATGACGAAAGTAAAGAAATAAGTGGCGGAACGAGTATCCTGACCGAGTGTTGATATGACTGAAATACCTGTGAAAGTCGAAAAAGAAGGGAAATGGGTAGTCTCGAAGATCGATGTCACCCAGGACCAGCTTTCCATCCGGGAGCCCATCAACACGGATATTCCATTTAAATCGATTATCAACTTAGAAGAGAGGAAAAGTGTCCTTCTCATCACGGTAAAAGGGAACCCTGAAAAAATTTACCGCATTGCCACGGTCCCTAAGGCACTGCAGGTCTTAAAACGCATGATCATCATGTCCTGCAGTGCGTACCGCCTGAGTGCGTATTTCATGTCCCCGGCTGTCCGGGGTGGTGTGATGGTCACCGATGCGCAATGGGAGAAAGGAGCTGTCGCAGTACTGAAGACCGGGATCTGGTTTGTAAGCCAGAACAAGCAGGTCTGTGTCCCTATTGCCGAAGTTGCCGGCATTGAAATGACGCAGCGTGACCTCCAGAAGAAACAGGTGGATGTCATCAAGATCGACCATCTTGAAATCGGTGATGTAGTAACAAGTTTCGTCCTTTGCCCGCTCTCGACGCTGCAGATCCTCCTTAACTTTTTGAAAGATGCAACAAAAGAGATGGACATGAAGGGTGATGAGCTTGATCCGCTGGCAGCGCAGGTGGGAATGCTTGTCTACAGCGGAATGGACTCTCATGCAATTGAAAATATGCTGAATATCCCCCATACCGAACTCGACCAGATATTCGATAAACTGTTAAAACTGGGCGTTGTCGAAATAATGTTTACCCGGAGAGAAGTCCAGCTCACCCCAAAGGGAGTCCGTTTCATCTCGGATGCGGTTAAACCTCCAACTCCCTGAATACAATTTGCATGGCAAATCATCATTAAGTACATATAAGTGCCGGACAAAGATGATCTGATTACACATGGGGAGAATTCTGATTGTTGATGATACACTTTTTATGAGGACACTTCTTAAAAACATCCTGTTTTCCGGTGGGCATTCAATTGTTGGTGAAGCCGGTGACGGGGATGAAGCCATCGAGAAGTACAAGGAGTTGAAACCTGACCTCGTTACCATGGACGTAGTGATGCCGAAAATGAACGGGATCGAGGCGTTAAAGGGAATAAAGGCCTTTGACCCGAACGCAAAGGTCATCATGTGCACGGCTGTCGGGCAGGAGCAGATGGTGAAACTGGCGATAAAGAGTGGTGCGAGAGGATACGTCGTAAAACCATTCCAGGCACCAAAAGTGCTCGAAGAGATAAAAAATGTGCTTGGATCGTGACGATGATCCGTGTTCTTGTGATTGATGATTCGCTCTTTATGCGTACAATCATCACTGACATGCTCCGAAAAGACCCGGAGATTGAGGTTGTCGGGATAGCCACCAATGGTGAAGACGGGCTGGTAAAGATCGATGAGCTCAAGCCGGATGTCATCACGTTGGACATTGAGATGCCGAAGATGGATGGTATCGAAGTGCTCAAGCACAAAGCAGCAATGAAACACCAGCCGAAAACACTGATGCTCAGCTCGCTTACCTCACAGGGAGCCCTGATGACTAAAAAGGCGATGGCATATGGTGCGGATGACTTTATGATGAAACCGAAGGACCTCGCGCGCATACGCGGCATATCCCAGGAACTTGTAACAAAAGTAAAAAACCTGGTGAATATCGCTTATATATCAAGAAAAGCAGGTCCATCCGCTGAAATGGCAAATAAAATCGTGTTGGTTGGTTCCTCAGCTGGTGGTCCACCGATGCTGGACGTCCTCCTTTCATCATTCACGACAAGTATACCCGCGGCCATCATGATCACCCAGCACATGCCTGAAGGAGGATTCACTGCGGCGCTTGCAGCACGGCTCAACAGGCTCTCCCCAATGCCTGTAAAAGAGACCGAAAATGGCGATGTTTTGTCAAGTGGCCAGGTGTATGTATCGATGGCAGGGTACCATACCGTTATTTCCAGCATGATCTCCCAGTCCGGAGTAAAGGGAGGGAGAGTAATACATTCGCGGGCCCCACTGGAACACAGCGTACGGCCTGCCGTAAACAAGACTTTTTCCTCAGCTGCTGCTGCCTTTGGTCCCCTTACCGTTTCGACGATTTTATCGGGAATGGGAAGTGACGGGGGAGATGGTACCCTCGCAGTGAAACAGCATGGTGGGACGACCATGGTCGTCCGCGAATCTGATTGTCTTGTATATGGAATGGCTCGGGCGGCACTCAAACTCGACTGCGTGGACTCAGTACTGCCGCTCCGTTCAATGGCCGGTGAGATAACCAGGGTAGTCAAAACCATGGGAGGATAACATGTCTGAAATGGATGCCTACCGGGCACTCTATATCGCCGAATCGAGGGAAAATCACGAGACTATTGTAAAGAATCTCCTTGTACTCGAGAACGGTCCCGATGAAGCAGCCATCGCCGAAATTTTTCGTTCCGCTCACTCTCTTAAAGGCATGTCTGCAACGATGGGGTTCAAGCATATGGAGCGGGTCTGCCACGCAATGGAGGACGTGTTCCAGCTAATCAGGAGTGGCCAGCTGGAAGTCCACCAGGACCTTGTTGACCTTCTCCTTGCCGCATCGGATGATATTGAACTGATGCTGGATGATATCGAGTCCGAGGGGCCGGGAACGATTGATCACCTCGAAGAGAGGGTACAGTCACTCCTTGACTGGAAAGCCGATCGGCATACGCCGGGAGGCATGGATGCAGGCTCCATGCAATCAGAAAATGGTGCGACGGTCCCTGCACAAATCGCAGATGAAGCCCTGCTGGAGGAGAAGGAGGGGCAGTTTCAGATGCTGATCCGGCTCCGGGATGATTGTGACAGCCGGAACCTGAGGGGGATGCTGCTCCTCCAGAACCTCGATCAATTCGGAACGATTATCCAGTGCATACCTGACCGGGAAATTGTTGAAGATGGCGTATTTGATGGGACCATCAGGCTGGTTATCAGGAGCGATGCCGGGATTGATGCGTTGAAAACAGCTGCCTCTGTTTCTGATGTAAAGGAGGTCCTGTTCGGACCTGATATTGAGATGGCGGCTGGCAAGACAGCACCAGGCCGTGAAGGTGTGGGAAAACCACTAACCGGGTCGGATATCGTAGCCGCCGGAACGGATCATGCACCCGGGCTCGCAAAGCAGGTCAAGGAAGAGCGTGTCGATAAAAGCAGGGAAGTCAAGAACATCAGGGTAGATATTACCCGCCTTGACCAGATGATGAACCTGATCGAAGACCTTGTAATCAACCGGGGAAGATTGGCACAGATTGCCCGGAAATTCCAGATAAAAGAACTGGACGAGACCCTCAACATGGTCGGACGGTCGGTATCCGACCTGCAGAACCTGATGATGAATATCAGGATGATCCCCCTGTCACATATTTTTAACCGGTTCCCGCGCACAGTCCGTGACTTAGCGCACAAGGAGGAGAAAGAGGTCGAGTTCACCATTGAAGGGGGCGACACAGAACTTGACCGTAGTATCATGGATGGGCTTAATGACCCGTTACTGCACCTTATACGAAACGGGGTCGATCACGGGATTGAAAAGCCGGAAATCCGGATGAGATCAGGGAAACCTGGCAAAGGGAAGTTGAACCTTATCGCAAGTCGTGATCGTGACAACGTTGTTATTGTCATTGAAGATGACGGGACCGGGATTAACCGTGAAAAAGTGGCCAGGAAGGCAGTTGAACGCGGATTGATTACTGAACTTCAGGCAGCCGAAATGACCAATGAGGCAGTATATGACCTGCTGTTCCTGCCCGGTTTCTCAACCGCCGAAAAGGTAACCGATGTAAGTGGCAGGGGTGTAGGTCTTGATGTTGTCAGAACAGCTATTGACAACTTAAAAGGGACGATCAAGGTCGAGTCCTCTCCCGGGAAAGGGTCCCGGTTTGAACTGGTCCTTCCCCCGACGATGGCCATCGTGAATGTGATCATGGTCCGGATCAATGGCCGTCGCTGTGCGATCCCGGTGAATAATGTTGTAGAGGTTGCGGGTCTTTCTGTGAGCAAGATCCATCATATCGGTACACAGGAAGCAATAATGATGAGGGACGAAGTATTACCTCTTGACAGGCTCGATGATATGTTTGGAAAATCTGACAAGACCGAGATCCTCGTCGTGCTCCAGCACCAGAACAAAAAGCGCACGATTGCAGTAGATATGATCGAAGGCCAACAGGAGGTCGTTATTAAACCCCTGAGTTCGATGATCGGAGGGTGCCGTGGAATAAGTGGTATTACAATTCCCGGCGATGGGGAAGTGGTACCGGTGCTCGATGTAAATGCAATTGTGAGGGAGAACTAACGATGAAGCTGACACATATGCAGATAGATGCACTTCAGGAACTCGGGAATATCGGGGCTGCACACGCAGCAACAACCCTTTCCACAATGCTTTCGGCCAACATTTCGATGAGTGTGCCCGAAATCAAAATGATCGATATTTCAGAAATCTACAAATATGTGGGTGACGAGATAGCAGCACTCGTATTGTTCCAGGTTAATGGCGAAGTAAAACACGGGGGTTACCTCCTGTTATATATCCCGAAAACCTCTGTGGTCCGCCTTACAAATGCAATGCTAGGATTAACAGATGTTGACCGTGAACTTGATGAGATGGATGAGAGTGCCCTCCTGGAGGTAGGGAATATCATGGTCTCCGCATTCCTTGATGGCACGGCGGAACTTCTCAATATCATCATGCTGCCCTCTCCGCCACAACTGGTCATCGATATGCCGCATGCTGCAATAGAAAGTATCATTGCATCTCAGGAATCGGAAGATATTGACGAGATTGTACTGTTCAAAACAGCGCTGGTAAGTGATGCCCATAACATCCAGAGCAGTATCTTTTTGTTTCCGAACCACCCGATGCTCGAGGATATTATCCGAAGGCTTGAGGAACTTCTCAATCCCCCGATCTGAAAGGAACGAACATACCATGAGTCTGATGCCCGCGGGAAACGATACAGCCATCATCGGCATTGGTGAGTACCGGGTAGGTTCGATGCCGATGGCATCTATCGGGCTTGGCTCGTGTGTTGGCCTGATCCTTCATGACCGGCAAACAGGTACCGGGGCCCTCGTTCATATCATGCTGCCATCATCACAGGGAAAAACAGACCGGCCTGGAAAATATGCGGATACGGCAATCGAAGTCCTGCTAAAAGAACTCATCCGGGGTGGCAGTTCGCCATCCAACCTGATTGCGAAAATTGCCGGCGGTTCAGCAATGTTCAAGACTTTTTCTGGTAATTTAAACATCGGAGAGCGTAATGTCGAGGTGATCAGGAAGATCTTAAAGGAAAACAATATTCCAATCAAGGGGGAAGATATCGGCGGATGTGTTGGTCGTACTATTTTCTATTACCCAAAGGAAAATGGCAAACTGGTCATTAAAAAGGGCGACGGGAAGTTAAGTGAACTATAGGGGTTCGTCAAGCCCGGCAGGAAATCCAAAGATCCATCCGATAAAAAGTAATGATGGGGGGTCCTATGTCCAATAGGTCCGTCATTCTACAAGAGCAGGGAATTCTATATCAATATCCTTCGTGGGATATTTTTCCCGGATAACGTATCCTCTTACGGAATTCCTACATTATAAATACTGCAGCTGCAATAACTGTCGTCCATAACCCGCTTTTTTCGCCTTGTGCGGACTGGCATGTATGGGTTGTCCGGAATATTTTTCCACTGGCCATGTAGATTTGTTCCCGTTCCTGCCAGGCCTGGTTGATATCAAACTCTATGCCGAATGTGGTCGCAAGCATGGTGGCCGCAAGGTCTTCTGCATATTCCCCGGTCTGTTCCGAAGTCTCTCCGTATGCGTGGTGTTCGGAGAGGTACCCGTATTCCTGCGTATCTTTAGGGAGCGCAAGACCTATCGCTGCAGATATTAAACGTTTTGGCTCATTTGTTTCATTTTTTGCCATCACAACATAGGTGATTTCACCAGCCTGGAGGAGTTGCAGACCTTCTTCAAACGAGAGTTGTTTACAGTTCGGTGGAAAAATTGAGGACACGTAGACCAGGTTACACTTTTCTATGCCTGCTTTTCGAAGTGCCAGCTCAAATGAAGCGAGGCGGTCTTTATGCACACCGAACCCACGTGTGAAAAATATTTTTTTCGGAACAGCCATTAAACTTTTTTTGATTTCTGTGGCTTTTAATCTTTCTTTCCTGCAAAATATTGGGCTGGCTTAATCTGTTAAGCGGTACCTGTTACAAAACAGTACGTAAAAACTGAGATCAGGAATGTATTCTACCCTTTTTTGGTATTCGGTCCTTCGACTGCCTTCCTAACAATTATCCTGACTGGTCGAACAAGCCGACCTGATTCTTTCACCCCTGCAACATCGTTAATACGTTGCCTGACACAATGAATATAGAAATCATGAAGGCAGTTCTTGGTCTGGAAGATGGGACATACGTGACCGGTGAAGGGTTCGGGGTTGAAGGTGAGTGCCGGGGGGAACTCGTGTTCTCAACCCAGATGACCGGTTACATGGAAGCCCTGACTGACGCAAGCTATTTTGGGCAAATGCTGCTTTTTACGTATCCGCTCATCGGTAATTATGGTGTTGACCTGCAAAATTTCCAGGCAAAAAAACCATGGGCTCTTGCTTGTATTGCCCGTGAAATATGTGCTGCACCATCTACCGGTATACCCATGCTCCGCTATTTTGAGGATAACGGCCTGCTCGGTATGAGTGGTATCGATACACGAATGCTCACTATCAAGACCCGGGTGATGGGCACGCTCAGGGCTGCCCTTGTTGTAGGGGATGATAATTGTGAATATGCGGTGGAGCGTGCAACAACAGCCCCGCAGATTTCAGAAGAAGAACTTATCCCAACAGTCTCCTGTAAAGGACCGTATCACGTGGAGGGCCGGGGAAAACGTATTGCGGTGATTGACCTTGGGATAAAGAAGAATATGGTGATCAGTCTCCGGAAACGGGATGCGGACCTGTATGTATACCCGTATAACGCCAGTGCCACTGATATTCTCGGTTCCAAACCTGACGCACTTTTTATCAGTAACGGGCCCGGGGACCCCATGCATGCGACCCATGCAATCCAATGTGTGAAGGAGCTGGCAGGCAACCTCCCAATTTTTGGGATCTGCATGGGTAACCAGGTCTGTGGTCTTGCCCTTGGCGCAAAAACCTACAAAATGAAATTCGGGCACAGGGGAACTAACCAGCCTGTCAGGAATAGTGAGGGGAAGATCTTTATCACGACCCAGAACCACGGTTACGCCGTTGCGGCAGATACCCTCCCGGAAGGGTGCAGGGTCTCATTTGAAAATGTGAACGATGGGACGCTGGAAGGGTTTACGAACAATGATCTCAAGGTGACCACTGTGCAGTTCCATCCCGAGGCGCATGGAGGTCCGAGGGACACGGAGGCGTTTTTTTTTGATTCCATGTTCAGGAGGATATCCTGATGCCCCGGTTCCCGCACATTAAAAAAGTGCTCCTGATAGGGTCAGGGCCAATCCAGATCGGACAGGCCGCCGAATTTGACTTTTCCGGTTCCCAGGCCTGCCGTGCCCTGCGTGAAGAGGGGGTCAAGGTAGTCCTTGTAAATTCCAACCCGGCCACCATTCAGACCGACCCCGATATGGCAGACGAGGTCTATATTGAGCCGCTCAGGGCGGATATTATTGCAAAAATTATCGAGAAAGAGCGGCCTGATGGAATTCTTTCCGGGATGGGTGGGCAGACCGGGCTGAATATGACCGCTGAACTTGCCGAGCGGGGAGCATTAAAAGGTGTTGAAATCCTCGGGACCCCTCTCGAAGCAATTTACCAGGGTGAAGACCGCGAAAAATTCCGCGAGCTGATGAAAAAGATCGGCGAACCCGTCCCTATCAGCTATATTCTCAATGATATCAGGCAGATCGATGAAGCGTTGAACTGTGTCGGGCTTCCGGCAATTGTCAGGCCCGCCTATACTCTTGGTGGTGCAGGGGGCGGTATTGCACAGACAAAGGAAGAACTCGTCCGCATCACAGAATCCGGGCTGAACAGATCGAGAATCCGTCAGGTGCTCATTGAACAGAGTGTCCAGGGCTGGAAGGAAATAGAATTTGAAGTGATGAGGGATGCATCTGATACCTGCGTCATCATCTGCGGGATGGAGAATGTTGACCCGATGGGCATTCATACCGGGGAAAGTGTCGTTGTTGCCCCGATCCTCACGCTCAGGGACGATGAATTCCAGATGATGCGTTCTGCTGCAATTAAGATCATCCGTGCACTCGATGTCCAGGGTGGTTGTAACATCCAGTTTGCGTTTAAGGAAGGTGATTACCGGGTAATTGAAGTAAATCCCCGTGTTTCCCGTTCATCTGCACTCGCATCTAAGGCTACCGGGTATCCTATAGCCCGCGTTGCAGCGAAAATTGCCATTGGTCTCCGTCTCGATGAGATCACGAACAGTGTCACCGGATGTACGATGGCATCCTTTGAACCGGCCATTGATTATGTCGTGGTCAAAGTGCCACGGTGGCCATTTGATAAGTTCAAAAGTGCTGATCGGACCCTCACTACGGCGATGAAAAGTACCGGGGAAGTCATGGCAATCGGCCGGACCATTGAAGAGGCATTTAAAAAAGCCCTTCGATCGGTTGATACCGATGTAACTATCCATACGAACCCGAGCGAGATCCGGATGATCCTTTCCCGCCCGACGGATGAACGATTTGCTTGCCTTTTCGATGCATTCCGCCAGGGTTTTTCCGTGGAAGAAATTTTCAATTTAACGAAAATCACCCCGTTTTTCCTTGAAAAAATTAAAAATATTGTTGAAATGGAACGGGCCCTCGCAGTAAATGCCGGCATCGAGGACATCCGGCGTGCCAAAAAATACGGGTTCTCGAATCTTGAACTCAAAGAACTGACGGGGAAGAGCTGGAAAGAGATAGAAAAAATTATCGGGGCCCCGACCTACAAGATGGTCGATACCTGTGCCGCAGAGTTCCCTGCAACTACTCCCTATTTCTATTCAACGTGGGAAACCGAGAGCGAGATAGTCCCTGATACGAAACAGAAGGTGCTTATCATTGGTTCCGGGCCGATCCGGATTGGACAGGGAATAGAATTTGATTACTGCACGGTCCACGCGGTGATGGCGCTCCGTGAAGCGGGGGTTATTGTCCATATCGTCAATAACAACCCGGAAACGGTCTCTACGGATTCTGATACATCAGACCGGCTGTTCTTCGAGCCGATGCAGCTTGAAGACATCATGAATATCCTCAAATCCGACAATTATTATGGCGTTATGGTCCAGTTCGGGGGACAGAATTCTGTTAATCTCGCAGTCCCGATCGAAAAAGAGATAAAGCGGCTTAAACTGGCCACAAAAATACTTGGTACTACCCCTGATGCGATGGATATCGCAGAAGACCGTGACCGGTTCAGCCTTCTCCTTGATAAACTGGATATTCCAGCCCCTCCCAATTCTTCAGCATTCTCTGTCGAAGAGGCCCACGCAAAAGCGAAAAAAATCGGGTATCCTGTACTTGTGCGCCCTTCCTATGTCCTTGGGGGAAGGGCGATGGAAATTGTCCACGATGAGACTGAACTTGACGTGTACATGAAAGAAGCGGTCAGGGTCAGCCGGAACCACCCGGTGCTAATCGATTCGTTCCTCCAGAATGCGATTGAACTGGATGTCGACGCAGTCTGCGATGGGAGCGAGGTGCTGATCGGCGGAATCATGGAGCATATCGAGGAGGCCGGTGTCCATAGTGGTGATTCGGCCTGCGTAATACCGACACAGTCCCTTTCAAAATCTGTCCTCTTGCGGGTACGGGACTATACCCGGAAAATTGCGCTTGGTCTTGGCGTGATCGGGATGGTAAACCTTCAACTGGCCGTTAAAAATGATATCGTGTATGTCCTCGAAGCTAACCCGAGAGCCAGCAGGACCGTCCCGTTTGTTTCCAAGGCAACCGGTATCCCCCTGGCAAAAATTGCAGCCAAAACGATGATGGGAAAGAAACTGTCAGAACTTGGTTACGAGGAACGGGACATAAAGCACGTCGCGGTGAAAGAAGTCCTCCTCCCGTTCAACAAGTTACCTGGTGTTGATACGGTACTTGGTCCCGAAATGAAGAGTACCGGCGAGGTGATGGGGATTGATTACGATTTCGGTCGTGCCTATTACAAGGCCAGTATATCTGCGGACAATGAACTCCCGATGCAGGGCAATGTATTCATCTCCGTATCAAATGAGCAAAAGGACGAAGTAATTGCCATATCAAGGAAATTGAAAGGACTTGGCCTTACCCTGTACGGTACGTCGGGGACTGTTGAATACCTGACACAGGCGGGCATTGAAGCCAACCTTGTCCGGAAGGTCCAGGAAGGGTCGCCAAACGTGATTGACCTGCTCAGGAGGGGCGAGATACGCCTCATTATCAATACACCGAAAGGAAAGCAGTCAAGGCAGGACCATTACCAGATCATGCGGGCTGCGGTTGATTATGCCGTCCCCTACATTACCACGCTCCAGGCGGCGAAAGCAGCAGCGCATGCGATCGACGCGCTGAAGAAGGAGAAGATCACGCTCGAACCTATCAGTCATTATATCGGAGTGTAATTCTATGGGAAAAGGAACAGTTGTACTGGCATACAGTGGCGGGCTTGACACCTCGATCTGTATTCCACTCCTGCGGGAGGACTATCACTATGACCGGGTTGTTACGGTGGCCGTCAACGTCGGCCAGCGGGATGAAGAAATCGCTATAGCGACGGAGAAAGGCGAACGGTTTGCCGACAAGCACTATACCATCGATGCCCGGGAGAAATTTGTTCACGGGTACCTTTTCCCGGCAATAAAAGCGAACGGCTCGTACGAGGGGTACCCGATGGGGACGTCACTGGCACGCCCCCTGATTGCAGACGAGGTTGTCACCATTGCACGAAAGACCGGTGCAACGGCAATCGGGCATGGCTGCACGGGTAAGGGGAATGACCAGCTCCGGTTTGACTTCATCATCAGGGCTGCCGGCCTTGAGGTGATCGCTCCGATCCGGGAGAAAAATCTCACGCGCGACTGGGAGATCGAATATGCAACGAAACACAATATCCCGGTGCCGGTCGCGAAAGATAAGCCGTGGAGCATGGACGAGAACTGCTGGAGCCGGAGTATCGAGGGGGGGAAGCTCGAAGACCCTTCGTACCATACGCCCGAAGAGATTTACCTCTGGACGGTTGCCCCGGAGAAGGCACCTGATTCAACTGAAACGGTAACGATAGAGTTTGAAATGGGGGTCCCGGTCGCCCTCAACGGGAACCGGATGGAAGGGTATGACCTTATCCAGAAGCTGAACCAGGTAGCAGGGAAAAACGGGATAGGCAGGAATGATATGATCGAAGACCGGATTCTCGGGCTGAAAGCGAGAGAGGTCTATGAACACCCTGCCGCAAGTGTCCTCCTTTTCGCCCACCATGACCTTGAACGGCTCGTACTCACCAGGGCGGAACTCCAGTTCAAACAGATGGTCGATGAGAAGTGGTCTGAACTGGCCTACATGGGCCTTGTCCATGAGCCCCTGTTTCACGCGCTGAATGCATTTATCGATACCACCCAGGAACGTGTGAACGGGATAGTTGAACTGGCACTCTATAAAGGCAGTATCCGTGTATTAGGCAGGTCCTCACCGGATGGCATTTATTCTGATGATCTGGTCTCGTTCGACAGCAGTTCGATTGACCAGTGTCATGCAATCGGGGTGTCCCATTATTATGGGATGCAGGCACGCCTGGTCATGCAGAAAAAACAGGCACGTCTCGCCAAAAAATAAGATTTTCTGGTTTTTTTCAACCAAAAATAATAAAAAACGGGGTAAAACCTGTCATCCTTTTCTGGAAATTTATGTTGGACTAAAATCTCCTGACAGAGGGGTTGTATTTGAATTGTAACGTTACATGGTTGAAGCAGTTCAAGAAATAATCTATAAACAGGTAATATTCCCCAACCGGGGCCGCCAAAGCGGCGGGGCGGAGTCCGGGGAGCGTGAGTAAATTTTGAGAATCCCTAAAATACCTGCAAGATGGATTTTAGAGGAAGTCAACAGAGCCGTATTATCCGCTCATAAAGATCCAAAAAAATATTTTTGCTTTCAGAGGACTTTGTTTCCTGCCTCCGGCCCTGGTGCACAGCTGAATGCCTCGGTGACCTTCATCACCAGGAGTGATTTTGCCGGAAGACCAGGTTTCTTTTCGTGGACCATTTGCTTCATTTTCTCATAGTCAGGCCCTCTTGTCTTTACCTCAACAGTCCCTTTTACCTGGAAACATTTCCTGCTGTCAGGATCATACATGTACAACGCCACGTGAGGGTTTTCCTTTACATTGGCAAGTGTTTTTTTCATAAAATTATCCGCCAGCCATATCGTGTCATCATGGACGAGGACAACGAATCCAATCGGGGCCACGTTGGGAATCCCTGCCTTAGAAGATGTTGCAACCGGAAACAGCTTGACCTTTCCGAATGTCTCTTTAATTTCTGCGTTTAATGCTACCATATCGTATCCATCCCGGACGACCATTATTGAGGCCGTTGTATTCCATTTTATACGTATTTGCTTTATGCTTTGTGATACGAATTCAAGAGCCCGGGTCAGGACTTTTGGAAGCCTGCTTTTTATTGGGCCGGGTCCAACACAGGACAGATCAGACCGCAGTATGATCCTGTTTTTGCAGGTCAAGCGTCACTACGAAGGTGACCGCCGGGTCCCGAAGGTGATATCTTGCAGTATTTCAATTATATAGAATTATGAATCCGGTTATTGCTGTTGACCTTGGTGCTACGAATATACGGGTAGCAAAAATTTCAGGGAACGGTATAATTGAAAAAAAGATTTCCGCCCTGACTCCGGCCTTTCCAGAGACCCCTGAAGATATCACGGATGCAATTATCAGGATGGTCCGTTCGGTAGCAGGGGGAAAAAAAATTTCAGAACTGGACGGTATCGGTATCAGCGCAGCCGGCCCGGTTAATTCGCACCTGGGTATCGTTCTTAATCCCCCCAATATCGCAATCCCGGCGATCCCGCTGGCTGGTCCGATCAGCGAAGAATTCGGGGTCCCTGTCCGTCTGATCAATGACTGCCCGGCCGGTGCCCTTGGTGAGATGTATTTTGGTGACGGGAAAGGGTGCAGGGATTTTGTCTATATTACGATTTCAACCGGTATAGGCGGCGGCGTTGTTTCCAATGGAAAAATATTGCTCGGCCGGAATGGGAATGCGGCAGAAATTGGCCATTTTCATGTTGATACCCGCTATAATGCCGTGTGCGGCTGTGGCTGCTCCGGGCACTGGGAAGCGTATGTATCCGGGAGGCATATACCGGATTTTTTTTCCCACTGGTGTCAGGAACACAACATTGTGATTACCGGGGACTGGGCCCGCTCGCCTTCCGGAATATTTGAGGCTGCAAGGAATGGGTACCCCGGGCTCAACGATTTTATGGTTGAATTCAGCCGGATCAATGCGCGGGGCGTATCAGATGTCATTGTCGCCTACGATCCATCGCGTATCATCCTTGACGGGAGTGTAATCCTGAATAACAGCGACCTGTTACTCCCCCTGCTCAATAACTATGTTGACCGGTTCCTGCCGTTACCGGAGATAATGGTAAGCAGGCTCAATGGTCTTGCACCCCTGCTTGGCGCATCGGTGATAGCCCATGGGTATGATACTGCTGCCGGTTCCCTGCTGGCAGGGGATGAGTGAAGACTGCAGATAACTATCTTTCCGTTTAATTGGAATATCCGGGTCTTGACTCAGTAAAATAAGGGTGGGACCCGAAGATGGAAAACAGAATGAAAGAAAATTATTTCAATCGGGCTCTCTTAAAAGGAATAGAATGAAAACTCTTCACCGGTCTAAAAAATCGAAAATAATGGGTGGGGTCTGCGGAGGACTTGGGGAATACCTCGACATCGACCCGAACATTATCCGGATTGTGCTGGTCATTCTTCTTGCTCTCGGTATTGTTACGGTATTCTGGCCGTTGTTTTGCGTTATAGTTTATATGGCAGCCTGGATTTTATTACCCGAAGGACCGGAAAGCCAACCATTAACAGAGTCCTCGTCTTCCTGATCAGCAGGACAGGTACGATTATACTGTAGCCGGGGTGCTCTCAATCAATAGTTTCGTTTTGCCATTGGGTCCCGCGTTCCTGTTCCCGGATGGTCCTGCACCTCCGTAAATAAGTCTCACCCCATATCCATGGCTTGTAGTTGTCACACATTTCCGGTTTTGTCATGTGGATTGAGCACAGGTATCGCGTTTTTGACACCCTCGAAAGAAACGGGCAGGCGCTTACAAGGTCTCCCGTATCAGGGTCTCTCATCTCAATGGTAATGATGTCCCCCAGCTCATCAACCTGTAATTCAGAGCAGTTTTTCCATGTACCGTTAGCAAAGCAGGCAGAAAAATGGCGGAGTATATCCAGTTGATCATTAGTCAACCACTGGTAGATGTTCTCCACTGTCGGTGATATGGAATCACCAAACACCTTGCAGCAGGTACCACACTGATCACAATCAATCCCGTTATTAGTACCTGTCATTTGTACCAACCCCTTTGGACTGTATAGACAATAATAATTGGCTAATTGTTGAACGGGACAGATTTTTTTTTTAAATGAATCCGTCTCAGGATACATATCCTTTAAAAAATATACGGAGTCAAAAAGATGAAGTTGTATGGTAAGGGTCATAAACGGAGGTACTAACGTATTTTTATGAGTTAATCTGGCAGAACCGGAAGTATCAAGGCATTACTGTTCATATAGTTTTTGATCTGCAAATGAAAGTACATTCACTACGCTCTCCGGTCCTTCTTATCCTCTGTATTGCGATCCCGTTGCTTGCAGGGGTAGTGGGATCTTTTTCCACGATATCATCAATTCCCACCTGGTATGCGGGTCTAATAAAACCCGTGCTTACTCCTCCGAACTGGTTATTCGGGCCTGTATGGACCACGTTGTATATCCTGATGGGTATTGCACTGTACCTTGTCGTAAGGGAAGGTACCGCAAAGAAACCTGTTCAACTGGGAATCATTGTATTTGCAGCACAGTTAATCGTCAATGTACTGTGGTCCATGGTATTTTTCGGTCTTCAGTCGCCATTATTTGGCCTGATCACAATCCTGGTCCTTATTGCCCTGGTACTTGCCACGATCTATTTCTTCTACCAGGTCTCCAGGACCGCAGCAGCACTCCTTGTCCCCTATATTGCGTGGGTATGTATTGCCACCTACCTGAATGTCATGATCCTGATCCTAAACTAAAATTTTCCAGATTTCTTTTATTTTCCGCCGTATGACCTGACATGTTCCCATGCCTTGTGATAGTCCGAATATTCCGGGTCTGATTCATCGTATATTGCCGGTTGTTCTCTTTGGTACTGTTTCCGGTCTTCCCCCACCGGGCAGACCCGGATGCAGA
>CAIKOD010000154.1 GCA_903828975.1 uncultured Methanomicrobiales archaeon | reverse complement strand
TCTTCGTACTCTTCCCTTCACAAAAGGTATAATAAACCACAGGTAGAAAACCCAGATGGGGTAGTATAGTACTCCTGGGAAATTATCATGTTACAAAGGGCTATCTCTGCATTTTTTTTCTGCTCGATTATTATTGCCTCTGCCTATCTGGTTGCAGGGTGCGTATCGGGGCAGGGAAAGGCGGGCCCTGCAACACCGGTTATCCCGGAGACACCGGTGACCATTGTTACACCCAGTGTCATGCAGTTCACCAAACAGCCACTTAACCTTACGGTGCAGGAAAACGCCGAATTGCATTCAGGAAATTTATCACTTGTCTTTTCTGTCAGGGACAAGAGCCGTGATCCCATAAAGCAGACTGTAAGTTTTGAGCTGACAGTAAAAAATGTGGGTAATGTGACTGTCGCGGATCTCCAGAAAAAATTATCAGAATTATATGCGACCGATCGATCAGGAAGGCAATACAGTGTGCCCACGCATGTAGCCCTGATAGGGCTTAAACCCGGAGAGATACGAAGCGGTACAGTTGAAATAGCAAATGTCCCAGACCAGGCCCTTCCAGGTCTTGTATTTCACTACAGGTTCGGCAACGAGGAAGCATCCTGGGTAATCATCCCGGAAACACCCGTATAACCCTTCACGGAAGAGCGGGACTCTAGGAATTTCTATTTCTGAACTCGGACTGGCAGATAGATGTTTCCTAGATCATTCCAATGGGACAAGTTGGTATCCGGGTGACCCGAGACCTATCTCCTCTCCGTACCTGATCTGCCGGTACGCATCGGTATTTGTCCGGAGTCCTTTGAATTTATCCTCTCCCTTGCGGTGATTGTGCAGAAGCTGTGACCCGGGATTTCCCTGCTGGCTGTTGACCAGGTCGAAGCTTGCAGCATCGATTGCCACGGGGTCTTTTGATGCAAGGATCCCGATATCAGGGACGACCGGGGTATCACTCCATGGGACACAGTCACAGTCCGGAGTAATATGGGTCAGGAAATTCATGTAACCTATACGAGATTCTTTGCCCTGGACTGCCCCAACAGCATACTCGACAATGCGCTCGATAAATTGTGGGATCTCTGTCACCCAGTCAATATCGATTGCCCGTTCGGGACAGATAGTCATACATTCAAAGCAACCAATGCATTTTGACCTTTCAATTGATGATTTCTCATTTCTGAGCGTGATTGCAGTTTTAGGGCAGACCTGTACACATTTACCGCACCCGACGCAGGCCTCTTCGATAATGAGGGGCCGGGCAGAGTGCTGGGCCTGTTTTCCCACAGCTGACGCACAACCCATACCCAGGTTTTTTATCGCACCGCCAAATCCCGCAGCCTCATGCCCTTTGAAGTGTGAAAGGACTATCATACTCTCCGCTGCAGCGATATCTCCCGAAATTATTACATTTTTAAAGTGTTTTTTATGGATCGCAACGGTTTTTATGTTACCACCGGAAAGCCCGTCTGCAATAATGACCGGGGCACCGACTACGGAATAATCAAAACCGTGGAGGATCGCAGTTTCAATATGGTCTGCTGCATTTGAACGGCTCCCGAGGTAGAGGGTATTTGAATCAGTGACGAAGGGCTTTCCCCCGTGTGCCCTGACCTTATCGACAACCTGGCGGACGAAAACCGGGTTAATATAGGAATCATTCCCGAGTTCCCCAAAATGTAATTTTATCGCAGTCAGCCCGTTTTTACGTATCGTCTCCCCAAACCCGGCTGATTCGAACAGGCGGTTAATCTTCGAGACCGTGTTATCCCGCGGATCCCTCGCCCTCATGTTTGCGAAATAGACTTTTTGTTTTGGCATGGTAGTGCTCCAATAAGAAAACTGGTTTCTGTTAATCCCGGGAGCCGGGTAATAATTGAATTATAACCCGGAAGAGAGATAAAACATATTCCAATTGGATAAAGAACGGGAGACCCGGCAGGCTGCATAATCCCTCATAAGTCTTTCATTCGTATATGGCAGTTTCTTCGATGAGGACACTCCCTGCCAAAAACTCTGACTGAATAAAAAAAGACCGGGATATAGCGGTACAATTGCATCCCGTTCGTATCGCTTTCACTATTCCGCCTTAATTCATCGGGAATCACACCCGTGCCCCCAGCTATTCATTGATGTGCAGGAACCTTTCCTTTTTCCGCTTCAGGAATATAGGTTTTTAACAACAGAGAGAGGCTCACGACGGTAACCGAGCTCAGTGCCATGGCAAACGCAGCGAGTTCCGGCCTGAACATTATGCCGAAAGAAGGATAGAGTACCCCTGCCGCTACCGGGATAAGGGCCGCATTGTATGCAAAGGCCCAGAAAATGTTTCCCCTGATCCTGCCCATCACTTTCTTCGAAAGCTGGATTGCAGCAACTGAATCAACCAGGTTATCCCTTATCAGGACAATATCCCCGCTCTCAATAGCCACATCCGTACCGCTGCCAATGGCAATGCCTACATCTGCCCGGGCCAGGGCCGGAGCGTCGTTAATCCCGTCACCCACAAATGCAACAATCTCACCCCTTTCCTGCAGGGCCTGGACTTCAGACGCCTTGTCCTGAGGGAGCACTTCCGCCACTACCTTCGATATCCCAACCTGCCTGGCGATTGCTTCAGCCGTGCGCCGGTTGTCACCGGTGATCATCACGACGTTCACCCCCATCTCCCCAAGGCTTGATACCGCACGGTATGCAGACTCTTTTAATGTGTCGGCTATCCCGATCACTCCCGCCATTCTTCCACCGGCAGCGATTAGGACGGCAGTCTTTCCTTCCTGTTCGATCAGGGTGATTTTTGATTCGGTCCCGCTGTCCACGGGCACACCCTTATCCTGCATCAATGCACGGTTACCTGCCAGCACTTCTTCCCCAAGCACCAGGCCAACGACTCCTTTTCCATTTATCGTGTCAAATTTGTCTGCCGTTTCCGGCAAAACCCCTTTTCGCTTTGCTTCCCGCACTATTGCCAGGGCAAGAGGGTGCTGCGAGCCTGTTTCTAATGCCGCGGTAATGGAAAGCAACGTTGCCTCCGGAATTTCAAACCCGATGATGTCGGTCACCTCAGGCTGACCTGTCGTAAGGGTGCCGGTCTTGTCAAACACAACAGTGGTAATTTTTTCGGCAACTTCAAGGGCTTCACCATTTTTTATTAAAATTCCAAGTTCCGCTCCCCGTCCCACCCCTACCGTCACTGCAGTCGGCGTCGCAAGACCCAGCGCACACGGACAGGCAACAACCAGTACGGAAATCATTGCCGTAAGTGCGAACAGCAGGCTGCCACCAAGGAGATAATACCATGTAACGAATGTAACAGCGGCGATTATCAATACCACGGGGATAAAATAGGTAACCGCGACGTCCGCAATCCTCTGGACAGGTGGTTTGGACCCTTGCGCGTCCTCAACGAGCTGGATAATCTGGGCGAGAACCGTCTCTTTTCCCACCTTCAGTACCTTCACATTAAGGACACTGTTCTGGTTTATCGTGCCCCCAACAACCCTGTCCCCCATACGTTTAAGCGGTGGAACCGGCTCTCCAGTGATCATCGCCTCATTAACGTAGCTCTCACCTGCAGCCACTTCGCCATCCACAGGAACTTTCGCCCCGGGTTTGACAACAACGATATCCCCGGGCACCACATCCTCGACAGGGGTCTCCTCCTCAACGCCGTTACGAAGGACAATCGCACTTTTTGCCCCAAGACCCGCGAGCTTTTTAATTGCATCGGACGTCCTTCCCTTCGCCTTTGCCTCAAGGTAACGACCAAGTATCAGAAACGATGCGAGCATTATTGCAGCATCATAAAACATGAACCCCGGGTCAAGAACGATATTAAAAGTCCCAAGGACACTCGAGCCATAGGCGATCCCGGTACCCATGGCATACATCACGTCCATGTTGAGCGAACGGTTCCGGAGTGCCATATGTGCTGCCCGGAATATCGGGTAGGCAACGTACACGAAAACCGGTGTTGCGATGATGAACATGATATACGCCATCGTCTGCATGGTAATAGGCAGGGGGACCCACATCATGAGCATGAGGGGAATGCTTACAGCAAAACCGATTGAGAAGCGAACGAGTTTATCGTGAAGGTCCTTTTCCCGTGCCTTTTTTTCAGCCTCTTCATTGATTTCCCCGGCCAGTCCCAGGTACTGGTACCCTGCATCCTCGATCGCGAATTTCATTTCGCTTATCCCGGTTACTGACGGGTTATAGATCACGTATGCCTTTTCAGTACCAAGGTTGACCGTTGCAGATGCCACACCCGGAAGTGCCTGTAATGCTGCTTCGATAGTCTGGACACACGTTGCACAGACCATCCCTCCCACCTTGATAACCGCCTCACGGTTCACTACTTCGTACCCGGCATCGGTGACCGCCTTTTCAAGGTCTTTTATCGAGACTTTTCCGGGGTCAAACTCGACATGCGCAGTATCAGTCCCAAAATTCACCTGGGCATTTGAGACGCTTTCCACCTTTGAAAGGGACTCTTCGATATTGATTGCACAGGTCGCGCAATGCATCCCCGAAATCTTCAGTTCTGCTTTTTTCTTTTGTTCCCCGGGCATATGGTAGAAATAAAACATCCAGGTTATTTAAATTGCTCTTTCATACTATCCCGGTTTTTATGCTATTTTCACTTTGCAACGAACCCCGGGTTGTCCGGATGCTCACACAAACGTGAGCCATACAACAAATACCACACCGGTTACAAGGGAAAAGGGTATACCGAACCTGATGAATTCCATGAAGGTTATTGTCTCACCCTGCCGTTCTGCATTCTGGATTACAATAATATTACTTGCTGCCCCGAGGATTGTCAGGTTACCAGCGAGGGTACTCCCGGCCGCGAGTGCCATCGTCTCGTTGACAGACATTCCGGCCTGTTGCAGCAGGGGGGTAAAGAGGGCAACAAACGGGACATTGGAGATGAACTGGCTGATTAAAAGACTTATTGTGTACAGGAGAAACACCGACGATGCAGCTGCTGCAGGGACTGCAGCCTGGAAAAACCCGTTGTGAACACTGCGGCCATCAGGACGAACATAGCTATAAAGAAAACCAGAGTTGGCCAGTCAATTTTCCGGATTATTTCAACTCGTTTCCTGGAAAGCAAAATAACCGGGGCAGCTCCCGCAATTGCAATCACGGGTAATGGTACGGAGTATACTACCCCGAAGGGATGAAGGGTGAGCAGGACCTGCAGGATTATACAGGATGTAATGAGGGTGAGAGAAATTATAAGGATCCGGGCAAGCTCCGGGTCGGCAAGTGGCACATCTTCCATAATGCAGAGATTTTTCCCAGAATCCTGCGGGTAGAATAGTCGGATAAAGAAAACAAGCAACACAAGTGAAATTATCGTTGGAATTCCAAGGTACAATAAAAACGTACCAAATGGATTTGTATACCCGCATTCTGTCGCAATAAGCAGGTTCTGGGGGTTACCAATCGGGCTCATCACGCTCCCGGTGGTAATCGCAAAACATAGAGAGAGAAGGAGCATTTTAATACTTAATCCAAGGCGACGACCGAGATACAGTGCAAACGGCGTCCCGATAATCGCCATGGTATCATTCATAAGGAATGCAGAGAGAAGTGCCATCGAGAAAATAAAGAGAACAATGAACTGCCAGGAATTACTGCAATATGACACCAGGCGCTTTGAAATGGTAAACAGGTAACCACTTTCTGACAGTGCTTCGCCAACAATAAACATCCCGAACAGGAAGACCATTACATCGATGTTAATGGACCGGACCGCATCTGGAAATGATATCTGGCCGGTAATAAGTACAGCCACAGCACCTGCACACATTACCTGCCAGATACGGAACCGGAAACGCCCTACCTGGCGGACTGCTATGAGCAAAAATACAGCCAAGAGAATAATTAGTGCAAGTTCCATTGTTTTTACCGGGAGTTTTACATATTCAGTACTTTTCAGCCACTACAACACGGGGTTATTGTGACGTGTCCGGGAACTGCCTTTATTATTTCCCGGGGAATAAGGGAACCCATCGTTAGGGAAATTTAAACAGCCTGATTCGGCCGTCTTATACGCCAGTGAAGAAGTACCCCTTCATCAATCCGGGTGCACCCGATAAGTTCCATTCTTACAAATGGATCGGTCATGCAAAATCCCCCGCCATCGACGGGTGTGGGAGAATCCCTGCCGCCTATGACCATGTTACCGATATACTGGAATATCTCATCCACGAGTCCCAGCTCGAACATAGACCAGAGCAGGGTCCCGCCCCCTTCAACCATGAGGTTCCGGACCCCCATGTCGTACAGCCGGCAGAGTAATTCTTTGAGGTCGACTTCTTCTTTTCCTGCAATAACCACTGTTGCGCGTGATCTCAGGGATCGGTGGGTCGCGGGATCAATTGCTTCTGCACAACCAATCACCCGCTTTCCGGGACCCTTGCATAAAACCGCTGCATCGACGGGAATGCGCCCCCTGCTATCCACGACCACCCGGATGGGGTTTTCATCGAGTCCACGGGAGACCCTTGCCTGCTTCAGTTCTTCGGATTTTACCGTAAGTGACGGGTCATCTGCCATAACGGTACCAATACCGACCATGATCGCATCACTCCCGGCTTTCAGCAGGTCCACCCGGGTGAAATCAGCGTTCCCGGAAATTTTAACCTGTCGCCGCTCTTTTGTCGAGAGTTTGCCATCTGCACTCATGGCAAAATTGACAGTCACATGTGGGCGCATATATACCTGTTCGATATCGTTCTATTAGTTTATTTTGAGGATTATCTCTAAAACCCGGGCCCATGGTAAATCGTTGATACGAAAGACATGACCTGTCGGACCGGTTATCACTGACTGGTATGAGGTGGAGTGTTGAAATTATTACCAATTACCCACCTTTAGGCGGTAAAAAATATTCGGGCGAAGTGTTCTTCACAAGGTTTTATGCTCAGCCTGCTAACGAGTTATTCATTATTGAACCCGATCAACCGTATAAGAGAACCCATGTCCCTGAGAAAAACTGGCACATCAACCCATCCGGCACCTGATGACAGGATATCACGGTTCTTTCACTCACCATTTTTTTTGAGCAGTACCATAGGGATACCATTTTGTATCTACAAATTCATATTCGGATCTTTTGCCATCAGGAACGGTATTGTGGGGGAACCGGCCCTATTTTTGCTAGGCGGTCTGATTATCGCATGGGCGGCACTTGACCTGACTATGAACGTGGCCAGGGCGGTCCTCGACCTTTTCGGCCGGAGTAATGCTATTGAATACTGCACCATCGCGCAGATAGGCAGGTACTTTCATGCACCGGGAACTTTTCTCGCGCTTGATACCCTGCTCTCCTTTTCAATTATCTGCATTATGCTCTGGTCCGGCTGGATAACCCGGCTTACCCCGCTTGAATCATTTCTCTGGTATGCAGCGACCACACTGAACCTGATCAGTCTGTCCCTCGTTATTATGTATGATGAGGCATTACGGGCGCATTGGGACTCCCGTGAATAAAAGTCTTAGTAACAGACCCGCATCCCAATCAGAACACCCGCGGTTTCCTGGGCAGTCCAAGGTTGTACATATTTTTGCCATACCTGCGTTATTACAGGAACTCTTTTTTTAACCCCGGGACAAGCAGGGCAGCAGATATTGAAATTATAATGATGAAACCTGATAGCGGGGCCCGTTTTGTCGTCGCAGGTACCGTTCCGGATAATACTGAAACCGGTGGGACTATGGTAAGAGGGCTCGAAGTACCAATCGAATTAATTAACTGCGCCTGTTCAGGGACCATTGTCCTCTGAATCGAAATGAATGTACCAGGGGAAACTGAGACCTTTTCAATAACCATCCGATACCCCGGGTGCACAAATCTTATTTCATGGTCCCCTTCGGCCAGGCCACGTGTCTGGGGTGTCTGGCCAACTGACTGGCCATCCAGGAAAATTTCCGATGCCACTGGTGATGTGTTAAAATCAACGGTTCCTGAAGAGAGATACGGCCCCCCACTGTTCGTGAGAGAGACGCTGATCGTGCCATACACGGCGCTGTTCACGCTGGATTTCCCAACTGGTTTTTTTGCTGCATACACCGTGTAAATTCCTTCTTTCAGAGAAAAGCCCTGTCTTGCTGTGTTCCAGGTGTATCCCCAGCGATCATTTGAAACATCAGTGACCGTGAAACTCTCAGGAACACCGGTGACCACCGGGACTAGCATGGCATCCAGTCGTACCCCGTCTGAGGGCAGTCCGGGACCTGTTACAAACAGGTAGATGGAATCTGCACTCACGGCTGTGCCTTTCAGGTCTACACGATTACCGATTTTTTCATTAATATCCGCAGCTGAAGAATAGCCGGAATACACCACCAGTGCCATACAAAGACATACGAGAAATAACCTGTTCCGCGATACAATACCCATTATTACTCCTATTGTCTTTTGAATTGAATAGCTACCGGTCACATAAGTAACTTTGTACAGGAGGTCCAGGTCGGGAAACAATAGCACCAGTGACCTTATTCTATCGAGAACTGGGAAATCCCGGGGGAGTTTATCGCTGGGGAAAAAGTAGTCCTGTTACCAACTAAACCTCTGTAAAAGGTTTAACCATACATCATCGGTAATCCTGGCATCAACAACGGATCAGGTCCGCGACACGGTCTTTCTTAACGATAACAGTCCCTATGTTTGCCATGTCAGAGAGGTTGGCCTTGTGAACCGTTGAGTTCCGGGCAGCTACAGCATCCTCAACCAGGAAGGTATGATACCCGAATGCAGCTGCATCAAACACGGTAGTCCGGATGCAATTCGGAGTCTGGATACCGGTGACAAACACCGAATCAATCCCTAATGAACGTAATAACAGGTCGAGATCGGTGTTCATGAAGGCGCTCATACGGTTTTTCCTGATATGGTACTCCCCTTGCACAGGCCTGAGTTCATCGATAATCTCTGATCCGGGTGCCCCCTCGATGGCAAAAGGAACTTTTTTAAAAATCTCCCGCCGGAATATTTCCACATCTGAGCCATCGCTCCGGTGGACACGTACGACATGGAACACAGGGAGTCCCTGATTGCGGAACACCTCCAGCACCTCTTTTACATTGGCAATAATGCTTATGGCCCCCGGCATCTGCATGGGTGCCCCAGCCCGGACAAAATCATTCTGCATATCAATAATCAGAAGCGCTGGCCTTTTCATTCGTTTCTCTCCTTAAACCTCCTGTGTCGGGCAGGTATTAAAAATTAACAGCGTTGGTTACTACCTAGTAGTAGAAAAAAAGCAATTCTGTTTCACAACCAGGTAAGAGAGCCCGCTGATAAAAAGGAATTAAAACCTGGATGGTAAAGTGCCTTGGTTCGGATTTCAGGCATGTCTGGTTCAATGACTCTACTCAGCATAGCCAGGGGCGCCCTAATTATAGATGTGTGGAAATTTATTGTTCCCATGATGAGAATTCCCGCACTTCATTTCGTTCTGTCGTGTCATCATCGACCCTGGTGACATTCACACGTTCGATTGCAAGGGCTACCTGATTGGCGAATGCTGCCAGGAGTCTTGACTGCTCGGGGTTTATTACACCGTCCGGTTCGTCAGGTTTTACCCCGAGAATCCCAAGTATTCCCCTGTTTGTACGAAGCGGAATATATCTCAACCGGGATGAGTGGAGGGTATCGGTATCGTAGCCTGTAACGGTGTCGTGTGAAAATGCCCATGTTGCTACAGCGATTTCGTCGGCATCAAGCATAAGCCCTGGACTCCCGGGATGCTGGACAAGTGAGCCGTTCTCAAAGATGAGGAAAATACATTCCCAGTTGAATATCTCACCGATATGTTTTGTGACGGTGTTGATTACCGTGCTGATATCCGGAGCAATAGTAAGATCCTGTGATAATGCAAAAAGGGTGCTTGTCTCTTTTTCGCGTACCTGTGCTGCAAATGCGTGTTCACGTGCCCGGGCAACGAGCAGGCTGATCACCCCTGCGACCACTATCAAGCCGATAAACGTGATGATATACTCTGTATCAGAGATCCGAAAACTCAGATAGGGAGATACAAAGAAGAAGTCAAAAGCAAGTACCCCGAGAATTGCACTCACTATCGCAGGGCGGAGCCCCCAGAGATACGCCGTCAGGACAACAACCAGGAGGTAGAACATCAGGAGGTTTGTCTGGGATATGTACGGCTTGAGCAGCCATCCTACGAGGGTTGTCAAAATAATAAGCCCTATACACCCCGCATATCCTTTCGGCGGAGTCGCCGGCAACAGGGGTTCCATTTCAACGGGCTTTTCCGGCCCTTTATCCTGGCCGCTGATTACGTAGACATCGATCGTCCCGCTGTTATGGATCAGCGTGTCCACGACTGAACCAAAAACAAATTCCTGCCACCGGGGGCGGAGTGTTTTCCCGATGATAATTCGCGTGATGTTATGTTTTTTGGCATACCCGATCGCGGTATCGGCTACACTTATCCCGAATATGGTTGCAGTCGTTGCACCGAGTTTTTCGGCAAGCTGGAGGTTACGCCAGACCTGCTCCTTCGCATTTTTTGAGAGCCGGTGATGGGACGGGGTCTCGACATAGATTGCGTCCCAGTTCGCATTAATCCGGTCTGCCTGCCTCCTTGCAGTCCGGACTAGCCGTTCTGAAAGCGGGCTCGGGCCCACGCAGACCAGTATCCTCTCCCCGGCATGCCATGGACCGGGGATAGAACGGGTCTGCATGTACGAGAGCATCTGGTCATCAACCCGCTCTGCAGCACGGCGGAGGGCGATTTCACGGAGAGCATACAGGTTTCCCTCGTTGAAGAACTGCTCAATGGCCCTGGCAGCCATTTCCGGGACATAGACTTTCCCTTCACGCAGCCGTTGTAAGAGTTCGGGTGGTGCAAGATCGACAAGTTCGATCTCTGCCGCTTCATCGATTACCCCGTCAGGTATTGTTTCCCTGACGACTATGTTGGTTATCTGGGCGATCACATCATTAAGGCTCTCGAGGTGCTGCACATTGAGGGTGGTATACACATCTATCCCGGCATCGAGCAGCTCTTCCACGTCCTGGTAACGCTTGAGGTGACGTGAACCGGGTGCATTGGTGTGTGCCAGTTCGTCAACGAGCACGAGGTCCGGCCGGGCAGCAATGATTGCATCGAGGTCCATCTCTTCCAGTCTTACATCCCGGTACTCGACTATTTTTCTGGGAATGATGGTCAGGCCAGCAAGGAGTGCTTCAGTTTCGGCCCTTCCATGCGTCTCAATATACCCGATCTGGACATTGACCCCCTCTTTTTTCCTGAGGTGTGCTGCATTCAGCATCTCGTAGGTCTTTCCAACCCCGGCCACGTAACCAAGAAAGATCTTGAGTTTGCCCCTCTTCTTTTGCCGCTCTTCATTGAGGACGCGGGCAAGGAGGAGGTCCGGGTCTGGTCTTGTTTCGCTATTCAGCACCATATCATTCACACCCCCATGAGGACGAGGAGGAGGTCTATTATTTTAATCCCGATGAATGGGGCAATAATTCCACCAATCCCGTACATGATTACGTTGTTTCGCAGTGCCTCTTCCGCAGTCATCGGCTTGTACTTCACTCCGCGAAGGGCGAGAGGGATAAGTAGTACAATAATTATTGCGTTAAAAATCACCGCAGAGAGGATGGCATTATGGAGGCCGAGGACATTCAGGGCTGCTAATGCCGGGTAGGTAGTAATGAAGGCCGCCGGAATAATGGCGAAATACTTGGCCAGGTCATTTGCGATTGAAAACGTGGTCAATGCCCCTCTCGTCATCAGCAATTGTTTCCCGATCTCCACGATCTCGATCAGCTTGGTGGGGTTGCTGTCCAGGTCGATCATATTTGCCGCTTCGCGGGCCGGCTGTGTCCCGGTATTCATAGCTACAGCGACGTCGGCCTGAGCGAGGGCTGGTGCATCATTCGTACCATCACCGGTCATAGCGACCATGCGGCCCCCTGCCTGGTATTCCCTGATCATACGGAGTTTGCTTTCGGGGGTTGCCTCCGCGAGGAAATCGTCAACTCCTGCCTCAGCTGCAATGGTCGCTGCGGTAAGCCTGTTATCACCGGTGATCATCACTGTTTTAATCCCCATACGTCTCAGCTGGGAAAACCGCTCCTTGATCCCACCCTTTACAACATCTTTCAGGTGAATTACCCCGAGCGCTTTCCCGTTCTTCGCAACGACCAGGGGCGTACCTCCCGAGCCGGAAATCGCCGCCACCTTCACCTTCAGGTCCGGGGAAACACTGTTTCCCTCCTCTTCCATGTAGTGAGCAATTGCATCGGCTGCACCTTTCCTGATGGAAACGGGCCCGATGTTAACGCCACTCATCCGTGTATGGCTTGAGAATGGGATAAACTGCATTTCCATGTCCTGCTCGTTGGCGCCCACATTCCGGCCCCGCAGCCCGTACAGTTCCTTAATGAGTACAACGATACTTCGTCCCTCAGGTGTCTCGTCGGCCAGGGAGGCAAGTTGGGCCGTTTCCGCGAGCTGGTTTATGTCATTCCCGTCTACCGGGATCAGTTCCACGGCCTGGCGGTTTCCCAGGGTAATCGTCCCCGTCTTGTCGAGGAGGAGGACATCCACATCTCCTGCTGCCTCTATTGCCCTGCCAGAGGTCGTTATGACATTACGGCGGATTAACCGGTCCATTCCTGCGATGCCGATAGCACTGAGCAATCCCCCGATAGTTGTCGGTGCAAGGCATACCAGGAGAGCGATGAGTGTTGTGACCGTGATGACTTGTCCGAACCCTGCGGTCTCCACCGAATAATATGAAAAAGCCCATAGCGTCGCACATACGACAATGAAAATGGCAGTGAGGCCAATAAGAAGGACATTAAGGGCAATTTCATTAGGTGTCTTCTGCCGCTTTGCTCCTTCGATAAGCGAGATCATATGGTCGAGGAACCCTTCACCAGGGTTCGCCGTCACCCTGATGATGAGCCAGTCTGAAAGGATCGCGGTTCCTCCGGTAACGGCACTCCGGTCACCACCTGACTCCCGGATGACCGGTGCACTTTCACCGGTTATAGCACTCTCATTCACCGACGCGACGCCCTCGACAATTTCACCATCGAGTGGGATCGTATCCCCTGAACGGACGTAGTAGAGGTCGGACCTGCGGAGATTCGACGAAGGGATAGTAGCATAATCTGAATTTTCAGGCATCCTGTTTTTGACAATCCTGTAGTCATCCTTCAGTTTCTTTGCTTCAGTGTCCTGTCGCATCTTCCGGAGCGATTCAGCCTGTGCTTTACCCCTGCCTTCTGCAAGCGCTTCCGCAAAATTTGCAAAGATTACCGTGAACCAGAGCCAGATACTTATCGCCCCGATGAATGCTGCCGGGGCCTCCCCCTGGCCGGATAGTGCCTGCAACCAGAGGATGGTGGTGATGGTCGATCCAATTTCCACGACGAACATCACGACGTTTTTTGCCATTAACCGGGGGTCAAGTTTCAGGAATGCATCAATGATTGCCCGTTTATAAAGGGAGACCGGGTTCTTCCGGGCGTCAGGATCAGACATGGAACAGACCCCCGGAAATTATATGGAGATATTCAGCTACAGGCCCGAGTGCGAGGACGGGGAGAAAACTCAGTGCGCCGACAATGACTATTACAAATACAAGCCAGATGATGAAGAGCGGACGGTGGTCATGAAGGGTCCCTTCGCTGACCGGGACGATCTTTTTCAACGCAAACGCACCGGCCAGTGCAAGGGTGAGGATTGCCGGTGCATAACGGCCAATCACCATCATGACTGACGTGATGATATTATAAAACAGGCTGTTTACTGAGAGCCCCGCAAATGCACTTCCGTTGTTCTGGGATACCGATGTGAATGCATAGAGGATTTCAGAAAAACCATGGGCCCCCGGGTTTAATACGGCGGATTTCCCTGCGTCAGAGAGGACCGCGACAGCAGTGCCGGATAGGATCAGGACAATGGGGATGATGATGATGATCGTCGCTATTTTCATCTCACGGGGTTCGATTTTCTTACCAAGATATTCAGGGGTCCTTCCCACCATGAGCCCTGCAATAAACATAGCAATAATGATAAAGACGAGCATCCCGTAGAGCCCTGATCCGACACCCCCAAAGACCACCTCCCCGAACTGCATCATCAGCATCTGGGCAAAGCCGCCCGGTGGCATGAAGGAATCATGCATGGAATTTACGGCACCACATGAGGTTGCCGTCGTAACTATTGAGAACATGGATGCGAAGGGTACGCCGAAACGCACCTCTTTTCCTTCCATGTTACCCCCCGGCTGGAGAGCTCCGGCAGTCTGATTTACTCCAAGCGGAGTAAATGCCGGATTTCCCCCGGTTTCTGACCAGATGGCAAGACCAAGCAGTGGGACAAAAATAATGGTCATGGCGATAAGGATGGCAATTCCCTTTCTCGCTGAGCCTACCATCTTCCCATATGTGTAGCAGAGACAGACAGGGATTAACAGGATAGCAAGGATTTCAATGAAGTTTGAAAATGGTGTGGGATTTTCGAACGGGTGAGCGGAGTTTGTATTAAAGAATCCTCCACCATTAGTCCCAAGCAACTTGATTGCAACCTGTGAGGCTGCCGGCCCGAGTGGAATGGTCTGTGTTGTGATAAGAGTCCCGTTACTGTCTTTGACCGGATCAAGAAGTGGAACGGTCACGGGTCCGTTGAAGGTCTGAATGGTACCCTGAGATACGAGGATGACTGAAATGATAAGACAGATCGGCAGGAGAACTATGATGCTCCGGGTCAGGAGCACCCAGAAATTACCAATTTTATCAGTAGATTTTCGCGAAAGTCCGTATATAAGGGCAATCAGGACCGACATACCCGTCGCTGCGGAAACAAAATTCTGCACAGTCAGCGCGATCATCTGGGTAAGGTAACTCAGGGTTGTTTCCCCTGCATATGCCTGCCAGTTGGTATTGGTAGCGAAACTGATTGCGGTATTAAGGGAAAGGTCCCATGGTACCGGTCCGAACCCGGAGGGGTTCAGGGGGAGGAGGTGCTGGACCTGCTGCACCAGGAAAACAGCAATGATTCCGAGAATATTAAAGACTATAAGAGCGATTCCAAATGTTTTCCAGTCCATCTCTTCATCGGGGCTGGTCCCGATGACACGGTACATCCAGCGTTCAACAGGTGCTGTAACCGGGGTCAGAATGGTATGCTCACCGGTATACACTTTCGCCATGAACCGGCCGAAGGGGACAAGGAACAGAATAAGGAAAACCGCGTAAAGGATAAACTGGAACCCGTCTTTTTCACTGATACCAGGAATGGGGGAGCTTATTTCCTGTTCGATGAGGCTTGTTTTATGGGCTGGAACGGAAATACGGTGAGCCGCAAGGTCGTCCAGGGCAAGGTTCAATGATAACACATTCACCTGTGCTTCACCAAAAAGCCAGAACTGAGGTGTTTGTGTATTCTGATCGATAAGCCAGGCGATATCAGTTTCACTCATATTCCTGGTCTTCGCGACCCTGCTGATTTGGTATTGCGCTGCAGCGATGCTGATGTCAGGATCAAGACCACTTGCCGAGGAAGTTACCAGATCTACCGGTACCGGGAGGTTATTACCTTGATCTGCTGCCCGCAAGGCAGTAACCCGGGCAGAAACTGCGTTGATTAATTCGGGATTTGTAGGGCCAAGATTCGATCCTGTCGAATGTTCCGGGTTGTAAGGGTAGGGTGTTGTTGCTGATGGCCGCCCCCAGAAATAACCGGGTGAAGAAAAGGGCTGACCGATTAAAGCGGAACCGACAACACTTCCATCATGTGTTATCAGGTTACCGTTTGCCTGATCAGGGAACGCGACTTCTGCAATGCCGGTAATCAGTACTGGATAGAGCAGGCCGGTTACTACAGTTACCAGGAGGAAAATAATTAATGCCGGTCTTATTTGTGTCCTGAATGCTGACGGGACTGATCCAGGTTGCATATTCCCAAACCTCGGGTACGAACCAATGCTGCTCTGCGGGGGGAAGTATCCAATACAGCGTGTCCGGGTTATTGTATATATGCTAGTTGGTCGTTGGCATCTTTTCCTTCACACAGGTTTGAGATATCCTGATATTACAATTAATTCGGCTTTCATTTTTTATTATTACAGCAGAAATACCTCCATGAATCGTAAGGAGTGAATATCCGCGGTCTTTGCATTGTTTATTTAGATAATTCTATATAGTGTGGAACTATTCTTCCATCACTCTGTCTGGCATCTGGGAGCAAGGTTTAACCCCCCTCCAGGATGTGATAAGCGGGTGGACCAGACCAGATCCCTGAAATCGAGCAACCTGAGGATAGACAAGTTACCTGAAAAATTCAGGGAACATGTAAAACCCAAGCTCCTGAATAGGGAATTAATAGTCGGGCCGGTTTTACTCTTTCGTTAAACATTATGAAAAATAGTTAGAAAATACGCCAAAATTATATCTTAAATCTTAATAAAATCCAAATATTCGCCTAATTAATCAAAGTGCCTCAGCCCGGATTGGGGACACGTCTAGTTCAATGCCTTGACATGACAACTCTTACAATTTTTGGTTATTTTCGACACCTCGCATTTTCAGTCGTTTTCAATGATAAAACATACGGTATCATCGTCAATCTTCCGCGCCGGTTGTGATATGGGGGTGGTTGTCAATTATCCAGCCGGCATTCATAACACCGATGTTCAAATCACATTATTTTTTCCTCGTCTCCATCCAGATTGTGGAATTTACTTCACCGAGAAAACCTGCCAGGTTCAAATTTTAAATATCTGGCTGGCGGATAAGACTGATATAATTAAACCTCTTCCGCACATACAGAGCCCCCAACTATGGACCGCAAACAGATCGCAGGTGAATGTTCAACACTCAGGTCAAAGGAGACCAGGGGCGAGCTCGGCCAGGCCATTGCAGCTATCGCCCTGATGTACTCGCCCCGCGACCTGCAGCAGATGCGGTGGAATTTCTCTGATACGATCCAGGACTTCAACCCGGATTACCGGAGAAAACTGGAGGAGACAATCACCGGCCACCTTCACGGGACCTACCAGGCCATCAGGCGAATGCATGAACTTAAAAATTTCGCCCAAATGGGGGAATCCCTTGCAGTGAATGCGGGTGATTACTGGAAGATGGTTGCGGCACAGTGCTCTTCGGGGGGAGAGGAACAGGTCATCCGGTTGAGGTTCTTGAAATTCCTGCTCGCAGGCTTCTGCATGTTCGTGCAGCGACTCCCAGGCCACCCGGTCGGGATGCCGTTCCCTGGCGGGGACAAAGTCGAGGTCATTTACGGGGTGTACTACTGCCCGGTCCGGGAGAAGGCAAACGATGTCGATGCTGCCCTCTGTCCGTTCTGCCCTGCCCTGCAGACCCCTGAGATCGGGTACCTCAAACCGCCGCTGAACGCAAGTCAGCACCGTAAGCAGGAGTTTATCCATAACTGCTACGATCACCATAATTTCAATGGGTGACACGCTCCGCTTGTTCCTGGCAGCTGAATAAACCTACTCCCCTGCTTGGCCGGTCAGAGCAGTTTTGTCTCTTCGGTGGGTTTAGGTACCTTGACCACCAGCACCCGGAACACGAACTTACTCTGATTCAGCCACCGGTGTGGGATCCGTGCAGGACTCTCCACCAGCATATCTTTGCCAACGGTATTTTGCTCATCACCGATCTCAACAATACCTGTGCCTTCGAGCACATAGAAGAAGACATCAACCAGAGTAGAATGCCTTTTTAGCGATTCCCCAGGCTGGAGTGTAATAACTACGGCTATTGCATGGGGGGACTCGTATATCTTACGTGCATCTACATGGTGGGGGTTAGGCCCTGATACAACATTTGCAACTTCAGTAATTTTCATGTTTAATTCACCTTTTCTATAGGAATGTATGGAATTAACGTAAGTAATTCCGATTTCAACGTGTCGATTCCAACTCGTTCCATAAACCGTGCGGTACGTTCATGCTTATTTGCATGGCTACGGTAATATTCTGAAAGACGTTGTGCACAATCCGCCGCCTCATTGGCAGTAAGGTCCCATGCAATAAGATCACCGAACCGTGGTCGTGTGCCACCGTTACCACCAAAAAAGACCATCCAGCCTTTTGTAGTCCCGATGATCCCGATGTCCCGTGTATGGCTTTCACTGCAACAGCGGGGACAGCCGGAAACCCCGATCTTGATCTTTGCCGGGAAGGATTGGTCTTTGAACTGATTTTCAATAGTCCTGGCAAGTCCAATCGAGTCCTGTTTCCCGTATTTGCACATATCGGTGCCGATACAGGCATGGACAAACTTGACACAGGGGGATGTTTCAGGTTTGGCAAGTGGGCCAAGGTCAGCAAATACCCGGGAAACATCTTCGGGCTGAATCCCGGCAAGTAGCACCCTCAGGCCTGATGTGACCTTCAGGACTGGCACATGGTACTTTCGCCCGACTCTGGCAATGGTTTCGAGCTGTTCGGGCGTAATAATGCCAGCAGGTATCCGCGTGGTAACCGCGTAGGTCTTCCCGTCCCGCTGGAGAATCGCTCCTTCTGTAGAATCTGTCATCATGCTTCACGACTCCGTTGATTTTGTTTCTTTCGTTGTCTTTTTCCGGTCATTTTCCTACCTTCACTATGGGTCCCCTCATCCTGTACGATTTCGTGTGCATGTTCAATCATCTCTGAAAATAACCTGCTCTGAACACAGGTGATGAAAGGCAACGTAATAATGACGGCCATACGGTTCCCATCCTGCGAGTATATGAGCATCGATTCCTGGTCATCAGCAATAAGGATACACTCCAGCCTAAATATCGCACCTTCACGGTTGATCGGTACGGAAAATACTTTTTCGAAAATATTCTCACCGAAAAAGCCCCTGAATTGCCCGACTTCAAAATACCTGATGCCATCACGTATGAAAACCGCGTCTGCACTACCTTTAGGGAACAGGATTCTTATCTCCCGGTCTTTTGCGATTGAGAGGATCGGATCCTGGAATTTTTCAAGGGTCTCCGCATTGAAACAGAGAACAATGAGTGAACGGGTAACCCCCTCAACTAATCTCTCAAGGTTCCGCTGGATAGTCCAGTCACTATGAACGTACCAGATCGGCGAATAATTCTGCCGGACATTCACGGACAACGCCTCAAGTGTCTTTACACTTTCAAACGCAGCAGTATCGAGATCTTTTTTTAGGAAGGATACTACAATATCCGGTCGGACTGCCTGGTACATCAGCGGACTTCCCTGACGTATCTCAATGAATCCCCTGGCATCAAGCGCATTAAGGACATCATACACCCGCGGGCGTGGGACTCCGCTGACTTCATGGATACTGCGGACATTTGCTTCCCCAAGTCCGACAAGGGCCACGTAAATTTTAGCCTCGTATTCTTTGAGTCCGAGTTGGAGAAGGTTTTCAATTGCTTGATCCATTTGTTACTCTGTAAGGGACAACATAATTAAATAGTTATCTGTCAAGCATAATGCATGACACAAACAGCAACCGAAAAAGCGAACATCGCAATGGTCCGCAAATTTTTTGAAGTCGGACCATCGAAAGGCGACCTTACCGCAGCAGATGCAATACTTGCTCCTGAATTTTCCCTGCATACTCCCCTGCCGACGCCCGGTCCCGGGATCGAGGCGATGAATAATGTCATTACAACCTGCCGAGCTGCATTTCACGGTCTGAACGTGACTATCGATGACATTATGGCGGATGGGGATAAGGTTACAGCCCGCTTCACGGCACGTGGCATGCACAAAGGAGAATTTATGGGACTTCCTCCTACAGGAAAGGCTATCACCATGACAGGCATTGAGATTTTCCGGGTAAAAGAAGGGAAGATTACTGAGCTATGGGGTGAAGCGAATTTAATGGGACTGATGCAGCAGCTGGGTGTTTTGCCGGTCCCGGCATAAGCGGGCAAAAAACGGAGAGAGAAACTCTATGGTATTTTCACAGATTCCGAAAGCATTAGGGTTTATTTACGCCCTGGTTATGATTGGTGTTATTGCCTACCTCTGGTATTCCGGACGATGGCGACAGAAAATTGCCTGGCTTCTTCTTGTTATTTCAGTTGCACTGGGTTTTCTCATATTTTCACCGGTAGCCCCATGGCAGTTCCAGCAGCTGGTACTTGGTGATGTGCAGGGACTTGGTGCACCGCTCATTTTCGGTGTTATCGGACTGGCTGTTGTTTTGTTGCTGACCTTCGTTTTTGGAAGGTTCTTCTGTGGATATATCTGTCCGGTCGGGACCATACAGGAGATTGCCTCCCATGCACCGGTTCCTAAAGTCAACCTGCGGCCGAAGAAGGTGTTCATGGGAGTAAGAGCGGTATTCTTTGTCCTGTTTCTCGTGATGGCATTCCTATTTTCAGCCTCATTACTCGCCTTTTTTGGCATCAGGGATTTCTTTTACCTTGCATTGACTGCAGGGACATTCGTATTCATTATCATACTGTTGCTGTCTATGACCTTTTATCGCCCGTTCTGTCGCCTTATTTGTCCTTATGCGGTGCTGTTATCGCTCGGTGCATGGAAGGCCGCGTTCAAGATACACCGGACCAGTACCTGTATCGAATGTAAAAAATGCGAAAAGGCGTGCCCGACGGATGAAGCAAAGCGGGATGATGGAAAAGCGGAATGTTATCTCTGCGGGCGGTGCACAGATGTCTGCCCAGTTGCTGGGGCCCTGGTGTATAAAGGTAGGGGGGTCGATCGATGAAATTAATAATAAAATAAACTTTAATTACGCCTTAATTCGTAAAATATGCTCAAATATTCCTTCAATTAACAGTGCCTCAGCCCGGATTTGAACCGGGGACAACCAGATCTTCAGTCTGGCGCTCTCCCAAACTGAGCTACTAAGGCGCGGAATTATATATTTAACGTAAAGATTAATAAATGATTTGCATTCTGACAAAACAACGTGAGATCCTATCCTTTTTTATATCTGCATGCTGGATCCTTTGGGGATGGGTATCAGGTTTATGAAGGGTAAAGAAGAGGAAATGCCAGAGATCGGCCTTGCCAGGGACAGGTCATCTCATGTAATTCACCTGACGCATAACGACCTTGATGCCGCCGGTGCCGATGCCATTCACCGCATGAAATTTGGAGAGATTGACTCCATTTTTTCATCTGTCGGAAAATTTCCACTCCTGCTGAATGCGATCGCAGATCTCCCTGGCAACGGTGACCTTATCAGCATCAGCGATCTCGGCTTTCCACGGGGCGCAGAAAGGTCAGTTAAAAAATTAAAAATTAACAACTGGAAAGTTGAATGGCGTGATCACCACCGCTGGACAGATGAAGAGGTCGCCGTTGTTGAAAAAAGCGTAGACCTCCTCCATATTGACACGAACAGGTGCGGGTGCGGAATCTGTGCGGGAGACCTGCAACCTGACAACCCTGTTGCACAGGAAGTTGCGAGGGTGGTCTGTGATTACGACCTGTGGAAAAACGAAGACCCGAGAGCGGCGATACTTGGCCAGGTCCTCCAGAGACGGGAAAATCTTACCCATGTGCGTGACTGTCTTAAAAACGGTGTTTTTTCCGATCCCCTGATAGAGAGAGAGTACAACGATATCCGGCAGGAAATGGAACAGATGATGGAGAAAAGCCGGCGGAAAGCGGTGATAATGGGGAAGAAATATAACATTGCATTTGCCCCGCTCTTCGGGTACCCGAGTGAGACCGCGGCCTATATCAGGAAAACCCTTGGTACCGACATAGAAGTAATAATTTCCCGGGGCGGGAGATTTTCCCTGCGGTCTGTACCACCGGTAAGTCACCTCATTACGAGGGAGTACCGGGGTGGAGGCCACCCGCACGCTGCCGGGGGTAATTTCGATTTTACATGGAAAGACAGGATTTTATTCTTATTATTTGGAAAAAATCATCATTTTGAAAAATTTACAGAAATTGCCGAATCATTCTGACGGCGCCTGGAAATTCGCCGTATTTACAATTTTTTTCCAGTATTCTGCACAATTATCAATACAGTAACCCCCGGCTTTAATATGGTCCTTTTCCCAGTGTTCTAACGATTTTTCCAGCCCGGTATTTGTGGGATCGATGAGTATCAGGTTATGTACGGAATATTCCTCTTTGAGACTCACGACCAGGTCAATAGCAGCACCTGAAACTGCAATCGTCCTCTGGTGTTCAAGGAGCTGTTCAAGACCTTCCTGATCTGGGTCTGATAAATAAAAGAGAATTTTTTTCCCGCATAATGCTTCAAGTTCCTCCTCCACAACATGGTCGCAGATTAGGACATGACCATCGGCCCCTGAATCCCGCATTTCACGCATCAGCCGCCGGAACAAGAAATACAGGTTTCTTGAGGCCTCTTCAGGGTCCCCATAGTACTTGTCGGTAAATCCAAGCTTTCCGGGGCCCGGTATTGCGACCCACAGGGGATCAGGTTTTTTGACTGCCTCCCCGATATCTGTTTTCAACAGGCCGGGATCAAGCCCCAGCTCTCCGACAATTTTTCCATTATCCAGCCCTGCGAGGCATTCCCGCAGGCGTTCCCCGTAGAATACCCCCCCGGCACAGGGAACGTCGACCTGGGCCTCCCGCTGGTAGCTCAGGGGTTTTTGAAACCAGTAGCGGGCCAGGTCTCCGCCAAGACCGGCCCTTGACCGGATCCAACTGACCAGTTCACCTTTATCCAGGCTTGGATCCGGCTCTGATCCAAGAGAACAGGTCTGAAATTTTATCTTTTTGCTCATTGTATCATCTTATTTATATCATCACTTCAAGAAATAGTGTGATGATCAGGAAACCAATACTGGTGACATGCGGACTCCCGTATACCAACGGTCCCTGTCACCTCGGGCATCTCCGTACCTATGTTCCGGCGGATTTTTATGTCCGGTACCTGCGAAGAGCGGGCGAGGAGGTCGTATTCGTCTGCGGGTCCGACAATCACGGGACCCCTGTAGTAGTAAGTGCTGAAGAGGCAGGCGTTTCACCGCGAAGCCTTGCCGAAAAATATCACCTGCATTTCTTTGAAACATTCAGGCGTGTTAATGTAATTTTTGATCATTTCGGTATGACGGATAATCCGACGAACCACGAGCGGACCCGGTCAATAATGAACACATTGATTGATAATGGCTATATCTATTCAAAAATAGTCCACCAGAGCTATTGCACGAAATGTAAACGGTTCCTTCCTGACCGGTACGTTGAGGGCCTCTGTCCCCACTGCAACACTCCAGCACGGGGAGATGAATGTGATCAGGGGTGCGGCCGCCACCTGGAACCCGGGGAAATAAAAGAGCCGACCTGCACCGTGTGCGGCACAAGGGCTGAATTCCGGGATCAGGAACATTATTTTTTCAAACTGAGCGGATTCAAAGATTTCCTGCTCTCATACCTCGATACCCTCGAAGGGACTTCCAATGCCCGCAATTATGCCCTTGGCTGGGTAACGGACGAGCTCCACGACTGGTGTGTCACACGGACGCTTGACTGGGGGGTGAAATTTCCCGGGAGAGAGGACCTCGTGGTCTATGTCTGGGTTGATGCCCCGATTGGATATATCTCGTTTACCGAAGAATGGGCGAAGGGGCACGGCAAAGACTGGAAAGACTACTGGTGCGGTGACACACAGGTAACACATTTCATCGGCGGGGACATCATCTACCACCACTGTATCTTCTGGCCTGCTTTGCTCAAAGGAGCTGGATATGGTATTCCCCATTCCATCGTGGCAAGTGGCATGGTAAAAGTGGATGACCATAAATTCTCAAAGTCACGGGGTTACGTGGTCTGGACAAACGAGGACTACCTGGATAAAGGCCTTTCTCCCGATTATCTACGTTATTACCTCCTTTCATATACCAACCACACAAAAGAACTCAATTTTTCATGGAAGGTATTCCAGGAGCGGGTAAATAACGAACTCGTCAACACGCTCGGAAATTTCGTCTACCGGACACTGTATTTCGCCCATAAGGAGTACGGGGGAATTCCCGAAGGGGAGGCAGATACCCGGATAACCGATGAAATTAATAAATGCCTTACCACCGTCGATGTGGCAATCCGCCAGTATGAATTTAAAAATGCTGTCGATGCGATGATGGGGCTTGCCGCACTGGGTAATAACTACATCCAGACAAATGCTCCATGGAAATTAATAAAAACCGACACGGATGAAGCAAGGAAGGTCATCAGGAACTGCCTCCAGATAGTGAAAGCACTGACACTGATAATAGAACCTGTAATGCCTGACAAGGCGGGTGCTATCTGGGCAATGCTCGGGTACCAGGACAACTTGTCTGATCACCCGGTCAGTGAATCAGTCCTGGGGTTAACCGCAGGAAAACTGGAACCACCAAAGCCATTGTTTGAGAAGATTGATGATGCATTACTAAAAGAGCTGGATACCCTCCTGGCCAGCCGGGTCCTTGCCGCCGGAAAACCGCAGGAAAAGGTACCAGAGATCACGATCGAAGATTTCTCTGCGCTGGATATCAGGACAGGAACGATTGTCTCGGCGGAGGCAGTCCCGAAATCGAGTAAACTTCTCAAACTCCAGGTGGACATCGGCACCGAGACACGGCAGATTGTCAGCGGGATTTCCCAGTTTTATAAGCCTGCCGATCTGGTAGGAAAAACAGTGGTCGTACTTGTTAACTTAAAAACAGCAAAGATTTTTGGGATTGAAAGCAAGGGAATGGTCCTTGCCGCCGGGGACCGTGCATCCCTCCTGAAACCGGAAACCCCTGTCGAACCCGGTACAAAAATCAGGTAATCCCATTGTTACCCCGGGCCCCCTGGAACAAGTGTTAAAAAAACTCACACCGCCTTTTTTTCGAGAAGTTCTAACGCAGATCCTATAACATCGCGGACCTCTCCCGATGGTTCTTTGACCAGGGAATTTTGTAGCGCTTCCTTCGCGGCAATGCCACCGGTTTTTCCAAGAGCCGTTGCCGCACTTCTTCGTACAAATTCATTTTCATCTCCCAGCCTGGCAATGAGTGCTTTTTCGGCAATCCCGGACCCCTTTTCACCAATCGCCTTTGCAGCCATGTAACGAACATGATCTTTCTGGTCAAGAAGCGCAGTGATAAGAAATGGAACAGCCTTTTCCGACCCGGTCATTCCGAGTGCCTCTGCAGCACGATAGCGGACTTTCCAGTCAGGGTCATCCATAAGACGGGTCAGGGTATCTACAGACGGATCACCTATTTCACCAAGTGCTTTCGCTGCCTGGGCCCGCACTTTTTTATCTGGGTCACGGATGGCCTGAATAAGGGGATCTATCCCTTCAAACTCTCTTAATTGTCCAAGGAGCAGGGTTCCGTATAGCCGGACCTGAGGGTCATTCCCGGCCTGCGTACTCCTGGCGATCTCACCCTTGGCTTTCTCAATATTATCTTCCACCGGTTGATTATCTATATCCTCTGTTTTCCCTGTCATATCATTCAAATCCTCCAATGCTTACCCTAATACTTTCAGCTAATTGGTTATGAAAGGAAGATAAATTAAACGATTTTCGCGGGCAGGGGTGCAGGTGTTGAAAGGGATACGGAAAGGTATTAAAAAAGGCTCTTCGCTGAATCGTTGGGTAGATAACCTGAACTTAAGATATCAACAAATGAAATTAAAAGACAATTAAACATTAGAATTGGAAAATCGCCCTAAATATTGGAGATACTATGAACAATTGCGTCAACACGCACTGAACCGCCGCTGGGGGGGGTACTTCGGGGGCAGCGGAACTCTCTTAATCGGGGTTAGGGGCGGAGCCCCATCATTTCATTTTTTTACACTCTCATAGTTATCCACTCATAATAGCGAAGAGCCTAAAAAAATTACCGAAATGTTACGGAGGCAAGGGCGGATACATCACCGCCACTCTTCTTCGAAGAGAATACTATTCATCCGATCATGATCCGGTATTCATGGAATGTGATCGTTGACCTTCCCTGCCCTCTCCCGGGACAACCAGGATAGGATGCAATTGCTAGGGATTATCCTATTTGCGTCCCCGGTCAGGAATACCCCTTTTGATCGATACGAGGGACTCAGTCGGGCAAAGGGGGAATGAGAAAAAATACTTAGGTCCGCAAATCCAAGTGCCCCTCGTAGATTTTTGGAGAGGTATAAAAACTTAAACCTGAGGTAATTTTTTTCTAAAAAAAACCTCATGAAGCCAGATGGCTTTGCACCAAAGCAATGAAAATTTGAAAGGCCATTTTTTTACACCCGCTGCGTTGTTGGATCAAAAATTTTCATGAAAAATGGGAGTGTTAAACTTGAAGGGTATACGTTTGGCAACCAGAAAATATTCAGATTACATATAGCATTATGTAGTTTATAATTCATTGGAGAACGTTTAACCAGGATATACAAGACAAAGGGTATTCACAGCCCCATGGCGGAATTCAAAGGTATATTAAAAGGATTAATAGGAGGCTTGAGTGACTGGAATTGCCCCTAGCATTGATACCATAGATAGGTAGAGAAATTTTTCAAGCCCAACAAGTCGAACTCATGAATTGAAAGGCAGGGGTTGGTTTTTCAGCTTCCATTCAGTCTGTCATAGCGCAAGACACCAGCGCTGCACCCCTGGCAATGGCCTGATCTTACAGGAGGAGGATAATTACCTGGACCCCTGAAATCTGCAATAAGCGATAAAAACAGGCTGATTAATACCATGGTTGAGAGGTCTGAAATTTCTGGAAATATTAAACAGTCCCCTAGGTTAACCCTGCCCAATGAATTTCTTAAAGGGTGTGGGGGCAGGGAGGGGATGTAACCCCCTCCTGTCTACAGAATTTCACTATTTGAATTTCAGTGTAATAGTGTTTGAAAAACCGATTTTATATAATCAATCAATAAAAAAGGTATTATTTTTAGGATGAACAAGTGACATTACAAAACGGGCACGCGCCGTTTGCCTGTACTACAGTCGTTTGTCCTGCCACCACAGTCACCGTTTGACAATAATAGACACCGACTAGTCCCATGCCCGTTGATATCTTTATTGTATAAGAGCCGGGTAATATCATGTTTTCCCAGTATGCCGGGGTTGTCCCGACATCAATATGCCATTTGCCATCGTATATCGGCATGCTCGGATTATAGAAATTAGACCTCAAACTGATCCATTCCCCACCCGCATCCCCACCCCGGATGATAAGGCCGCCGAGCGAGGAAGTAGAACTTACCGGTGTAGGTACAGGCGTAATAGGTGAATAAGAAACCGGCATTCGGATATAGGGGGTATATGCCCACTGTCTGATAATGGGAGAGAATTTCGGATGCAAATAGAAAGGCACCGCCTTTACCGTATCCGTATTACCTAAGTATACCGGGGTGACCTGCGATACGATCCCCTTCTGGGTAAATAGCTGGTTACTCTTTCCAAAGTCCACGGTTGCTGCGGATACCGTCGCCAACAATACCACACACATGAGGGCCACTACTACCATACACACGACTTTTTTTTTCATACCACTCATTTCCATCGTATTCTTTCTCCATTTTTTTAATATTTCAAAGGGACTTTTCACGGTTTTCATAAAGGGTCAGCCTGACATCCTCGTATGACTGGCCCAGGTAGATTCCTATAATTATGGTACACGCGCCAACAGCATATATCTTTTATTGAGTGAAAATCCCGGGGGTTTTCCGAAGTCCCCATCCAGGCAGCACTTATGCAGATTTTTTTTTGTCCAGTTTTGCGATCATGTTACTGCTCTTTTTCCTTGCAGCCGCCGTTCCTGCCACATCCCTCGTGACCAGCAGATCCACAATATCACCCTCCCGTGCACCAGGCAATAAAAATTCCGGCAACCTGATAACAGTCCCACGTTCCTCACAAAGGACCAGGACGGCAATACTACCCTCAATCCTGTCAATAACTGCTTTCATGACTGGACCCCGGTGGTACCATTGTCCGCACTTATCTTCTGTTTCCAAGGGACGCGGTTCTCCATACAGCAAGGACTGGTGCTGGTGCCCCCTGGGATATTTTTATTCCCTGGAAATTAAGAGGATGGGCCTTACGTAGGGTTACCGGCTGGTACGTCCCGGGTTGGTACAGAAGTGCGAGGTTGACCGGTCCGGTTGTACCTGCCTGGATAAGCCCGGCCGCCTCGGAAACTGCCGCTTCCGGACCTGATGATACTAGGTTACCCGTGCTAATCGGCCCGGTTACCTGGATCATATTCTCTTTCTGCCAGGTGCTCTCCCCGGCCGCCGAAAAATACGCAGAAGCCGGGTAATCCACGTTTGCCAGGCCCTGTCTCACCGTAAGTTTCACCGTATAGCTACCCGGGGTAGTATAGGTATGGACCGGGTTCGTCCCTGAACCGTAGGACCCATCTCCGAAATCCCAGGACCATGTGGCGGTTCCGGGTCCGGAATTAGCATTGAATTGCACCCGCAGGGGGGCCGGGCCTGACGTGGGTGTCCCGGAGAAACCGGCTCCCGCCATGCCAAAGGTAATCATCGCACTTCCTCCTCTGCAGGTCCCTCCGAATACCCAACCAGACTGGTTTTGATCGCAACCTGGAGAGGGACTAACCCCTGTCACAATTGGGTCTGCAGCGCTCACAGTTCCCGCCATGAAACAGCAGGTAATGAAAATAACCACCATTACCTGAATTATTCGAACGTTTTGCCCAGGCACCATTTTGCACTCTTCCTATCCCAATGATACGTTGGGCATCCGGTTTATATAATTCCATAAGAACGACGCCTGGCAAATTATACGAACAGACTTGATGTGATCCTGCCCGGTCCGGGATCCGTCCAGGTATTGATATAAAAAAATACAGGACAATATCAGATATAACCATAAAATAAGAACGCCCAGGTCGGAATTCGAATCCGAGTCGTCTGCGTGACAGGCAGACATGATGGGCCGCTACACTACCTGGGCTTCTGTTTTTTCGCACAAATTATCCCGCCTCCCGGAGTCGAACCGGGGACATCGCGGTAGCCGCGCAGTTGCCTCAATCGGCAAACCATACTACAGCCGCGCACTCTACCAGGCTGAGTTAAGGCGGGGTCTTGCGCTCATTATATAGGGGAAATAATCGTATTAAACGTATCGATATTGAGGGTAGCTTTTGGAGTTTATTTAGGATTCATTTTATATCAGTGGATACCTAATATGGGAAGCATGATAGAACGAACGGTCCCTGCGGGGAATTGTCTTCTTTGTCGCTAGCCATGCGCCAAAAAAAATTGCTGTTTTCGATACCACGCTACGCGATGGTGAACAAACGCCCGGTATCTCTTTTAAGTTTGATCAGAAACTCGATATAGCCCGGCAGCTTTCCTCAATCGGAGTCCATACAATTGAAGCAGGGTTTCCGGCATCTTCAGAAGCCGAACGTGAGACCGTGAAGGCGATAGCAGCCCTGGGACTTGATTCAAGGATCTGCGGCCTTGCGCGGTCAAAGAAAGAGGATGTGGATACCTGCCTGGATTGTGACGTGGACATGGTCCATGTCTTCATCCCGACTTCCGAAGTCCAGCGTACCCACACGATCCATAAAAGTGCCGAAGAAGTGCTGGATATCACGAGAGAGATCGTCGGTTATGTAAGAGACCACAGTGACCTGTGCATGTTCTCTGCAATGGATGCAACCAGGACTGACTGGGACTACCTCGTCAAGGTGTTCCAGGTGGCAGCAGAGGCGGGAGCAACGGTCATAAACGTCCCCGATACCGTCGGGGTGATCACCCCCTCTGCTATGAAAGTCCTTGTCCGAAAAATTGCGTCCGAAGTTTCCTGTCCGATTGATGTGCATTGCCACAATGATTTCGGCCTTGCAGTGGGGAATACCATTGCCGCGGTGGAATCAGGGGCGTCCCAGGTACAGGTGACGGTAAACGGACTCGGTGAACGTGCCGGTAATGCTGACCTCGCGCAGACCGTCATGGTCCTTGAGGCAATCTATGGTATTGGTACCGGGATTAAACTGGAAAAACTGGTAGAAACGTCCAGGCTCGTATCCCGCTACGGGGGTTTTGGCGTCCCGCCCACCCAGCCGGTGGTAGGGGATAATGCATTCTCGCATGAGAGCGGGATCCATTCCCACGGGGTTATCGCGTGTTCCGCTACCTTTGAACCCGGTATAATGACACCGGAGATGGTTGGCCACCGAAGGAGGCTTACACTTGGGAAACATGTGGGACGGCATGCAGTCCGGCAGATGCTGACCGATGCACACGTGAACCCAACGGACGACCAGTTGGATGAGATTGTAGAGCGTGTCAAGTTCATATCGGCAAAAGGAAAGAGGGTAACCGATGGGGACCTCTACGAGATTGCAGGCAGCGTGACAGGTACTGTAAACGGCGAAAAGCTGATTGAACTCGAGGACCTCGCCATAATGACCGGCAATCATGCAATCCCTACAGCAAGCATCCGGGCAAAAGTAAAAGGTGTGGAGCATGTTTACTCGAGTGTCGGAAGTGGCCCCGTTGATGCCGCGCTGAATGCAATTCTCGGGATTGTTGCCGCTCGGATCACCCTGAAGGAGTTCAATATCGAGGCGATTTCAGGGGGTTCTGATGCAATCGGACATGTCACCATCGCCGTAGAGGATGAGCACGGGCGCATATTTGATGCCAGTGCATCAGGTGATGATATCGTTATCGCTTCTGCAGAGGCGATGATCAATGCGATCAATCTCCTGCACCATGTGAAATAGTACGTCCGGAAAAATGGGTTCATCCCCCGTTTTTCACCGGTTAATGGGACATTTTATTACTTGAAATCAAGTGATTTCATACCGCTGTGACATGGGCACCAGACTTTCGGCAACTGGCCATCCGGGGGATATATGACGGGGAGATGAGAAAAAGATCTCTGAAACTTGATGCAATCCTGCAATTCTTAAAAAAATGTTAATGCCTGAGATTATGCTGCAGACGGGGTACCGGGACCTTCGATAGCCTGTTTAATCTGGGCCTGGAGCTGCTCAAATTTTCCCTGGAGCATTTTTTCCTGTTTTTCAAGTGATTTGATACGAAGGTCAAGGGTTTCCTGTTTTTCCGTCAGGTTCTGGATAACATATTCCTTTTTCTTCTGCATCATCACGGTCCCGACGCTCATGTATACATTCCCGTCCTCAGGGACGTCTGCAAGCTCTTCAACGGCTCGTTTCGCTTCCCGGAGCGCCATTTCATACTGGGTTTTCTGTGCCATGACATTCTGCATCTGCTGCTGGATCTGTTGCAGCATCGCAAGCTGGTTCTGGACTTTTGGTGAGATCTGGTTCATAGTTTGCAACCACCACGGTTAGGTATAATTTCCTGCATTTCCTTTGCAACATTCACGAGCCGGAGCCACATGTTGAGCGATGCCCTGAGTGCGCCGATATCCGATGCACTTACAACGAGGACCAGGGTGTCCGGGGCTTCTACCCAGCACTCTGCCTGCGACCTCGCATTGACTTCGCCGGTCGTTTCGGGTGCAATCGCCTGATATATATGCCCGATATCAGGTCCGGTGAAGCGGAACACCGCATTATGCTGCATAAGGTTATCCCGGCTTATATCACGATTATAACGCGGTATCCGAAGTCCCGCATGATTCGCCATAGGGGGTCAGCCCTAGGAGGTATCGGCGGCGGCGGGTCCCATCAAATATCATGGTACCGCCCTTTTCCCGGCTCAATGCCACTCGTATATATGGTTTCATCACATCATAAACCGATTGGTCAGTGACAGAAACCTCTTTACTCATCGTACCGGTCCGATCTTCGATCGTGAGATTTTTTACGAGGTAATCTGCAACAGGTTCCCCGCATAAAAAGATCTGCATCCTTGTTCCTGCAGGTTCAGTAGAGATAATCAAAAATGAGGTATCAATTGAATTCAGTTCATGGAGGCCCATTTTGCCCCGGGTCAAAAACGAATACCCAAGTGCAAATGCAAGGTCTTTTGCAAAAGACCGGACTCCGGGTGCTGCTTTTCGCGAGGTCGTGACAACTGTCATCTGGCCGTCAGCACTTTGATCGCCGCGCCTCTCTCCTTAAAGAGGATGCGGTGACCACAGTAGGGGCAGCGGACATTTACGTCAATCTCCACCTTCTGCTTGCACCGTGCACACTTATATGAGCCTGTCAAAAGACCTCACGCCTCCTTCTGCAGTGAGCGCTCGATCGTCCTGAGGGCTACCCGAAGGATGGGGGTCTGCGGCTGGTATGCGCCACCTGCAAATTTGAAGTCACATTTGCGGCATTCCCAGATACCGGTACCTTTGCGGTGTACACCCATTACATCGCACCTCGGGCAGCGGTGATATGCCCGTGAGATCTTTTCCATCTCTGCGACTCTTTTACGAACAAATCTTCCGTATCTGCACCCGAACCGGCCTGCACTGCCAGTGACTCTTCCTTTCGCTTTCTGGTTTGCCTTGCTCATATGATATTCCCCAAATATTTCAGTCTTATATTATTTGTCATCTCGACTAATATACTTGATCAAGCACTTTCACTTCTGCTTCGCCTTTGGTGAGACGGTTTACCGTACCATAAAACTCTCCCTGGATACCCGCAGGAATTCTGATGACCCCAATCCAGGAGCCGTCTTTCTGCCATTCTTCCTTTTCTATAACCGTTCCGCTGTGGAGCTCGCCGTACGCCCGGTGTGCATAATCCGCCGGGATCCTGATAGCAATACGTAATTCTTCGAACCGGATCGGCAGGAGTGGACGGAGTGCTTTGACCGTTTCCTTGACACTTTCATCAAAATTTTTAAACGGGTCAATATTGACCCTGGCCTCTTCCATCGCCATTTCTATCCTGTGTGGCGGGTGAGGGTGGCCGGTCTGCGGGTTAATCGCGTTGCGGCTGATGAATGTAATTACCTGCTTTCTTTTTTCGGCAATCATATGCCTGCGCTGATCGGCAGTGAGGTGGATTTCTCCCTTTTCGATAATTCTTCTTGCTACAACAGGGAACTCGGTGGTAGAAAAGACCTTCATCAGTGATTCATCCGATGCCCGCTTCCCGTGTGCTGCATTTTCAAACACGTTGAGAGCTGCAACCACATCTTCAAGGTCTATCTCTCCACCCTGCCGAAATATTACAGCCTCGTCAGGGTCTACCAGGATCTCAAACTTTTCGCCATGGCTCTCAAGTCGCGCTACCACTGCCTTGTCTAGTGGTATCATGTAATGGGCCTCCTATTTTTCAAATATCTCAACGAATGAAGCTACTTCATCCTTGCTCATCTTACGGAACACCGGGTTTTTCATTTCAATAACCCCAATTTCGACGGTATTAACATCGAATTTCCCTTCGGTTGCATCCCGGAGCGCTTTAAGCCCGAGTATAATCGCATGAGAAACGGTCGCGTCATAATTGTATTCCTCCTCGAAGAGTTTCATTGCAGCCGGACGACCTATACCGATACCCGTCGCTTTGTATTCAAGGAGAGTCCCGCTCGGGTCTGTCTCGAAGAGCCTGCATTCACCGTCACTGATACCGGCGATTAAAAGCGCCGTACCGTACGGCCTTGCACCACCAAACTGTGTGTACGTCTGCATATGGTCACAGAGTTTCTTGGATAGCGCTTCAACATCGATCTTCTCGTCGTAGGTGACCCGGTTGATCTGGGACTCAATTCGTGCACGGTCGACAAGTGACCGGGCATCCCCGACAAGACCTGACGATGCAACGCCGATATGCTCATCTATCTTGAAAATCTTCTCTATCGATGATGCTTCAAGCAGTCTGGAGCTGACCCGTTTATCAACAATCAGGACCACGCCTTCCACACACTTGATCCCTACCGCGGTAGTACCGCGTTTGACCGCTTCACGGGCATATTCAACCTGGTATAACCTTCCATCCGGGCTGAATACAGTGATTGCGCGGTCGTAACCCATCTGATACTGTGGTTGCATTACATCTCCTCAATATCTGTTTCTGTGAGGAACAATAGCTCCCGGCTTTTAAATCCCTTTTCTAATACATCAACTTTTTGACCCGGGAAATAATATGCCTCGAATATTCTCTCACCAATTATTAGCTCTCTGGCATCAGGGACAGGACCCTTTCTGCACTTTTCAATCCTCCGTTTCAGAGCATGAATTGTGCCGGAAACGGCATAACTCCGGAGGGAAATACACTGATCATTCACGCATGATACCGTAGAGAGTGCAGTCTCAAGCCACCCCTCGCACCCTCTCCTGCACCGGATAATACAGAATTCGTTATCTCCATACACAATTGCCATCTGGATGCCGGCTGCCATGGCATCCCCCCAGAGGGACGTGATCGCTTCCTGCACAACGAGGTAGAGGGATTTTGTTTCAGGACATACCCATAACGGGGTTATCCTCGCAAGGACATACCGTCTTTTATCCCGCATTGTCGGGGGGCGGGGTTTCATCCGACCACCTGCACAGGGCCACAGGGGGTAATCAGACCCCTGATCGCCGCAAGGGCTTCCCTTGCATCAGGTTCTGCGATACCCACCAGGGAGGCAAGGTTCACCATCTCCCTCACGGATTTTAACTCAACAACCGATCGGGCGTTGCTCGAGAGGGTGAGCGGAAACTCGAACCGTTCACAGAGACCGATAATATCCTTATACCGCTGGATTGTTTTCTGTCGCCAGATCCCGCGTGATATTACAAGCGGGCGGAGGTCTATATCGATGGCAACATGGTTCTCTGCTGACATCCTTGCAATAATATGGTCAAACGAGTTTTTTTCCGTCTTGTGAAGGTGCCGGATTACATGGACCCCTTTGATCTGGATTATCGCCCGGTTAAATCCATTATTACCAGCATTCACAACGAGTAACCCCGTACCAGAAGAATTCGCCCGTGCTGCATTAATTACTGCTTTCACCTGCGGCTCGCGTACCAGCGTGCCGCCAATCACGGTAAAGCCATCTATTTCCCATCCTGTCTGGCCGATAGCTACGATACTATCAAAACCAAGCTCCCGGATCTCGAGGACCATCCGGCGAACCGAAGTATTACCCAGGGGGGATGGAAATACGGTCGCATCTGTGGCTATCATCCGGCAGCCCGTATCTGAAAAAATGAAGGAATTATTTTCCCTGGTTCGCATGGGACCGGATGCTTGGGCGGGTCTTTTCTGTACCCCTTCCGCGGGTCATCATACCACGGCCTTTCCTTCCCGCACTCGTCTTACCACGTTCTGCACGGCCCCGGTGGACGGCGTCGCCAATCCACGAGAGGTTGCGATCACTCTTCACGCAAGGGTGGTGACCATCGACAAGGATTACCTCATACCATTTCTGTCGTCCGTCCTGGCCTACCCAGTACGAGTTGAGGACTTCCATATTGGGGTGCCGTCTTGAGGCACGCTCTTCGGCGATCCTCTGGATACTCTTTCCCGCGGTGAGGCGGTTGACACCCATTCTTGCAGTCCTTCGTGCACGCACATACCGGGACCGTCTGCGGCCTCCGCGTCGCACCGTTACACGGACAACAATAATGCCCTGTTTCGCTTTGTAACCGAGGCTCCGGGCCCGGTCAATACGGGTCGGGTGGTCACAACGTACTACGCTTCCTTCCCGTCTCCAGACCTGCATGCGCTCCCACTGGAGGGCACTGACCGGAGAATCATCGGGTTTCTTCCATGCGTCACGGACGTACGCATACATCGATTTTGACATGATATTCACCAAGGTTCAGCTCTTTTCAGAGCTACATTCCTACACGGGACGCATCCCGTATTCCTAAACAATTCAACGGGACGGGATATAAAATGAACTACAGCGTGACAGGCAGGACGCGACTGTACCGTACCGGGTACCGGTGGACAGAATTATTATTGCCTGTTCCCGGCACCTTTCTTCTTCTCCATTACGCATATCCCTTCGATTCGTGTAACAGGGTATTGGCCTCCGCTATCCTTCTCGGCTGATTTCACCATGTCCCATATTGTGAGAAGTGCCACGCTTACGCCGGTAAGGGCTTCCATTTCGACACCGGTTTTCCCGACGGTCTTCACCCGGACTGTTGCTTCAATCCATGACACGTCTTCGCTGAATTCTACCTCTATCGCACCTATGGGGATCTGGTGGCACATCGGGATGATCCGGGGGGTATCTTTTACCGCAAGGGTTGCTGCAATTCGTGCGGTAGCAAGCACATTGCCTTTAATTACCGCCCCTTCCTGTATCGCGAGGAGAGTCTCTTTCCTGAGATAAATCCGCCCTTTTGCCGTCGCTTCCCGGGTTACATCACCTTTTTCAGTGATATCAACCATCTGTGCACGGGAATCCGTGATATGGGAAAAGTCAACCATTGGATACACCTTTGCCAAATAGTTCGCGTGGAATGTAATTAACAAGGTCGCTTGCGAGTAAACCTCCGCCGATCGCCTTCTCGGCAGCACTACCCGCCATGCCATTTACATATGCGGCAACTGTCGCTGCGTCAAATCCCTGCAGGTGACAGAACAATGCCGCCGTAACCCCGGCAAGGACATCGCCGGTCCCACCGACGGTCATTGCAGGTGTCCCGGTCCTGTTAAATTTTACCCGGGTGCCGTCAGATATCACGTCAATTGCACCTTTCAGGAGAATTGTAGATCCTGCCGCTGCAGATTGCACCATGCGGCCACGCCCGGCCAGGTCTGCCGGGGCCACCTTTCCTGTCATTCTGGTGAATTCCGCCGCATGAGGCGTAAAAATTGACTCCCCGGCAATGGGCAGCGGCTGGCGGATGGCATCGGCATCAAACACCGCTTTTTTGCAGTGCGGTGCAACGGCACACACGACATCGTGGCTTGCATCTCCAAGCCCGTTGCCGCATACAACGACATCCGAATGGCAGGCCAGTTCAATCAGCCGGGCAATATGGTCCCCGTTTATGACGGTTCCGTTGAGACGTTCGTAGATTAAGTCAGGGACCGGTTCGAAGACAGGTGACGCTATCTTTACAATATCTGCCCCTGCCCTGAGTGCGCCAAGACCGGCAAGATAGGGGGCCCCCTGGTAAGGCCCGCCCCCGATAACAAGTATGCGTCCCCCCTCGCCTTTGTGTGCTGCAGGACCCCTCCGGGGAAGAAGAGTGACCTCCCCGGGCCCCGTGAATACTTCGGCTTCAACGGGAATACCAATATCTGCAACCTCTGACCCACTGGTTTTTGGCCGGTGGAACGCAACAATCCATCTGGCCTGGATCCCGGGAGTAGGAAGATCTGCTGATATAATCGGAGTGCCGGACTCATTGGCCATAGCGATGCAGGTGTCGAGAGGTTCGCGGGGGGGGCCGTCACCACCTGTGCCAAGAAGGGCATCTATTACAAGGTCTGAATCACGGAGACATTCCGGGAGGGGGTCGAGATCATTCCGGCACCGGAACCGGGATACCGGGGTATCACAATACCCGAGCAGGCGGCGCTGGCGCTCGACGCCCGGGCTCACGGGTTGCTGGTCATAGTACCAGGTATCAACATCAGTATCAAGGGCCAGATAACGGGCCGCCACCATGCCGTCACCGCCATTATTTCCCTTTCCACAAAGCACCACGACTTTTTCAGGGGCTTGTTTCCGCGCAAAATCAGCGAGTGCCCTGCCTGCGCTCTCCATCATCTGGCCGGCGGAATATCCGAGTGAAATTGCGTTGATTTCAACCGCTTTCATGCCCGCCGGAGTGATCATCCCCGTTTCCAGAAACTCGTAAAGACCTCTCCTCAGCCTGGTCATTGGTTCCTCCCCCTGCATAACGTCATATGGAGAGGATTCTTCATCGGTGACCTATCAAATGATCGGCTGCCGGACCAGGGTCGAGGGTTATGCATAAGGCACTAACAGAAATGCGTTAACACACAGAGAATCGGGCCTTAACAGAGAGTTTCTATAATTTAAACCGCGTAATATGAAGTAAGATGGGGATCGATCAGGAGGTCACGAAAGCTGCGGACATCATCCACAACCAGCAGGAGGTGACCATCATCTCTCATATCGATGCAGATGGTATCTCCTGCGAAGCAATCCTCTCCGAGGCCCTGACCCGCCAGGGAATTACCACAAAATCGGTCTTTGTGCGCCAGCTTGAGCCCCTCACCATGCACCAGGTCCCAGAGGATGGGACATTTAAAATTTTTACCGACCTTGGCGCCGGGCAGCAGAACCTTCTTGAAGAGCGGGGAATGGATAGCGAAAAGGTCCTCATCATCGATCACCATGTAAGCCAGCCCTGTGGAACCGGGTATTTCCAGGTAAACTGCATCCCCCACGGGTTGTTAAAACTGAGCGCAGCAGGGCTCACATACCTTGTGGCACGCCGGCTTGATCCCGATAACCGGGACCTTGCAAAAATTGCCGTCATTGGAAACGTCGGGGATATGATGGCTCGTGAACATTGCGGCCTTACCGGGCCTGCAAGAGAAATTGTGGATGACGGGGTGTCGCATGGGAGCATCGTTGTCAGGCCCCATGACCTGAACTGCTATGGCACTTCAACCCGCCCGCTCCACGTCTGCCTGAGTTACAACGATGACCCCTTTATCACCGGGATCAGCAACAATGTCAACGGGGCCCGGAGGTTTCTGAAAAAAATTGACATACCGGGAAATGATGGCAGGAGAGACCTGATCTGGGAAGGACTTCCTTTTGAGGACAGAAAGAAGATCATGAGTGCCCTCGTTGAGCAACTGATGGCAAACGGGGAACCTTTTGACCGGTTGTTCTGTGAGACCTACTTATTTCCCGACGAAACCGCAGGGGAACCGCTCCGGAATGCACAGGAGTTTGCTACCGTTCTTAACGCATGCGGAAGATGGGCACGGCCTGACATCGGCGGGGCGATATGCCGTGGTGACCGGTCGGTTGCGTACCGTGAAGCCAGGAAAATGCTCACCAATCACCGTGCCGTGATCCGTGAACTCCTGCAATATATCCTCGATAAAGGAGTGGTGGAGATCTCCCACCTACAGCATATCCATGTCGGTAACAGGTTCCCTGATACCATAGTAGGAATAGGGGCCGGTATGGCCCTTTCAAAGCTGAACTGGCAGAAACCGATCCTCATCATGTGCGAGCTCCCGGAAGACCAGACCCTCATAAAGGCGTCCATGAGGACGACAGAGCGGGTAGTATCCCGGGGCATCGATCTCCAGGAGGTCGCGAGCAGGGTATCCACGGAACTGGGGGGCTCAGGGGGAGGCCATAAAATCGCAGCAGGTGCATATATACCAAGAGGCAGTGAAGAGAGGTTTGTCATACGTGTCAACGAGTTACTCGGAGAACAGCACAGCCCGGAGAGTCCGGGTCATTGCTGATTACCAGTTTGGTAAGAGCATTGGAGCGGAGCTCTTCCCTGATTCCTGCGAGTTCAGCTTCTCCACCACCGGCCGTATCCGCCAGGTACTCCTTGGTGGGATACGCCTGGCAACAGTCCGGGCCGAGGACGGAAGGCTGACACTTAGCATAGAATGTGCAGAAAGGCTGCAGAAGGCACTCCCCCCGCCGTCCTACAGGGTAGAAGTCAATGCTGAGGTAGCCGAGTTTGTAGCAGCCGGAAAGAACGCCTTTGCAAAACACGTTATTGCTGCAGACCCAATGATCCGGTCCGGAGACGAGGTGCTGGTCGTTTCGGGAGAGGATACTCTTCTTGCGACAGGTACAGCGATGCTCTCCGGGGCCGAGATGCTGGTATTTAATTACGGAGTAGCCGTAAAAGTACGGCAGGGAAGGTCAGTATAATGTTACCCGGAATGAACCCGAAAAAGATGAAACAGATGATGAAACAGCTCGGGATGCAGGTCGAGCAGATTGAAGATGTCAGCCAGATTGTCATCACGACCCCGAAGGGGCGCTATATTTTTGATAATGCCGAGGTCTCGGCGATGACCATGCAGGGGGTCACTACCTACCAGGTCATCGGGGACCCGCGGTTCGAACCGGTTGCACCGGAAATACCGGCTGATGATGTCCGCCTCGTTGCTGACCAGACTGGTGCGACGATCGAGGCTGCAAAGAAAGTGCTCACTGAGACGAAGGGCGATATTGCAGAAGCGATCATGAGGCTCTCATCCTCATGATTGAACCAGGGGACCGGGTCCTCCTCGTCGGCAACAACCGGAAGTACTTTGTCCGTGCCGGGCCGGGACAACTCTCTACCGACCTCGGTATGATTGACCTCGGCGTTCTGCCGGGTGCAACCCCGGGGACAATGGTAGCAAGTCATAAAGGAAATGAATTTGCTATAAAGATCCCAAGGTCTGCCGACTTTTTTGAACATGCACGCCGGAGCGGCGCCCCTATGCTCCCGAAGGATATCGGGCTCGTGATCGCCTGCACGGGGATGAACAAGAAGGATGATGTCCTTGATGCAGGCACGGGAAGCGGGATCGCGGCGATATACTTCGGCGGTGTTTCGGGAACAGTTACCAGCTACGAACACCGCCCTGACTTTGCAAAACTTGCCGCGTCCAATATTGAGGATGCCGGTCTTGATAATGTCCGGGTTGTAGCTGCCGACTTCCTCGCAGCAGAAGGGGAGTATGATGTGGTACACCTTGATATGACGCTGACCGGGGAGCACGTGCAGCATGCGGAGCGCCTGATTCGTCCCGGCGGGTACCTTGCCTGTTATACACCGTTCCTCGAGCATATGTTCGTGGTAATGGATTCGATGGAGGGGCTCTTCCCCGAGATTACTGCCTATGAGCTGATCGAGCGGGTAATGACACGGACCAAAAGGGGCACACGCCCGTCAACAAGTGTCTGCCATAGCGGGTATATCACGGTGGCACGCAAGTAATTTCCTTGCATCGATTGATTGGCTCTTCGCTGAATCGTGTGGGTAGATAACCTGAACTTCAGATATCAACAAATGAAATCAAAAGACAATCAAACATTAGAATTGGAAAATCGCCCTCTAAATATTGGAACTACTATGAACAATTGCATCAACACGCACTGAACCGCCGCCGGGGCGTCCTTCGGGGGCGGCGGAACTCTCTGAATCGGGGTTTTGGGCGGAGCCCCATCAATTCATTTTTTTTACACTCTCATAGTTACCCACTCATAATAGCGAAGAGCCGATTGATTTTTATCGTTTCGGAAGATCAGGCAGGCACCTGGGGGATCATGTAATCCTACCAGGCTCATAAGTCAAGAATCCAGAAAAAAAAGATTCACCTGATAAAAGACCGGGCATGCAGATATACCAAAATATTTTGGTCTTTTTATTGTAGTATTCTAATTGGACGATCTCTGTTACCTGAAAATAAGCGTATTATTCAATTGGACAGGACAACGGGCGATAGACTTGTCAGAATATGTATATGCGGGAAAGAAGATTACATGGTTAGTTGCAGGAGGAATGACGTATCAACATCCAGAGGACCGGTATCATTGTGGTGAGTGGGATAATATTATGTGTTTTCCTAATTGGGACTTACGCTGCAGCAGAGGACTGTGGTTGCGGCGGGTTCGAACCAGGTCCCCCGAACGGGGGGTCGATGCTCGACGGCCCGTATACCAGCCCGGGGTCTGACGGGACGGGTACCCATGACAGCGGCAGTGGAGGGTCAACACCTGGTGACAACAGCGCAGGCCCATCCGATTCGGGAAGCAGCTCTTCTTCGGGTAGTTCTACTTCCAGCTCATATTCGTCAGGAGACAGTTCCACTGGAGGTATAAGTGGTTCAGACAGCGTATCTGATTCTGCAAAATCCCTCGTTTCCCAGGGAATAGCCCTTTACCAGCAGGGTGACCTGAACCAGTCGCTCAGCACCCTGAATAAGTCCCTTTCCGTTGACCCTTACTCGGTAAAGGCCTGGATGACAAAGGGGAAGGTCCTGTCTGCCATGAAACGCTTTGATGAGGCAATAGCTGCCTATAATCAGGTACTGCACCTTGACCCGTCCGACGGGTCTGCAGCAGCAGGGAAGGGAGACGCATTGATGAATGCCGGGAAATACCAGGAGGCGGTTGCGAGCTACGACCGGGCAATTGCGATGGACCCGGGGCTTTTAGGTATACAGGCCAACAGGTCGGTTGCACTACAGCTTGCCAGCGGGATAATCAAGGCAAATATGACACTTACTGAGCAGGTTGGCGCAGTTGACCTGAATTTAACCAGGGATTTGCCGGCAGTCACTTTATCCGTGACAACCCTGCCGTCGACCATCGCGCCTGTTTCAGCCGTTCCGGGGACCACAAAAGCTGCTTCCACCCTCCCGGTCCTGCTTGGAGCAATAATGATTCCAGGGATCCTGTCAATCGTCTTCCGAAGGCGTTAGATACCAGATATATACACAACTTCCCCCCGGATTTTCAGTTTTTTTCAAAAATTAGACGAACAAAATGTTCGTAAACACCGACAACGAAATCCGGACGTCTGTGGAATCCCATACACTTGCAGTCTTATACCGGCAGCGGAGGGATTATAACAACCCAATATCGCAAAACTGTGCTATATTGAAAAAGTCTTTAAGGTTGTAGCGTGTATTGGGAGTTAGGTCTGTTGACCCTGGGGTGGAAAAAATGGAATTTAAAAAACTAATGGGATGTATTGCGGTATTAATCATGATGGCTACGTTTATTTCGCCTGTTTCAGCCTTTTCTTCTATTACTTCGTTCAGCCAGTTTGGGAGCCATAGTGGCTTTCACTCCTCTTCATTCTCATCAATAACAGGCAGTTCAGGTGGACAAAATTGGTCGAGGAGCTATTCACAAACTTCATTCAGCAGTTTCGGATCTATGCCAGCATACGGTAGTTCGAGTTTCCATACAAGTTACTCCGGTATTTCCGATACGGGTAGTTTCGGATATTCAGGATCTTCCTCAGTCTCGGGAACGATCTACCATTACAGCAACAGTTTTGATGTGAGCGATTTCTTCTGATTCACTAACCTATTTTTAGAATATTACAACATGTATGGTGTGCTCACATTCCGCAGTTAGTAATTCAAAAATAATATTTTTCATATGGCGCCCCCAACAATGAAACGATTTTGGCCAATTCGGGCTTCATATTACCGATCCGTGATACTTCAGAGTTATTTACCCTGATTTTGAATTCAATAACTCCCCTGAACTTGAAAAATATCCATTTCAGAGTCGGTTTCTGGGTCGGTTTCTTGATCTGCGAGAGTATAAATTCACCCGTTTCCTTCAATTTTTTCCTCAATCGGTATTCGGTCAGCGAAAATACAAACAAGCATAAAACCATAATTACAGCAAGAGCCTGAATTCGCGAAGGTTTTTTCAGGAAAATCTCGGCTATCCTGAAAGATTTATCCTTAAGAAATCTGAAACCCTGTTCCACAGCTCCCTGACCCTTGTAATAAGCCAGGAGATCATCGGGGTTAAGATTAAGATCGTTCGTAGCAAGGATGAATCGTCCTAATTTCTCTCTTGCATTGGCAATTGCCTCCTCATTTGGCACTACTTCGGATTCTATGATGTACCGGGTAATACAAGATTCATCGATTGCAGGACGCCCTCTCTTGCGATTTACTCGATGAATAACCGTCCCGATTCGAAGGTCAAGGAATCTGAAAAGTGGTTGTTTCTGAATCCACCGTTGTGCAGCATCCCTTGCATCAGGTTCGCAGGCGAATTCAAGGGAGGTTAGATGTTTAAGTGATTTTCTGACTTTCTCAGTTTCTTTTACCAGATTCTTTTCAAAAGTCTTCTCAGTACGTTCCTGCATCTCGGTGGACTGGTACATTACCCAGTTCTGGGGATTCCCTGCAACCTCAATTTCCTTCGAATGCCAGGCGTATCTGGGGTCGGTACACGGTAAAAACGTGATCTCCTGATCAAGCAATTTCTGCGCTTCTCCCCACGTCGCAGGTACCCGGCTGATCCAAAACATATGCGTACCGATACGTTTCAGGTTTTCCTCGGTGTAAAACGCAGCATCAGCAATATGATATACTTTCTGATGATAATCAAGGTTTTCTCGTACTGACTGGATAATGGAAAGAAGTGTCTTTTTATCAGATTCATTCCCGGAAAATGTTTTGACAAACAGAGGTATTCCATGCTGATTCGTGGCCATCCCTAAGACGAACCGATTGAGATCCCACCGCCCATCCTTTGGATGACCTTTCGTAATATGGATCTCTTCCGTTTGGTCTTCGTCATCATAGTCCCCGTAGACACTGAAACTTGTGGTATCTACATGAATCCGCTGAATCTCTTCACTATACTCGTGGATACACCGTCCAACAATCAGGTTGAATAGTTCGGTTGGACCGTACGCTGCGATGGCATCAAGGGTCCGGCCGAGAGTATCATCTGTCAAATGTTTCCTTTGTATTCCTGGCCCTAATATCCGTTCTACGGCAACCTCTTCAAAAAAATCTGGATATAAATATAACCGGCGTTCGACGTACCCGAGACCATTAACCAGCATGGCTTTTGTTACCTGGCCGTGGCTTATGTGATGATGCCGGTTTTTCGGTAAAACCTCATCGATTATGTTACTAATGTTCAACGAATCTATCGTCCCGGCCACGATTCCCAAATGGTTAACCGACCGGAATGAATCTTCTATTACTCCATCGAGGTCTGCCATCGTTAGAAAATAGATTCTCTGAGCTAAGATATATAGTTAAGCTAATATTCCAAACCTAGAAAATTTAATGCGAATTGTGGGGTGTGTATTATTGTGGAAATATTCTCTGCCTTCATTCACCAGTGCTCAGGGATTGTGCAATAATAATAGAAGGGAGAGGAGAGTCACCACCTAACCTTGAACTATGATCAGGGGATACGGGTACTCCGGATCATCTTATTTTCAACTTATCCCATTATACTTATACCAGAGACATGACCTACTCTACAGGTATTTGCTGGTTTAGGCATTTTCTCTCCTCGAGTACAAAACAGGGATCGATACGTAGAGAAGTCATGCGTATACCCGTGGTTAATATTACGTATTTTGACAACTTTTTTGAGAACTCTAACACCCGTTTTTTTGGTTTTTTCTAATAATTTCTGGTCGATGGTGATTTCCTATATATTCTTTATAGGAGATTTATCCTATCGTTCAAGTAATATTGCTTCATTTTAGTGATGAATAAACCAGACCCGATTCCACATTTGTGTTCTAATAATAATGGACTAAAAGTTGCAAGGTAGCATAAGGATCTTTCTGTAAAAACGATACTCCGATCCTCACATTATCGATGATTCTCCATAGATAACAAACGAACGAATCAAATCCATAAAGTTAGGCACTATTTCCAGTGTAATTACTAAAGCATCCGTTAATGAAGCATAACCGTTCCATAGGTTGAGATTCGTTATTAAACCGCCACTGGGGCGTCCTTCTGGGGTGGCGGAACTATCTTACAGGGGGGTTTTGGGGGCACGAGCCCCATCAACTCAAACATTTTAATTTATTACTGATCCCCTCTACAAATAGCGAACCCCTACTTTCTTTATAAAACAAGACATCTATCTTCTGACTAATGGGGGTCAAATTCTGGCCGGCGAATACAATAGATCCCAGAATCCGATTCTTCTTTTTTGCTTATAAACGAGTTCTGCAACCCCTTGGGTTGTGTTATATAAAGAGGTAGTGAGCTTCAAACAGTTTTTGCTTGAGAGGTATGAACTGTGCGCTGATCGGTATAAAATGCCATGATGAATTGCCGGTTGCCTTCTTCACATCTCTGAACTGTGAGGGTGTAGGTCGGGGGATCATCAGGGAGCCTTCGATAATTACCAACTTGGAATCTTCATGCCCATGCGACTATTGAGATCTCCCGCTCATTTTTGCCGATTCGGATATACTGATATGGGAAATTTAGATACATTGGAGAGAGTCTTTATTTGAGTCCGGTGAAAAAAAAGATTATTTTCTAACCCGGATTAGCTCGGGGGATTCATGGAGCATTTATGACCAAAATATCGCTCGTGCTTGGGTTTAGATTGGCTGAGCCGAGATAGACTGCTTTAATTGCGGGTCTTGCCTCTATAAGTGAGGTAGTGGTATAGGTATATGTTGCAACGCCATCGATCACGGGTGCTGAACCGATGATTGTATTTTTATAAGTAAAATTAACATTTCCCCAACCCCCCCTCATCTTATTCCCCATCAACCCAGGAGGGAGAACACTGACTCTGGCTATTAACCTGATCGATGTCAATTTTTTCAAATCCTTAATTTTCGATGCCTCAATCGTCGTACTGGTATCTGCTTTTTTTACCGTCTGGGTGATGATGGTAGAATTAGCCTGATAATTACTATCGCCACTATAGGAGGCCTTTATACTATGGGGTCCCGATGCGAGTGAAGATATAGGAATCTGAGCCGTCCCATCAGAACCTGGGTAGGCAATGGACATGAGTTTGGTTGAACCCAACGAAATCGAATCATCAGCGACGAAACTGACAATTCCCGTCGGGCTAGCAACTAATGTCGAAGGATTGATTACGGTTGCACAGATTGTAAACGGTTCCCCAAAGACCGTTGGAGTTTTTGACGTTTTTAAATTAATCGTTGAAATTGCCTTCTGAACTTGTACCGGGATACCTAGATAAGAGCTTGGTGCGTAACTGCCATCACCCCAGTAATATGCGTTGATACTATGACTTCCCAAGTCTAAATAACGGGAAAAGGTTGTTGTACCTTCACCATCTCTGTTGTCAAGCTGCCCCATACCGACAAATTGATTGGCATCGATAAATTGGACTTGTCCGGTGGGAGGATATTTTGCATCTCCTTTGACTTCAGTGACCTGTG